>NZ_QKTT01000009.1:0-149047 GCF_003234555.1 Curtobacterium sp. MCBD17_019 | reverse complement strand
AACGCCCTCCCGGCATGGCTGCATCACTACAATCACCACCGGCCCCACACCGCCATCGGGAACCGGTCACCGATCACTCGGTTGACCAACCTCCCTGGGCAGTACAACTAGCCGGTCCTCCAGTGGCCGTCCTGATGTTTACAGGTGGCCCCGACTCCTGCCGCCCTAGTCCAAGGCGTGCCCCGTCTCACATAGGTGGTCCGCGACCTTTTGCAGTTGGCGCACGCCATTCGGACGCCTCGCGACGAATGAAGGCTTGGCCGACCCGTTATGGACGTGCGCCGCCCGCGCTGCCAAACAACGTGTCCGTCTTTGTATTTCAGACACGTTGAGTGGCAGTCGGACAAGTTAGCTGGCGGACGACAAGGGCGGCCCAAGGCTTATCGACGAACCGCGAGAACATTCCGTGGGGTGCCACCGTGATCGTGTGCCGACCCCTCGAGAGCGTCCGAGTACCAAGGAGCCGCGCAGCGCTGTACCGTCGCGACCACCACGTGCGTTCTCCCCTCAGCCCGCAGGACGCTGTGCTCCTGGCTCGAGCTCGCCGGCTGCCTACGCCCGATCTCGGATGACGTCACCCAGAGTCGGTTGTGCCACGAGCGGCGATTTACAACGTTTGGTGCAAATACCCGATGATGGGTGCCATCCAACACTCGGGCTCGGAGCGGCGGGGCGCTGACGCCGCCGGATCAGCGAGCGCTCGGGATCAGAAGTCCCAGTCCTCGTCCTCAGTGTTCACGGCCTTGCCGATGACGTACGACGAACCCGACCCCGAGAAGAAGTCGTGGTTCTCGTCGGCGTTCGGCGACAGGGCCGAGAGGATGGCCGGGTTCACGTCGGTGATGTTCTTCGGGAACATCGGCTCGTAGCCCAGGTTCATGAGCGCCTTGTTGGCGTTGTAGTGCAGGAACTTCTTGACGTCCTCGGTCAGGCCGACGCCGTCGTAGAGGTCCTGCGTGTACTGCGCCTCGTTGTCGTAGAGCTCGTAGAGCAACGAGAACGTGTAGTCCTTCAGGTCCTGCCGCTCGGCCTCGGTGACGAGCTCGAGCCCCTTCTGGAACTTGTAGCCGATGTAGTACCCGTGCACGGCCTCGTCGCGGATGATCAGGCGGACCAGGTCGGCCGTGTTCGTCAGCTTCGCGCGCGACGACCAGTGCATCGGCAGGTAGAAGCCCGAGTAGAACAGGAACGACTCGAGCAGGGTCGACGCGACCTTGCGCTTGAGCGGCTCGTCGCCCTTGTAGTAGTCCATCACGATGGACGCCTTCTTCTGCAGGTTCGGGTTCTCCACCGACCAGCGGAAGGCCTCGTCGATCTCGGGCGTCGACGCGAGGGTCGAGAAGATCGACGAGTAGCTCTTGGCGTGCACCGACTCCATGAACGCGATGTTCGTGTAGACGGCTTCCTCGTGCGGGGTGAGCGCATCGGGGATCAGCGAGACCGCGCCGACCGTGCCCTGGATGGTGTCGAGCAGCGTCAGGCCGGTGAACACGCGCATGGTCAGCGTCTGCTCCTCGGGCGTGAGCGTGTTCCACGACTGCACGTCGTTCGACAGCGGCACCTTCTCGGGCAGCCAGAAGTTGTTGACGAGGCGGTTCCAGACCTCGACGTCCTTGTCGTCCTGGATGCGGTTCCAGTTGATGGCCTGGACCGAATCGATGAGCTTCAGCTTCTCGACCAACGTGGGTTCCTCGTTCGGGGGTTGTGGGGATGCGCGGATGGGATGTGGTGGTGGGAGCCGGTCTGGAGGGACGGTGCGGGCTGGCACCGTCCCTCCAGACCGGAGGTGGTCGCGATCAGCGACCGGCGGCTACAGCATGCAGCTGACGCAGCCCTCGACCTCGGTGCCCTCGAGCGCGAGCTGACGGAGGCGAATGTAGTAGATCGTCTTGATCCCCTTGCGCCACGCGTAGATCTGCGCCTTGTTGATGTCGCGCGTGGTCGCGGTGTCCTTGAAGAACAGCGTGAGCGACAGGCCCTGGTCCACGTGCTGCGTCGCCGCCGCGTACGTGTCGATGATCTTCTCGGGGCCGATCTCGTACGCGTCCGTGTAGTACTCCAGGTTGTCGTTCGTCATGAACGGCGCCGGGTAGTAGACGCGACCGAGCTTGCCTTCCTTGCGGATCTCGATCTTCGACGCGATCGGGTGGATCGACGACGTCGAGTGGTTGATGTACGAGATCGATCCCGTCGGCGGCACGGCCTGCAGGTTCTGGTTGTAGATGCCGTACTCCTGGACCGAGGCCTTGAGCGCGGCCCAGTCGGCCTGGGTCGGGATGTGGATGCCGGCGTCGTCGAACAGCGCCTGCACCCGAGCGGTCGCGGGGACCCACGCCTGCTCGGTGTACTTGTCGAAGAACTCGCCCGACGCGTACTTCGAGTCGGCGAAGCCCTCGAACGCGGTGCCCTGCTCGATCGCGATCGTGTTCGACGCCCGCAGTGCGTGGTACAGCACCGTGTAGAAGTAGATGTTCGTGAAGTCGATGCCCTCGTCGCTGCCGTAGTGGACGCGCTCACGGGCGAGGTAGCCGTGCAGGTTCATCTGCCCGAGGCCGATCGCGTGCGACTTGTCGTTGCCGTCCTCGATCGAGCGGACCGAGCGGATGTGCGACTGCTGCGACACGGCGGTGAGGCCACGGATCGCGGTCTCGATGGTCTTGCCGAAGTCGGGCGAGTCCATCGTCAGCGCGATGTTGAGCGACCCGAGGTTGCAGGAGATGTCCTTGCCGATCGTGTTGTACGACAAGTCCTCGTTGTAGGTCGTCGGGGTGTTGACCTGGAGGATCTCCGAGCACAGGTTCGACATGTTGATCCGGCCCTTGATCGGGTTGGCCTTGTTCACCGTGTCCTCGAACACGATGTACGGGTAGCCCGACTCGAACTGGATCTCGGCGATCGTCTGGAAGAAGTCGCGCGCCTTGATCTTGGTCTTCTTGATCCGCGGGTCGTCGACCATCTCGCGGTACTTCTCGGTCATCGGGACGTCGCCGAACGGGATGCCGTAGACGCGCTCGACGTCGTAGGGCGAGAACAGGTACATGTCCTCGTTGTTCTTGGCGAGCTCGAAGGTGATGTCCGGCACGACGACACCGAGCGACAGCGTCTTGATGCGGATCTTCTCGTCGGCGTTCTCACGCTTGGTGTCGAGGAACCGCATGATGTCGGGGTGGTGCGCCGACAGGTACACCGCGCCCGCACCCTGACGGGCACCGAGCTGGTTCGCGTACGAGAACGAGTCCTCGAGGAGCTTCATCACGGGGATGATCCCGGACGACTGGTTCTCGATCTGCTTGATCGGGGCGCCGGCCTCGCGGATGTTCGAGAGCAGCAGGGCGACACCGCCGCCGCGCTTGGACAGCTGGAGGGCGGAGTTGATGCCGCGCGAGATCGACTCCATGTTGTCCTCGATGCGGAGGAGGAAGCAGGAGACGAGCTCGCCGCGCTGGGCCTTGCCGGTGTTGAGGAACGTCGGGGTCGCCGGCTGGAACCGGCCGCCGATGATCTCCTCGACGAGGTTCACCGCGAGGTCCTCGTCACCGTGGGCGAGCCCGAGCGCGGTCATGACGACGCGGTCCTCGAAGCGCTCGAGGTACCGCTTGCCGTCGAAGGTCTTGAGCGTGTAGCTCGTGTAGTACTTGAACGCCCCGAGGAAGGTCTGGAACCGGAACTTCTTGGAGTAGGCGAGGTCGTTGAGCCGCTGGATGAACTCGAGCGAGTACTGGTCGATCACGGCCTGCTCGTAGTAGTCGTTCTCGACCAGGTAGTCGAGACGCTCCTTGAGGTTGTGGAAGAAGACCGTGTTCTGGTTGACGTGCTGCAGGAAGTACTGCTTGGCGGCCTCGCGGTCCTTGTCGAACTGGATCTCGCCGCTCGGACCGTAGAGGTTGAGCATGGCGTTCAGGGCGTGGTAGTCCATCCCCGTCGCGGGCGACGTCAGATCGACGTCTGCAACTGCTGCGTCCAAAATGCATCCAATCCTGAGTTGACCGCCTGCACGTCGTCAGGGGTCCCGAAGAGTTCGAATCGATAGAGCACGGGCACGTGGCACTTGGCGGCCACGATGTCGCCGGCGAGTCCGTAGGCGTCGCCGAAGTTGGTGTTCCCGCCGACGATGACGCCGCGGATCAACGACCGGTTGTGTTCGTCGTTGAGGAAGGAGATGACCTGCTTGGGCACCGCGCCGCGCCCGTTGCCACCGCCGTACGTCGGCAGGACGAGCACGTACGGCTCGTCGACGCGGAGCGGGGGCTCCTTGGCGAACAACGGGATGCGGACGGCCGGGCGTCCGAGCTTGTCGACGAACCGCGCCGTGTTGCCCGAGACGCTCGAGAAGTACACGAGCTGGCTCATGACGCGCCTCCGACGAGTGGACGGGCGAGGAGCGGGCGCGGTGCCCTGCAGGTGGGTGCGGTGGGTCAGCCGATCTCGGCGACGAGGCCGGCGATCTTGTCGGGACGGAAGCCCGACCAGTGGTCGTCGTCGGTCACGACGACCGGCGCCTGGAGGTAACCGAGGCTCTTGACGTGCTCGAGCGCGGCGGGGTCGGAGGAGACGTCGTGGACCTCGTACTCGATGCCCTTGTTGTCGAGCGCGCGGTACGTCGCCGTGCACTGGACGCAGGACGGCTTGGTGTAGACGGTGACGGCCATGATCTCCCCAGAGGTGGTGTCCCGGACGGGCTGTCCGGCGGTGGTTCTCGGTGTGCTGCTACTGGTGCGTGTGGGCCCGGATCCTGGTCCGGACGGCCGGTCCGTGATGGCCCCGGTGAGGGGCGTTCCGGCCCCGTGAGGGGCCGGTCTGTCCCGGCTGGTCGATACTACATCTTGTGTCCGACACCGGAGTCGACCACAAGAGGAAGTGTTACACCCGTGTAGTTCTCCACAACAGTCCCCACAGGTGGGGCATTCCGGTGGAGCCCATCGGAGGCCCGGATTTCCGCCAGTCTCCGCCCGGCCACCGACATCTGTGCACAACGGTGGAGGGCATGTTCCACAGGGTGTGGGATTCGCGGTTCGGCGTGTCGCGCGTCGGGTCCTGGGCAATGCCCCCTCCCCCGTTGTGGAGGTGGCGGACGGAGGCTCCGACGTGGCAACCGACGACCGTCCGAGGCCCCGCCGGTCGTCGCCCCCGGGAGGTGCGCGACCGGCCATCTGTGGACGGCGGGCCGCCCTCCACGGCGCGTGTCGACCCTCCCGGCCGGCACCGTCGCGTCCGTACACTGAGGACGGTGAGCGCGTACGGGAACCTGCTGCGGACTCCGGGGGTCGGCCGCGTCATCGCGGCACAGCTGACCGCCCGGTTCCCCTTCGGGATGCTGTCGCTCGCGTACCTGCTCCACGTCGAGCGCGTGGCGCACTCCTACGGCGCCGCTGGGCTCGTCCTGGCCGCCTCGAGCATCGGACAGGCCATCGCCGGTCCGCTCACCAGCCGGTGGATGGGCCAGTGGGGCATGCGGCCGGTGCTCATCCTCACGACCTCGGTCTGCGCGGTGAGCATGGCCGCCGTCGCGTTCGTCGTCATGCCCGTTCCGCTGTACATGCTCGTCGGGTTCGTCGGCGGTCTCGCCGTGCCGCCCGTGCAACCGGCCGTGCGGACGATCTACCCGAAGATGGTGACGTCGGCGCAGCTGACCCCGCTGTTCTCGCTCGACGCGTCGGCGCAGGAGCTCATCTGGGTGGCCGGCCCCGTCATCACGACGTTCGTCGCGACGCAGATCAGCACCGTGCTCGCGATCGTGATCGCCATCGCGTTCCTCGTCGTCGGCGGCATCTGGTTCATCGCGTCTCCCGAGGTCGGCCGCGTGCGCATCCCCCGCTCGAAGCGCGCGTTCGGCACGGTGCTCCGTCGCCCGTCGGTGCTCGTCGCCACGTTCACCGGGTTCCTGCTCATCGGCGCGTGCGCGGCGGTGGAGGCCGGCGTGACGAGCGCGTTCGGTGACGGCAGCCCGAACGCGGGCATCGTGCTGGCCCTGTTCGCGATCGGGTCGCTCGGCGGTGGGCTGGCGTTCGGGCACCGTCCGATCGCGCCGAACGGACTGTGGATCCGGATGGTCATCGTCTTCGTGGGGCTCGTCCTCACGACGGTCCACCCGAGTTTCTGGTGGCTGTGCCTGACCCTGCTCATCGCCGGCGGCGGCATCGCCCCCGCACTCGCGGTCATGTTCGGCTCGGTGTCGTCGACCGTCAAGTTCAGCGACACGGCCGAGGCCTACGGCTGGATGGGGACCGGGCAGCTCATCGGCGCCGCGCTCGGGTCCGCGGTGGCCGGCTTCCTCATCGACGCGCACGGTGCCGTCGGCGGCTTGGCGGTCGGCGCGGTCACGGCCTTCGTCGGGGTGCTCGTGCCGCTGTTCGCCCGGCGGTGGTTGCCCGACCTCCGTGGGCGGGACGCATCCCCGATCCCGGACACCGAGCCGGTCGATCTGCCCACGACCTGAGCCCGCCCGCACGCGGCCTGCCCGGGCCACCCGCTGGCCCCACTCCCCGCTGGCCCGCCTGTCCTCGACACCGCGGGCGTCGTCGGACAGGGGGGATGTCGTCGTATCCACGAGCATCTGCGCGCCCGCATGAACCGACGTCGCGGGCGTCGTCCGACAGCGGGGATGTCGAAGACCAACGGGAGGCCAAGGACACCAGCGGCACCAGCGGCACCAGCAGGAGGCCAGGGGTACCAGCGGAACCAGCGGACGGCGTCGCGGGCACCATGGACCGCATGGTCGATCCCGCAACCGTCCCCACCGTCGCCCTGCTCGACGGCAACACCATCCCCGCCGTCGGTCTCGGCGTGTACAAGGTCTCCGACGACGAGGCCGAGCGTGCCGTGCGTGAGGCCCTGCACGTCGGCTACCGGCACGTCGACACGGCCGAGATGTACGGCAACGAAGCCGGGGTCGGCCGGGCCCTCCGGACCGCAGAGGTCGACCGCGACGAGGTGTTCGTCACGACGAAGGTGTGGAACACGAACCAGGGGTTCGACGCGACGATGCGGGCGTTCGACGCATCGCTCGACCGGTTGGAGCTCGATCGGGTGGACCTGTACCTCATCCACTGGCCGGCGGCGGCGAACGACCGCTACGTCGACACCTGGCGGGCGCTCGAGCGGATCCGGACCGAGGGGCGCGCGACCTCGATCGGCGTCTCGAACTTCCAGGTCGAGCACCTGCAGCGGCTCCTCGACGAGACGGACGTGCTCCCGGCGGTGAACCAGGTCGAGCGGCACCCGTGGCTGCCGCAGACGGAGCTCATGGCCTTCCACGCGCGGCACGGGATCGTCACGGAGGCCTGGTCGCCGCTCGGCCGCGGACGCCTGGTGGACGAACCGACCTTGGCGCGCATCGCGGCCGAGCACGACGTGTCCGTCGCGCAGGTGCTCGTGCGCTGGAACCTGCAGCAGGAGGTCGTGGTCCTGCCGAAGTCCGTCACGCCGGCGCGCATCGCGTCGAACATCGACGTCGGCCGGTTCGGACTCGACGACGAGGAGATGGCGGCGATCGCGGCGCTCGAGAACGGGGAGCGCATCGGGTCGCACCCGGACCGCGTCGCCTGAGCGCTCACTCATCCCGCGGGCAGGCCGTCCCCCGGACCCGTAGCGTCGTCGTCGTGACCGATCCTCGCGATGATCCGAGTGCCCGCGACCAGGTGACGCGCGAGCTCGAACCCGGCGAGCACCTGCTCTGGAGCGGTCGCGGGGACCCGTCGGTCCTGTTCACCGGGCGCGATGCGTTCCTCGTGCCCTTCAGCATCATCTGGTGTGCGTTCGTCGCGTTCTGGCTCGCAACGGCGGTGTCGTCCGGCGCCCCGTGGTTCTTCGTCCTCTTCGGCGGGGTCTTCGCCCTGGTGGGACTGCACATGCTGCTCGGACGGTTCGTCGTCAAGCGGCACCGCAAGCGGGTCACGGCATACGCGATCACGGACCGTCGAGTGCTGGTCACGGCTGCGGGCCGGACGCGTGAGACCCCGGTCCGTCGCACGGACCACACCACGTCGTGGTCCCGCGACCGGAGGCACTGCAGCGTCGAGTGGACGAGCGTCGTCGCCGGAGGCACGTTCGGCAACCGAGCGGTGAACGCACAGGTCTACCGGAACACCGGGCTCGACGGCCTGTTCGGCCCGCAGGAGCTCGCGTTCTGGGACGTCGCGGACGGCGACGCGCTCGTTGCCGCGCTGCGCACCGCCGAGCGCGGCCCCGCCTGATCGTCATCCACAGGCCGGCCGGGAGGCCCGGGGCACGCCGCCGAGGTCGGGTACCGTGGTCCGGCACTCGCTAGCACCTGGAGGTCCCGTGACGATCGTCGCCGCCGCTGACGGCTCCGCCCTCGGCAACCCCGGCCCCGCCGGCTGGGCCTGGTACGTGGACGACGACCGGTGGGCCGCGGGCGGATGGCCGAGCGCCACGAACAACCAGGGCGAACTGACCGCCGTGCTCCAGCTGCTGCGTGCCACCAAGGCCACGGGCGAGCCGCTGCACATCCTGTGCGACAGCCAGTACGCCATCAAGGCCTGCACCGAGTGGCTCGCCGGCTGGAAGCGCAAGGGCTGGCGCAAGGCCGACGGCAAGCCGGTGCTCAACGTCGAGATCATCAAGGAGCTCGACGCCGAACTGCAGGGCCGCAAGGTCACGTTCGAGTGGGTCCGGGGGCACGTGGGCCACGAGATGAACGAGGCCGCCGACACTCGCGCCCGAGCCGCGGCGACCGCCTACCAGCGTCGGTCCGAGGTCCCGCACGGGCCGGGGTGGCCCGGGGTCGAGGTCACCGACCCCGCCCCGTTCCCCGAGGCCACGCCGCCCGCGACGCTCTTCTGAGGGGCGACCCGGGGCGGCCTCGCCACCGGGACGACGGACCGCGATCCGCCCCTCCACGTCAGGACCGCGATGCGCCCTCCGTTCGCCGGTTGTCCCGGTCGCGCGCGAGCCGTTAGGCTCCGGCTGACGGGGGGAGCCATGGGGACTCGTGCGATCGGCGGCGTTGCCGTCACGGCGCTGGCGGCGTTCGCGCTCGCCGGCTGCAGTGTGTTCGGTGCCGGTCACGGGGCAGCGCCAGGACCCCACCCGCACGATCCACATGCGCACGGTCCGCACGCGTCGGCGAACCCGTCACAGCCAGCGGCAGGCACGACGACGGCTCCCGACACCACGGTGGACGAGCACGAGCCCGCGTCCCTCCCGCGCGGCACGGTGGTCGCCGAGACGGACGTCACGTCGCCCAGTGGCGACACATCCGCACACGTGCGCGTGGTCTCGGACGGTGACGGCACGTTCACCGCCGAGCTGTCGGGGTTCCGGACGACGGTGTCCCAGCCGATGTCGCTCGAGTTCCGCCCGAGCGTGGCGCACCAGGGGGACGGCTACGACCTCGCGTCGATCGGTCTGGTCCAGTGGGGCGCCGGTGGACAACCGCCGACCGTGGACGACCTGTCCGAGGCCGGGAACGACCCGAGCTTCCTCCGGAGCGTGGTGCTCGTCCCCCTGAACACCGACGCCGAGGCGGCCGCGAACACGATCCCGTCGTGGGCGAACCACGTCCTCGCCGCCGCGCCCCTGACCTGGCACGTGCCGTCCCCGTACCCCGGGTTCCACATCGGCACGATCGCAGCGGCGGTCCCGTACGCCTACGGCACGATCGTCCGGGACGCCACGGGCAAGCCGGTGCAGTACTTCGTCGCGCACGGGGACCGCGCGGTGACCGTGGCGAAGCGCCTCGGGATCACGCTCGCGCAACTGCGGTGGCTCAATCCGCAGAGCGGGTTCCACGAGCGGGACTGGCTCGACGAAGGCGACCTGCTCAACCTCGACCCGAACGGCCGGTCGGACGCGGTCTCCCCCTCGCAGGGCTGACCGCCGGACGGACCTCAGTCGACGTCGACCTCGGTCCAGCCGTCGAACCGGCCGATCTCGGTGACGCGGACAACGGCCTCCCCGGCCTCGTCCGACGCGTCGAGGTCGACGCTCGCGACGATCCCGAAGTCGTTGTCACCCTCGGGGTCGGCGAAGATCTGCCGCGCCCGCCAGGTCCGCCCGGGCCCCGCTTCGTCGAGCACGAGGTACCGCATGGAGCGTGCGTCGGCGTCGGTGCCGATGCTGTCGTGCTCCGCGTAGTACTCCTCGAGCACGGCGTCCCACGCACGCCAGTCGTGGCCGGCGGCGGCGTCGAGCTCCCCCAGGGCCTCGGCGTCGTCGAGCGCGGCGAGCTGCACGCGCCGGAACAGTTCGTTCCGCACGAGCACCCGGAATGCCCGGGTGTTCGTCGTCAAGCGGTTCGGCGCGGGCGGGGCGATCTCCGCTTCGGGCGCGTCCCCGACGAGGTGCGGGGCGACCATGGCCTCCCATTCGTCGACGAGCGAGGAGTCCACCTGCCGCACGAGTTCGCCGAGCCACTCCACGATGTCGGTGAGCTCGTCCGTCCGCATCTCGGTCGGGATCGTCTGCCGCAGCGCGCGGTAGGCGTCGGAGAGGTACCGGAGGACGAGCCCCTCGGAGCGCGAGAGGCCGTAGAAGCGGACGTAGTCGCCGAAGGTCATGGCGCGTTCGAACATGTCGCGGACGACGGACTTCGGGGACAGGGCGAAGTCGAGCACCCACGGCTGTTCCCGGCCGTACGCCTCGTACGCGGCTTCGAGGAGCTCCGCGAGCGGCCGCGGGTGGGTGACGTCCTCGAGGAGCTCCATGCGCTCCTCGTACTCGATGCCCTCACGCTTCATGGCGGCGACGGCCTCGCCGCGTTCCTTGAACTGCTGGGCGCCGAGGATCGCACGAGGGTCGTCGAGCGTGGACTCGACGATGGACACCATGTCGAGGGCGTACGTCGGCGACTCGGGGTCGAGCAGCTCGAACGCGGCGAGCGCGAACGGCGACAGGGGCTGGTTCAGGGCGAAGTTCGGCTGCAGGTCGACGGTGAGCCGGACCGTCGGGGGCTCCCCGGGCCTCCCGGCCGGCACCCGCTCGATGACGCCGGCGGTGAGCAGCGTCCGCGCGATCGTGAGCGCGCGGCGCGCGAGCGCGAACTGACGGGCAGGAGGCTCGTGGTTCGCGAACACGAGGTCGCGCACGGCGCCGAACACGTCGCCACCGCGACCGACCACCGCGAGCACCATCGCATGCGTGATGCGCATCCGGGACGCGAGCGGTTCGGGCTCGGCGGCGATGAGCCGCTGGAACGACGCCTCACCCCAGGACACGAACCCGTCGGGGGCCTTCTTGCGCTTGACCTTGTTCTTCTTCTTCGGGTCGTCACCGGCCTTGGCGAGGGCACGGGCGTTCTCGATGTCGTGCTCGGGCGCCTCGGCGACGACCGTGCCCTCGGTGTCGTACCCGGCTCGTCCCGCGCGACCGGCGATCTGGTGGAACTCCCGCGCGCTGAGTTGTCGCATCTTCGTGCCGTCGAACTTCGTCAGGCCGGTGAACAGCACCGACCGGATGGGCACGTTGATGCCGACGCCCAGGGTGTCGGTGCCGCAGATGACGGGCAGGAGGCCCCGCTGCGCGAGCTGTTCGACGAGTCGCCGGTACTTCGGGAGCATCCCCGCGTGGTGCACCCCGATGCCCGCGCGGATGAGGCGGGACAGGGTCTGGCCGAACCCGGCGCTGAACCGGAAGCCGCCGATGGCGGCGGCGATCTCGTCACGGCGTTCGCGCGAGGCGACCGTGATGCTCGTCAGGGACTGGGCGCGTTCGAGCGCCGCGGCCTGGGCGAAGTGCACGATGTAGACGGGCGCCTTGCCGTCCGACAGGAGCGCCTCGACGGTCTCCTGCACGGGCGTCATGACGTACTCGTAGTCGAGCGGCACCGGGCGGGACACCCCGGTGACGCGCGCGGTGACGCGGCCGGTCCTCCGGGACAGGTCCTCGGCGATCGCCTCGATGTCACCGAGCGTGGCGGACATGAGCAGGAACTGCGCACGGTGCAGGACGAGCAGTGGGACCTGCCACGCCCAGCCGCGGTCGGGCTCGCCGTAGAAGTGGAACTCGTCCATCACGACCACGTCGACGTCGGCGTCGGGGCCCTGCCGGAGCGCGGTGTTCGCGAGGATCTCGGCGGTGCAGCAGATGATCGGGGCGTCGGCGTTCACCGAGGAGTCGCCCGTGACCATGCCGACGTTCTCGGGGCCGAACAGGTCGACGAGCTGGAAGAACTTCTCGGACACGAGCGCCTTGATCGGGGCGGTGTAGTACGACCGCTTGCCCTCGGCGAGCGCGGCGAAGTGCGCGCCGGCGGCGACGAGCGACTTGCCGGTCCCGGTGGGGGTGCTCAGCACGACGTTCGCGCCGGAGACGAGTTCGATGAGCGCTTCGTCCTGCGCGGGGTAGAGCGGACGGCCGGTGGACTCGGCCCACTCCGCGAAGGCGGCGTAGACGGCGTCGGGGTCACCGGCCGGCGGGAGCGCGGTGAGCAGGGGTGCCGGGGCGGTGACGTCGGTCATGGTGGGTCGATCCTCCCGCATCCCGCCTGGGGCGGGCGGCCACCAGCGTCGCGAGCGTCGTCGACCGGGGTGCGGTCCGGCCGAACCGATCGCGCGCATTTCCATGCGAACGCAACGACCGGACGGGTTAGGCTCGGGTCCGTGCTGCGCGAACTCGGGTTCCTGTCCTTCGTCCCGAACCACGGCGGACCCGCAGGGGCGGCCGCCGCGCTCGAGGACGGCCTGCAGCTGTTCGAGCACGCGGAGGGACTCGGATACGCCACGGGCTGGGTCCGCGGCCGGCACTTCGAGCCGTTCCTGACGAGCCCGATGACGTTCTTCGCGGCGGCGGCACAACGCACCCGTCGCATCGGCTTCGGCACCGCCGTGCTCGGCATGCGGTACGAGGACCCCATCCGGCTCGCCGAGGACGTCGCCACCGTGGACCTCCTGAGCGGTGGCCGCGTCGAGCTCGGCATCAGCACGGGGATCCCGCAGTCCGGGCCGGTGCTCGATCCGCTGTTCGGCGCGGTCGACCGTCCGTTCCGCGAGGAAGCGGAGGCCCGCGCGGCGCGGCTCCTCGAGGCCCTCCGCGGCGACGCCCTCGGCACGAGCGGCGGCGGGTACGAGAGCATCCCGGCGGGCAAGGACCTGGTCGTCGAGCCGCGCAGCGCCGGTGTGCTCGATCGCGTGTGGTGGGGCGGCGGCAGCACGGGCACGGCGGTGCGCACCGCGGAGCGGGGGCTCGACCTCCATCTGTCGACGCTCAACACCGAGGACACCGGGGCGCCGTTCGCGGACGCCCAGGCCGCGCAGATCGTCGCGTACCGCGAACGCCTGGCGGAGGCGCACCCGGGTCGGACCGGCCGGGTCGCGATCGGTCGGATCGTCGTGCCGTTCGAGACCGACGCCGACGCCGTCACGCACCGCGAGTTCATCGAGAGCTACGCAGCGGGCATGGACGACGAGGGTCGACCGCGCTCCGGCACCCCGCCGTTCCGGTTCAGCAAGGTGCTGGCCGGCGAACCGGAGCGGATCGTGGAGGCGCTGCTCGGGGACCCCGCGGTCGCCGCGACCGACCAGCTCGTGATCACGCTGCCCGCCAACGGCGACGCCGCGTCCCATCGTCGGATCCTGTCGCTCGTCGCCGACCGGATCGCGCCGCACCTGGGCTGGACGCCCGCCGACTGAGCGACGCGGACGCCCGACCCGGCGACGGGGACCAGGACCGTCCGGCGATCAGGGAATGCCACTCGCCGGGGTTGACCTCGGCGGGAGAGGCGGCGTGGTGAGGACCCCTCCCCCGCCGAGGCGCCCATCCCGGCCCTGATCCGAACGGGATGGTGCGTCCATGATCGCATCGCGCTGTGCGTTTGTCACCCGTCAACAGTCCGATCGCGGAACAGTACGCATCCTGGCTGTTCTCCGTCGCTCCGCGGCCCGAACACGACGATGCGCCCTCGTGGAGACCACGAGGGCGCATCGACACACCGAAGCCGATGGGGCACCGACAGCCGGATCAGGAGGCTGCGGCGCGCTCCGAACGACCACGTACGGTGCGGGCGTCACGGTAACCAGCCGTGTCCACCGAGGTGCATGTTACTGATACGACCGCATCGAAAGCCAGATCACGCGGCCGATTCCCCGGGTGGAGCCGGAATGCGCAGGACCGGGCATGATTGGACGGGCGGCCTGGGGCCGCGACCGGGCTCCATGCCCGGTGGGACTCGACGACGAGGAGGCGCGATGACGCGCGTAGTGGTGACCGGTGGCAGCGGCAAGCTCGGGAGGGCCGTGGTGCGCGAGTTCGACGCGCACGGCTACGACGTGGTCCTGCTCGACCGGGTGCCGTCCCCGGACAAGCCCGAGGGCGTCGCGTTCGTCCGCACCGACCTGACCGACTACGGGCAGGTGCTCGGCGCGTTCATCGGGCTCGACGACCGGTACGACACTCCCGTCGACGCCGTCGTCCACCTCGCCGCGATCCCGGCGCCGGGCCTCGTGCCCGACGTCGCCCTCATCACGAACAACGTGACGGCGTCGATCAACGTGTTCCACGCGGCCAAGGCAGCGGGGATCAAGAACGTCGTGTGGGCGTCGAGCGAGACGCTGCTCGGGATCCCCATGGGCGAGCACCAGCCGCCGTACCTGCCGGTCGACGAGGAGTTCGCCGTCCGCCCGCAGTCCTCGTACTCGCTGGGCAAGGCCGTGGAGGAGGAGATGGCGCGGCACTTCACCCGCTGGGACCCGACCCTCAAGATGATCGGCCTGCGGTTCTCGAACGTCATGGACGAGACCGACTACCCCGCGTACCCGTGGGACGAGCAGCCCGAGGCGAAGATCTTCAACCTGTGGTCCTACATCGACTCGCGTGACGGCGCCCAGGCCGTTCGCAAGGCAGTCGAGAGCGACCTCACCGGGTTCGAGGCGTTCATCATCGCCTCGCCGGACACCGTCATGACGACGCCGACGATCGAACTCGTCGAGCGGTTCGTCCCCGACATCCCCCGGAAGAGCGCGATCGACGGCGTCAGCTCGCTCCTGTCGTCGGACAAGGCCCGCGAGCTCATCGGCTACGACCCGCAGTACAGCTGGCGCGACGGCCGCTGAGCCGGTTCCACGAGATCGCACTCGTCGCCGTTCTGACCACCGTCGGAACGGCGACGACTGCGATCTCGGCGGTGGGGGGCGGGACGAGCGGGACCGAGCAGGTCAGGCGGGCGGGCGCAGGAGGCCGTCCTGCAGCAGGGCACGGACGCGCGGCAGCAGATCGGCGGCGAGGTCCTCGGCCCCGACGCCGGTGAGGTCCGCGATCGCCTCGATGATCGCCCGCACCGACAGGTCCCCGTCGCAGGCACCGACGAACGCGGCGAGCGCGGTGTCGGCGTCCACGCGCCGCGCGAACCCGCCGCCCTGCACGAGGGTGATCACGGTCGGGTCGTCGTTGCCCGGCCAGTAGTGGCGCTCCTCCGTCACGTCGCCGGCGACCACGAGGTGCGCGCGCCCGAGGGCCTCGTCGTCGTGCCCGCGCGACCACGCGACGGCGTCGAGCGTCCGTGCGACGGCGGCGCCGAGGCCGGTCGGGTTGCTGCCGAGCGCGTCCGCGATCCGTTCGAAGCGCCGCAGCCGGGAGGCTCGACCGCCGCTCGGCGCGCCGCTCGCCTCCGCCACGGGGTCCGGTCGGCGGACGACGACGTAGCCGAACCCGACGGCGGTGACGTGTCGGGCGGCGAAGTCGTCGAGCCAGGCGTCGACGAGTCGGTCGTGGGCGGGAGTGCCGGGTCGCGTGCCGCCGTCGCGGATCCAGGTCTCGGCGTAGCGGGCGGGGTCCTGCTGCTCGCGCTCGACGACCCAGACGTCGACGTCGCGCGCCGACGCGGTGTCGTCGAACCAGCCGCGGACACGGTCGAGCCCGTCCCGACCCCATCGGTACTCCCAGTTCCCGAGGAGCTGCGCCGTGCCTCCCGGCTCGAGGTGCTCGGCGACTCCGCGCAGGACGGTCTCGACGAGGCCGTCGCCCACCATGCCGCCGTCGCGGTACTCGTACGAGGGGACGTCGTCGCGCCGGGGTGTGATGACGAACGGCGGATTCGACACGATGCGGTCGAACCGCTCTCCCGCGACGGGCTCGAACAGGGACCCGAGGCGGAACTCGATGCCGTCGAGCCCGTTGAGGTCGGCGTTGAACCGCGCGATCGCGAGGGCCCGCTCCGAGATGTCGGTCGCCACGACCTGGTCCGCGTGGCGACGCGCGTGCATCGCCTGGATCCCGCAGCCCGTGCCGAGGTCGAGCACGCGACGGACGGGGACGGGCACCATGAGGCCGCTCAGGGTCATCGTGGCACCACCGACGCCGAGCACGTGGTCCTCGCCGAGCGGCCCGCCGAGGGCGGCCTCGCCGAGGTCGGACAGGATCCACCAGCTGCCCGCGCCGGCGTCGTCGACGAAGGCGTAGGGCCGGAGGTCGACCGCCGGGACGACGTGGTCGCCCACGAGGCGCAGGAGGCCCGCGGCGGCGAGCGCCTCGACGCCGGCGGTGGGCAGGGCCGCGTCCGCGTCGGTCCGGGGCACGGCGACGCCGAGCACGAAGCACGTGGCGAGCGTGGCGGTGGCGGTCGGCGCTGTGGCGGCGGGCGCGGTGGCGGTCGGTGCCCGGTCGTCCGCGCTGTCGTTCGTGGCACCGGTCGTCATGCCGGCGCGTCGCCGTGCGTCCAGGGCCCGGAGCGCGGGGACGCGGTCGCCACGGTGCAGGGCGGCCGCGGCGTCCGTGCCCCAGAGCGCGTCCACGGCGTCGACGGTGTACCCCGCGTCGCGCAGGTCCTCGGCGAGCGCACGGGCGAGTGCGGCGTCGGGGACGATCCGGCGGGCGGGCGCCGGGGCGAGTTCGGGGGCGTGCTGCGTCGTCACGCGCGAGCCGGGGTGTGCGCGCCGGCGGTGCGCGGTGCGGGCAGCGGCGGCAGGTCCTCGAGGAGCACGGCGGGCGGGACCTGCCACGTGCGGACGAGGTCGAGCACGCCGGGGAACCGCGCGGCGATGACCTCGGTCCGGACGCGGCTGCGTCGCTCGAGGCCGTCCTGACGCTGCTCGAGCAGGCCGGCCTCGCGCAGGACCCGGAAGTGGTGCGTCAGCGTCGACTTCGGCCGGTCGATCCCCACCCATCCACAGGCCTGCTCGGATCCGTCGCCGTCGACGAGGTACCGGTGCAGGATGGTGAGGCGGATGGGGTCCGAGAGCGCCGCCATCACGCTCGGCAGCGCGATCGCATCCGGGTCCGGCTGCGGCAGGAGCGGTGCCGGGGTGGGGGCGACGGCGACGGCTGCTGACATGCGCGGAAGGCTACCACCCAGTACTGGGCAGTACGACTCGGGTCGTACTGGGAGTACAGTACGAGTCTGCTCGTACTGCGACCGCGCGGCGCGAGCCCGAGGACCAGGAGGAACGGCATGGCACCGACGGAGCGCACGAGCGACCACGGACAGGCCGTGTCCACCCAGCCGCGACGCTCGGTCGTCGCCTTCTGGATCGTCGCGGCGATGATGTTCATCTCCGTCGCGTCGTCGGCCATCCCCTCGCCGATCTACCCCGTGTACGCGGCCGAGTGGCACCTGAGCCCGCTCATGCTCACCGGGGTGTTCGCGATCTACGTGGCCGGGCTCCTCGTCAGCCTGTTGACCGCCGGCGCGCTGTCCGACCACGTCGGCCGGAAGCCCGTGCTCGCGGTCGGTGCGCTCGGTGTCGTCGCCGCGATGGTGCTGTTCGTGCTCGCGAACGGGGTCGCGATGCTCATCGTCGCCCGCATCGTGCAGGGCGTCTTCGTGGGCGTGCTCATCGGGGCCCTCGGTGCGGCGCTCCTCGATCACTCACTCGAACGGCATCCCGCCCTCGCCGGCGTCCTCAACGGCGCGGTCCCGCCCATCGCCCTCGCGGTCGGGGCGCTCTCGAGCGGCATGCTCGTCGAGTGGGCACCGCTGCCCGAGCAACTCGTCTACATCGTCTTCGGCGCACTGCTCGTGCTCGCGGCGGCCACCCTCGTCGTCGTGCCGGAACGCGTCCGCAAGCAGCCCGGCGCGCTCCGGTCCCTGCGCCCCACCCTCGGGATCCCGGCGTCGTCGAAGCGCCTGTTCCGCAGCGTCGTCGGCGCCCTCGTGTCGAGCTGGGCGCTCGGCGGGATGTTCCTGTCCATCGTGCCGTCCCTCCTGCCGGCGGTGTTCGGCGTGACGGACCACGTGGCAGCGGGCGGGTTCATCGCGGCGTTCGCTGGTACTGGTGCGCTGACGGGGGTCGTCATCCAGCGCATGGACGCCCGTCACGCGGTCGTGCTCGGCCTCGTGGCGCTCGTCGTCGGGCCGGTCGTCACGCTCGGGTTCGTCGTCGCGCACCTGCTCGTGGGCGTCGTCGTCGGCGCGGTGATCGCGGGCGTCGGCTTCGGGGCGGGGTTCCAGGCAGGGCTGCGGATGCTGCTCGCCACGGCGTCCCCCGCACACCGGGCCGGACTCCTGTCGGCGATCTACGTCGCGAGCTACCTGGCGTTCGGTGCACCGAGCGTCGTCGCGGGGCTGTTCGAGCCGAGCGTCGGGATCGTGCCCGTGAGCGTCGCCTACGGCGGGTTCGTCGTGCTCGCGGCGGTCGTCGCCCTCGTGGCCCAGCTCCGGTCGCCCCGGACCGCTGCGCTCGAGCAGGCCGCCGCCGACGAGGTCGAGCGCATCGCGACGGGGACGATCCGCACCGTCTGACGCCACCCCCGACCTGGATCCCAGCCGGTTGAACCGCCTTCCGTCGTGTTGAACCGCGGAACAACCCGGTTCAACAGGGCGAAGCGCGGTTCAACTCGGGAGGAGCAGCAGCGGCGCGCGGGAGCAGCAGCGGCGCGCGGGAGCAGCAGCGGCGCGCGGCGGCGGCAGCGCGATCAGCGCGACGAGGCCCCCATCGACCGATGGGCGTCGTCGTGCGCCGCGTCCACCGACGCCTTGCCCCGGTCGGCTGCAGCCCGCATGCGCGAGGACGGCGCGTGCCGACGGACCCGATCCCAGAAGTCGTGCAGCTTCCGGCGCAGCCAGGTCGAGATGCGGTGGAAGAACGCGAACTCGCTCGACAGGATCGTCAGACCGATGAACACCACGAGCCAGCCCGGCCCGGGCAGGGGCACGAGCGCCAGCCCGATGATGATGACGAGGCCGCCGACGATCCCGACGAGGACGCGGTAGACGAAGTGCACGTGGGGCCGCGCGTGGATCCACGCTCGCACGTCGCTGAACCAGTGGAACCGATGTGGCTTCGGCGGTACCGGCGCCGCGACGAGCGCCTGTCCGGGGGCTCGCGCTGCTCCATCGTCGTCCGCGGCACGGGGGTCGGCCCCGTCGGTGTGCACGCGGTCGCCGTCCATGGCTCGAGGCTAGGAACCCCGGCTGGGAAACCCCGGGGGTGCGGCTGGTGATGTCCCCCCGGCGACGACCGGGAGGCCCGGCACCCGACACCGGGAGCGGTCCCGCCACGAGCGACACCGGAGCAGCCCGGTCATCCCGTGTGCGACTCGGGTACGCGCCCGCGGCGGGGCAGACCGACGCGGACATGGCCCGGCAGCACACCGCGATCTTCCGCCAGGCGATCGCCGGGCAGCCGATGGCGAACGCGAACCCGCAGATGACCGGCCGTGAGGGGTCCCTGCCCCTCTTCCCGCTGTCCGACACGCTCCCCGACCGCATCTGGTGGGGTGCCGGCACCCGCGCGACGGCGGAGTGGACCGCGGAGCAGGGCATGAACCTCATGTCGTCCACCCTCCTGACCGAGGACACCGGCGTGCCGTTCGACGAGCTGCAGGCCGAGCAGATCCAGCGGTTCCGCGACGCGTGGGCCGAGTCCGGCTGGGAGCGCACACCGCGCGTCTCCGTGTCGCGGAGCATCATCCCGATCATCGACGACGAGTCCCGCCACTACTTCGGCGTCCGAGCGCAGGTGGAGGGGCAGGACCAGGTCGGGCAGCTCGACGGCGGCCTCGCGCGGTTCGGACGCTCCTACATCGGCGAGCCGGAGCAGCTCGTCGCCGAGCTCGCCCAGGACGCGGCCGTCGCGGCCGCCGACACCGTGCTCGTGACGGTGCCGAACCAGCTCGGCGTCGAGTTCAACGCGCGCCTGCTCGCCGGCGTCAAGGCCGTCGGGAGCGAGCTCGGCTGGGACCGGGAGGCCGTGGGCGCGGCCTGAACCGTACCTCCCGTCCGGTTTGTCCCCCCTTCTGCCGACACTCGTGCTGGGGCTGGGGCGGATGGGACGCGCTTCGTAGGCTCGATCGCGTTCCACCCCTTCCAGGATCAGGAGACGTCCCCGTGTCACTGCCGGCTGCTGGCTGGTTCCCCGACCCCGCCGATGCGACGCGTCTGCGGTGGTGGGACGGTCGCACGTGGGGCAGTGCCACGCAGGCGCCCGCGCTGGCCGACCGGACACTGGCCCCCACGACGCCCGAGTCCGTCGCCCCGCACTTCTCGGTGACGTCGCAGGACCTCGACGAGCACGGCTGGGCGTGCGGATCCCGCACGGGATCGATCGCGCTCACCCCGGGCGGCCGGTTCAGCGTGCACGCCGCGCGGCGCTTCTGCCTGTTCGGCTGGGGCTCGCTCGCGCTGGCGTTGCTCGCCCTGGTGGTCGACCCGTTCGGGATCGTCAGCCTGCTCGCGGTGCTCGCCGCGATCGTGGGCATCGCCCGCCCCCGAGCCACGGGGGTGTGGCGCGTCGCCGCGCGCAGCATGGCCTTCACGGCAGCCGTGCTCGGCATCATGACCCTGGCGCTCGCCGCGAGTCAGCTCACGGGCGCCGTCCCCGTCTGATCGGGCGGCGCGTCCGGCCACGGGCGGCACGGCAGGCCAGGCGGCGCGTCAGGCCGCGGGCGGCGTCAGGCCGCGTCCGGCGCGGACCGCTCGACGAGCCGGGCCACGGCCGCGATCGGGATGCCGATCCAGTCCGGACGGTTGCGCGCCTCGTACACGGCCTCGTAGACGGCCTTGTCGATCTCGAACGCATCGAGCAGGGTCCGCTGGGCACGGATGTCCGTCCCGGACGCCGCGATGTACCCGTCCACGAAGGCGCGGCGCGCATCGTGCGCCCAGCCACTCGCATCAGTCGGGTGGTCGCCGTGCTGCAGGGCGCCGGCGACGTAGTCGAACGAGCGGAGCATGCCCGCGACGTCCCGCAGTGTGACGTCGGGTCGCGACCGCTCGGGCATCGGCCGGAGCGGCTCGCCCTCGAAGTCGAGGAGCACCCAGCCGCGGTCGGGCGACGAGACCGCCTGCCCCAGGTGGAGGTCGCCGTGGATGCGCTGGAGCCGGGGCCATTCGAGGCCCTCGGCGGCGTCGTAGATCCTGCGGATCGCGTCGGCGTGCTCGGCGACGGCGGGCACCTCGTCCGAGGCGACCTCGAGCCGCTGCCGCATCGACCCGACCGCCGAGGCGATCTCGTCGGTGCCGGCCGCGACCGTCGGGAGCTGCTCGGCGAGCACCGCGTGCACCTCGGCCGTCGCCTGCCCGAGACCGTGGGCCTGCTCGGTGAAGTCCACGCCGTCCTGCGCGGCCTGGAGGGCGACGCGCCAGGCGTCCTCGAGCCCCGGCAGGAACTCCTGCGCGAACGCGAGGTGCCCCGTCGCCGTGCCCTCGTCCCGCCCGACGTCCGGCCAGGTGCCCCGGAGCGCCCCGAACGACCTCGGCACGCGCGTTGAGCCACCTGCCGAGAGCGCGGCCTGGGAGGTCACGTCCGGGTTGTCGCCGTGGTGCAGGACCCGGAACACCTTGACGATGACCTGACCGCCGCCACCGTCGACGTCGCAGATCACGGACGTGTTCGACTGTTCGCCGCGGAGCACCCGGACGGCGGTCACGGCACCGATGTCGGCGAGGTGCTGCCCCTCCACGCTGGCACCGTCGGCCTGCACGGTCGCGCCGCCGTCGATCGTCCCAAGCAGCCACCGTGCGTACGCGGCGTCGTGCGGCCCGTCGTAGAGCCACCGTTCGCCGTCCGTGGCGATGAGGACCTCGTCGAGCGCGTCGACCGGCTCGGTCCGCACGGTGAGCGGCACCTGGTAGAGCACGGGCGTGCTCGGGGCGTCGTCGATGACGAGCTGCGTGCTGACCCGGACGCCGTCGACCTCCCCCTCGAGGGCGGCGATGAGCCGGAGCGCGGGGTCGAGGCCCTTCGCGGCGTACCAGCGCTGCCCCGCCATCCAGGCGGCCACGACCTCGTGGGTCAGGGCGTCGACCCGGCGGTCGTCGCGCGGCTCCGAGGTCGATGTCGGGTCCGTCGCGGCGGTGGTCGGGGCTGCGTCGCTCATGCGCCGGAGCGTACGCCGGACGGACCGGCGCGGTTCCCTGGTCCGCGCCGGGAGGCCGTGGTCGGCTCCGGCTTGCCCGGGACCCGGGCAGCGCGGCAGGTCGGAGCCCGCGTGGGACACTGGCCCCGTGCCGCACTACCTCGAGGACCTCGCCGCCGGACAGACCTTCGTGACCCCGGGTCGCACGATCACCGAGGCGGACGTCGTGTCGTTCGCGTCGTGGACGAACGACAACAACCAGGTGCACACCGATGTCGAGTTCGCGAAGCAGACGCGGTACGGCCAGCGCATCGTCCACGGCATGCTCGGCGCGTCCCTGTGCCTGGGGCTGATCGCCCGCACCGGCGTGTTCGAGGGCTCCGCCGTCGCGCTCCTCGGCATCGACGGTTGGCGGTTCACCGCGCCCGTGTTCATCGGTGACACGCTCACCTGCACGGTCGAGATCCTGTCCACCCGTCGCACGAGCTCCGGCCGCACCGGCATCGTCGAGCGCACCGTGACCCTCCGGAACCAGCACGGCGAGGTCGTGCAGACCGGACGCATGGACGTCATGGTCCTCACCCGCGAGGCCGCCATCGAGTGACCTCCCGTCGGAGCGCGCGCGCCCGTCGCGCCTCTGCGATCATCGAGGTCGTGCCAGCTCTGCCGATGCCCGTCAGCACGGCCCTCCACGGCGTGGGCGGGGCCTCCCGGCCGCGGCGGCTCGCCCGCCTGCTCCGGATCAGGCGGCTCACCCGCCTGATCCGGATCGCCGTGGAGGGACGGCACAGCGGGTGGACCGCCCCGCTCCTGCTGTGGGTCGGCTCCCGTGCGGTGAGCACCGTGCTGCTCGTCGGCGTGCTGCTCGTCGGGGCCGCCGCCGGACACGAGCCGGAGGGCCACGGCGGCGCCCACGGTCTGCTGGCGTTCTCCGGCTCCTGGGACGCGTGGTGGTACCAGACCGTCGCGGTGCACGGGTACCCGCGGTCCGTCCCCCTGGACCACCACGGGCACGTCGAGCCGAACGCGTGGGCGTTCCTCCCGGTGTTCCCCGCCGTCGTCCGTGTCGTCATGGCCGTCACCGGGCTGTCCTTCTGGGGTGCGGGCGTCGTCGTCTCCCTGCTCAGCGGCGCCGGCGGCACGGTCGTGCTCTACCGGCTCGTCGGCGCCGTCGCCGGGTCCCGACGTGCCCGGCGCGCCACGGCCCTGTTCGTGTTCGGGCCGCTCGGGTTCCTGCTGCAGGTGCCCTACGCCGAGGCGCTGTCCCTGCTGCTCGTCGCGGGCGCGTTGCTCGCACTCGTGCAACGCCGGTACCCGCTCGTGGCCGCCCTGGGCGTGGTCGCCGCGTTCACCCGCCCGGGCGCCCTCGCGCTGTCCGTCGCGGTCGCCGTGCACCTCGTCGCCATCGAGGTCCGGGCCGGTCGATCGCGCACCCGGGGCCTGCCCGCCCGACGGTGGATCCACCGCGTCCCCTGGACCACGCGCCTCGGCCTCGCCGTCACCGGGATCGTGGTCGCGGTGGCCGGTCTGGCCTGGCCGTTCATCGCGAGCGCGGTCACCGGGCGGCCGGACACCTACCTCGACAGCGAGCTCGCCTGGTGGACCGGGTACGTCGGCCACGTCCACTTCGTGCCGATGACCCCGTGGTTCATGCTCGCCGGGCGGTGGCTCGGGAACGGCGGGTTCGTCCTGGTGATCGCCGTGATCGCCGCCGCGGTGTGGCTGCTCGTCCGGCGGAGCACGCGCGCGCTCGGGCCCGAGGTGGTCGGGTTCGTGGCCGCGTACGGGGTCTACCTCGTCGCGGTGTTCCTGCCACAGCAGAGCCTCGTGCGGCTGCTCATGCCCGCCGCGCCCGTGCTCGGGACCGACCTGTTCGTGCGGACGCGGCGGCGCACGGTCGTGCTCGCCGTCGTCGGCGTGGTGCTGCAGGCGATCGCGATCGTGCTCATCTGGTACATCGGGTTCCCCTGATCGTGTTCTCCCGGCCCGGGCGGTGTGACCGGTCGGATCCCGTTCCCGTGGTCCGGGCGGCATGCGACCGCCGCCGCTGCACTACGCGTCGAAGGTGTGGAACCAGGCCGTGCCACCGGGGTGCTGCACGGTGAGCATCTCGTCGAGGTCGCGGTAGGGGCCGTCCTCGTTGTGGCTCGCGGACTTGATGAGCACCGTGCCGTCGGGCTTCGGGAACACCTCGGACACGATCGTCGTGTGGTCCGGTGACCCGTTGCCGTTCCAGTCCCACATGACGATGTCACCGACCCCGACCTTCGCGCGCTCGTCCAGCGTCCGCCGCGTGAGCCCGAAGGCGGCGGCGTTCGTCTGCAACCACGGGTCGAGCGACGGGCAGTAGGTCCAGGTGGCGGAGTGCTCGGCCCCGGCGTCGTGGTTGTACCAGTCGTCGCGCTGCTGCCACCCGCGGGCGACGAGCGTCTGGCTGACGAAGTTCGCGCAGTCGCCGCCGATCGCGTTCATGTTGCCGTACTCCGCCAGGTTGTAGTTCGACCAGTGCGCCATCGCGTACTGGAGCTGACGGTCGACGGCGGTCAGCGCGGCGTACGTCAGCGTCGTCGTGGCGACGGGCGTTCCCGCGGTGGCTGCGGTGGGCGTCGGGGTCGAGGTCGCGCCGCTCGTGGCGGTGTCCCCGCTCACGCCGTCGTTGCTCGTGCTGCCGTTGCCGTCCGACGTCGTCACGTTCGCCGACGGCACCGGCTCCACCGCACGGGTGAACAGCGCCACCTCCGCGCGCCCCGGGGCGTAGGAGGCCTGGTGCGGAGCCGTGAAGGTCAACCGCTCGTCCGTCGCGTGGACGTCCCGTGCCGCGAGCCCGCCGACCGTCACGCCCGCGACCCGCGCCAGCCCGGACCCCGTGATGGTCACGGTCACCCCGCCGGCCAAGGGCACCTGCGCCGGCGACAGCGCCCGTGCGACCGGGTGCGCCGCGCCTGTCGACGCGCTGCCCGTCGTGGGTCCGTGCGTCGCGGACCCCGAGGACCGGTCGTCCGCCGTGCACGCCGCGAGCGCCAGGCCGACAACGGCGACACCCGCCAGCGAGAACAGGGAACGTCGGGTGAGCGCGGCGGGAGCAGTCATCGTCCGGACAGGGTAAGCGATACGTCCGAGGATGCGCCGGTGGCCCACCGTTCCCGAGATCTGGAACCCCGAGACGACCGGCGCCGCTCAGGACCGCGAACCGGTGACGTTCACCAGCCAGGTGACGCCGAAGCGGTCGCTCAGCATCCCGAACTCGTCGCCCCACGGGGCGGCGGTCAACGGCGCGATGATCGTCGCCCCGTCGGCCAGACCGTCCCAGTAGCCGTGGAGCTCCTGCCCGTCGTCGCCGCTCAACGAGATGCTGATGCGGGACCCTGTCGGGGCCTCCATGCCGTTCGGCGTGTCCGAGGCCATGAGCAGGAGGCCGTGCGGGGTCACCAGGACGCTGTGCATCACCTTGTCCTGCTCGGTCAGGTCCTCACTCGCGTGCATCTCGCCGAACGTCGACAGCGTCAAGTCGCCGCCGAAGACGTCGCGGTAGAACTCCATCGCCTGGCGGGCCTCGTCACGGAAACCGATGTAGGGGTTGAGTGCGGTGGGCATCGTCGCTCCTCGCGTGCTGGCTGTGGAGGGGCGTGCGCCCCGTCGCGGTGCGCCCATGGTGCCAGAGGCCGCTGCGCACCACCACCATCGCCCGCAGCGCAGAACGAGCATGCCGAGACGACAGGTGCAGAACGACCACCCGCCGAGACGGCGAGAGGCCCGGATCCTGGTGGACCCGGGCCTCTCGCCGCGCGGTTCTCGGTGGAGCTAAGGGGATTCGAACCCCTGACCTTCTCATTGCGAACGAGACGCGCTACCAACTGCGCCATAGCCCCGAGTGCCCAGCAAGACTAGCACCGCAGCAGGCTCGATCCGAAATCGAGCCCGGCACGACATCGGTCCGGCCGGGCGACCGCGTTCAGACCGCGCGGCGGCGGCGGAGGACCGCGTCAAGGTCCGTGCGCTCCCACGAGTCCTCGTCGATGATCCCCATACCCGCGTACTTGCTCGGCGGTGCCGACGGTGCGGCCGGTTCCGGCCGCCGGTCGTCCGCGGTCCGGGTGGCGGTGGTCGAGCCTCCCGGCTGTGGCCCACCAGCGGCCCCGTCCGCGGCGGGAGCGCGCAGCCCCATCCGCTCGGCCAGGGTCGTCGGCGTCGCCTGGTCGTGCTCGGCGAGCGCGGCCGCAGCGGCCTCGACATCGGATCGGATCGGCGTGACCCGAGCGAGGTCGGGGTCGGTCGCGCCCGCGGCCACGGCAGCTGCCTCTGCTCGGCGTCGCGCTGCTTCCGCGTCCGCGGCCGCAGCGGCCTCGGCGACACGCTCGCGGAGGCGTGCGGCGAGCGCCGCCGACGACTCCTCGGCTGCCTGGCGGGCTTCCGCACGGGCGCGCTCCACGTCGGGTCGCGACACGTAGAGCGGCTTGGGGACCTCCACGGGCGTCCAGCTCCGGTCCTCGGCGGCCGGTGCGGTCTCCGCTGTGCCAACGGCGGTGTCGATCGGAGCGGCGTTCCGTGCTCGTGCGGACCGGGCGCGCGGTGCGGGTGCCCGGGTCGCCGCGGCGACACCGGCGGCACGGCGCATCCGGGCACGGCCGACGGCGGCGAGCTGCGCGAGGACCGCCACCGCCCCCACGACCACGAGCGCGGCGGCGAGCGCCATGAGCCACATCGCCGGTGCGGCGACGAGCGTCACCACGGTGACCACGAGCCCGACGAAGCCGATGAGCGTCGCCCCCAGTCGAGAACGACGCATGCGGCGGGCGGTGAGCGCCGGCGACGCGGCGACCCGCTCGAGCTCGGGCTCCTGCTCCGCCAGACGTCGCGTGATCTCACGCTGGCGTGCGGCCTCGTGTGCTCGGACGATGGCGCGGCGGCGGGCTTCTTCGCTCGCGGCCACACGCTGGGCCTCTGCCAGGGATCGGGCGTTCATCTCGATGCGGACCTCGTCCGGGAGTTCGGCGGTCTGTGCGAGGATCCGGAGCGTCTGCTGCAGACGCACCGCGTTGCGCTCCGTGGCGAGGTACTGCCGACGCGCGTGCCACGAGGGCATGAGGTAGACGAGCCACAGCACCGCCGCGATGAGGAGGACGATGCCTCCGCTCCAGGACCCGATGCTCACGGGGAACACGGTATGGGCGGGCCGCGCGCCGATCGGTCATTGCGCGTCGCGTGTTGAGCGAGTCGCGCCGGATTCTGGTTGTGGAGGACGAGTTCAGCCGCGGCGCGAGGTCGCGATCGGCATCGCGGCCTCCTCACGGGCCTGGTCGGGAACGCTGCCCTGGCCTGCGGGCACGGCGCCGCGCACCCAGCGGTCGAGGACGCCCTCGCGGACCTCCTCGGCCACGAGCGCGAAGCAGAAGTGGTCGCGCCAGTCACCGTTGATGTGGATGTACCGGCGTCGCAGGCCCTCGTACCGGAACCCGAGCTTCTCGACCACCCGGAGCGAGGGCGCGTTCTCCGGACGGATGCAGATCTCCACCCGGTGGATCCCGACGGAACGGAAGCAGTGGTCGGTCGCGAGCGCGACGGCGGTCGGGGTCACGTTGTGCCCCGCGGCGCTCTCGACCACCCAGTAACCGATCGACGCACTGGCGAGCGAGCCGTAGCTGATGCCCGACACGTTGAGCTGTCCGACGAACCGGCCGTCGAGCTCCATGGCGAAGGGCAGGCCGAGCCCTGCACGCGCGTTCGCCTGCAGGGCCCGGATGCTCCCCCGGACGTCCGCCGACACGAGTCCCGACGGGTTCGTGGCCTCCCAGGTCCGCAACCAGCTCCGGTTCATCGACAGGGCCATGTCGAGGTCACGGGTGTCACGGAGGCGCAGCGGGCGGATGGTGATCCGACCGTGCGTCAGGGTGGGGATGGTCGTCATCGGGGGATCGCGTTCCTGGTTCGGGTGTCCCGGACGGGACGGCTACTCGCCCGCGTTGAACTCCTTGAGCCATTCCTTGAGCTCGGGGCCGAGGTCGTCGCGGTCGGAGGCGAGCTGGACGATCGCCTTGATGTAGTCGAGTTTGTCACCCGTGTCGTATCGGCGTCCACGGAACACGACGCCGTACACGCCACCCGTCCACTCCTCGGCGCCGGCCATCTTCATGAGCGCGTCCGTGAGCTGGATCTCGCCGCCCTTGCCCGGCTCCTGCTTCTCGAGGACGTCGAACACCTCGGGGCGGATCACGTAGCGACCGATGATCGCGAGGTTGGAGGGGGCCTCCCCCTGGGCGGGCTTCTCGACGAGACCGGTGATCTTGACGACGTCGTCCTCGTCGGTCTCCTCGACGGTCGCGATGCCGTACATGTGGGTCTGGGACGCCGGGACCTCGAGCAGGGCGACGACGGTCGCGTTCTTCTCGTCCTGCACCTCGATCATGCGCTTGAGCAGCGGATCACGAGCGTCGATGATGTCGTCGCCGAGGAGCACGGCGAACGGCTCGCGGCCGACGTGCATCTTGGCGCGGAGCACGGCGTGGCCGAGGCCCAGCGGGTCGCCCTGGCGCACGTAGTGCATGTCGGCGAGGTCCGTCGACTGGTTCACCTTGGCGAGCTTGTCGTGGTCGCCCTTCTTGCGGAGGGTCTCCTCGAGCTCCGACACGTGGTCGAAGTGGTTCTCGAGCGCGTTCTTGTTGCGACCGGTGATCATGAGGACGTCATGGAGGCCCGCGTCGACGGCTTCCTCGACCACGTACTGGATCGCGGGCTTGTCGACGACCGGGAGCATCTCCTTCGGCATCGCCTTGGTCGCGGGGAGGAACCGCGTCCCCAGCCCTGCGGCCGGGATCACTGCTTTGGAAATCTGGAAACCCATGGCGACGAGCGTATCCGCTGCCCCCACGACGCGGGCGTTAACGGATGGGGGACCGTGTGGAGGACACATGGCCACGCGGGGACGAGCCGTTAAGCTCGTGGCCATGAGCGCCGAGAGCGACATCGGGAACGCCAAACGAGCCCTCCGTGCCGAGCTGCGGCAACGTCGCCGCATGCACACCGCGTCGGAGCGGAGCGCGTTCACCACGGACCTCACCGCCACGCTCCAGCGCTTCGTGGAGGAGCGGGCGATCTCCTCGCTGTCGGCCTACCTCCCGTCATCCGACGAGCCCAACGTCCGCCCGTTCCTCAACTGGGCGTTCGACGCGGGCATCCGCACGCTGTTCCCGATCGCCCGGGACGACGGCCTGCTGGACTGGGCCGTGGGTGACGGCGAGACCGAGCACCAGGGTCTGGCGGGCGTCCCCGAGGTCGTCGGCGAGGTGCTCTCGCCGATCGCGATCAACGACGTCGACGTCATCCTCGCGCCCGCGGCCGCCGTGGACCGAGCCGGCATGCGGATGGGCTGGGGGCGCGGCTACTACGACAAGACCCTCGGATCCATGGCCAAGCGTCCGCCCGTCTATGCTGTGGTGTTCGACGCGGAGTACGTGGACGAGGTCCCTCGCGAGCGCCACGACCAGCCCGTCGACGGCATCATCACCCCATCGCGCATCCTCACCTTCCGGAGCTGACGTGCCCACCTACTCCTACCGCTGCACCGAGTGCGGTACCGCCTTCGACGTCAAGCAGTCCTTCTCGGACGCGGCCCTGACCGAGTGCCCGACCTGCGGCGGCGTGCTCCGCAAGGTGTTCAGCCCCGTCGGAGTGACGTTCAACGGGTCCGGCTTCTACCGCACGGACTCCCGGTCGTCGTCCGGGGCATCGGGGACGAAGTCCGAGTCCGGTGGCGGATCGACGCCGAGCGAGTCGTCGTCGTCGAGTTCGACCTCGTCGAGTTCATCCGGTTCGTCCTCGTCGAGTTCATCCGGTTCGTCCTCCACAGGCTCGTCCTCGCCGTCGTCGTCCTCATCCGGGAGTTCCAGCGCGGCCTGAGTCGTGCTCCGTCGGTAGCGTGATCCGTGCCGGTCGACTGGACGCCCGGCCGGTCCCCGTGGCGCGGGCCGACACCTGGACACGAGGGGGTCCCGTGAAGGGCTTCAGGGAGTTCCTGCTCCGCGGCAACGTCATCGACCTCGCAGTCGCCGTCGTCATCGGCGCCGCGTTCACCGCGATCGTCAACACGATCGTCACGGCGGTGATCAACCCGGCGGTCGGGGCGCTGTTCAACGCGTCGAGCCTCGAGCACACCTGGGTCCTCACGATCCCCGGAGTCGGCGGGGCGCACGCCGAGCTCCACTTCGGTTCCGTGCTCGGTGCCGTGATCCAGTTCGTCATCGTGGCCGCGGTCGTCTACTTCGCGCTCGTGCTGCCGGTCAACCGCCTGAGGAAGCTCGCGTTCAAGCGCGTCGAGAACGACGTCGAGCAGCCGCCGGCGGACGTCCCGCCGACCGACGTCGAGGTCCTCCTCGAGATCCGCGACCTGCTCCGACAGCAGCAGGGGATCACCGGTCAGGCCGCGGGCGCGCACGTCGCCCCCACCGACGCGCCGACGGGACCGGGCATCAGCGGCACGACGAAGCTCTGAGACCCGGCCGATCGCTCGCCACCCAGGTGCCGGAGGCACCGCCGCTATCCTGAGTGGATGGGCGACCGGCGGGTTCGCCACGACGGCGAACGAGAGGCCCGACGCCATGGCGGACACCAGTGGGAGGCGAGCCCGTCCGGACTGGCAGACCTGGCCGAACCTGCTGACGCTCGTCCGGTTCGTCCTCATCCCCGTGTACGTCGGACTGGTCGTCGCGGGACACCCCGGGTGGGGCCTCGTGTCGCTGGTCGGACTCGGGGTCACCGACTGGGCGGACGGCTTCATCGCCCGCCGATTCCACCAGGAGTCCGCACTCGGCAAGGCGCTGGATCCCGTGGCGGACCGCTTGTCGATCGTCGCGATCGTGTTGTCGCTGGTCCTCGTCGGGCTCCTGCCGTGGGTCGTCGTCGCCGTGGTGGTGGTCGTGGACCTGGTGCTCGTCGCGATGTCGAGCGCGTTGTTCCGCGGGTCACCAGACCTCGACGTGACCTGGACGGGCAAGATCCGCTCGGCGCTGCTGTTCGTCGGGCTGCCCGTGCTGCTGTTCTCGTCGACGTCGGTCGCCGAACACCTCACGTGGGTGCGCGTCGTCGCCCTCGTGTGCATCGTCCTCGGCACGGTCGGGCACGTGCTCGCCGGCGCCCAGTACGCCGCTGCCATGGTGCGGAAGCGCCGCGGCGACGCCGTCCCCGCTCGCTGAGGTCGGCACCGCGCGGACGGCAGTCTCCTCGTTGACCTCGCGCTGCCGAGGCTGCCACGCTTCCCCGATCGACGCGTCGCCCCTGCGTACGTGAGCCGCACAGTTCCATCCGCCGACTTCCGCCGCCGACACGACCGTTGTCGGGCGACGCGTTGAACGTCGTCCCGGTCCGACGGGGGCCGTGCGAGGGCGGAACGGGGAGGCAGGAGGGCTCACGGGCGGCGGGAGGGCCGCCTCAGCCCCAGTGCGGCGGCCGGTCGCCCAGCAGCCGCGCGTCGTTCTCCCCCGCGCCGTGCCGCTCCGGCTCGGGCGCGGGGTTCGGGTCCGTTCCCGGCGCCGGAGCGGTCGTGACCCGGCGGCGGCGAGTCGGGCCTCCCGGCCGTCGGTCATGAGCGGCCGTGGCGCCGTCAGACGTGCGGTCCTGTGCGCCCGTCGTCCGCCCGGCCGACGGGTCGCCCGCGGGACCAACGGCGGACGGGTCGCCCGCGGGACCAACGGCGGACGGGTCGCCCGCGGGGCCAACGGCGGACGGGTCGCCCGCGGGACCAGCGGCGACGGCCTCCGCCCCCGTGGCGGAACGGACGTCGGCGTGGGCCGCCCAGCTCCCGCGGAGCTGTTCCGTCCCTGGGGTGACCGGTCCGGCCGGTCGGGAGGCGCGCCTCCCGGTCATCGGGACCAGCCGGCGACCGCTGGCCAGCCCGCGGTCACTGCCGGGCCGGGACCGGCGGGATCGCGATCTCCTGCGTCGCACCACGGTCGACGCCGAGCACCTGCGCGACCGTCGTGGCGACGCGGTCCGGGTCGGAGAAGAGCTGGAAGGCGTGGACGCGCACGTAGTGCCAGCCGAGCCGTCGGAGCACCTCGGGCCGGAGGCGCAGCGACTCGCGCAGGGAGCCCTTGGCGAGCGACGCGTCGGTCTCGATCGTCACGCAGACCCCGCCGTGCGCGGCGACGAGGCCGAGCTTGCCGCGGTGTCCGAGCGCCACGGGGATGCCGCGCATCTCGAGCCGGCGGGCGAGGTCGACGAGCAGCGGGTCGCTGTCGTCGGGCACGTACTCCATGCTCGTGCGGGCCCGGACCTCCGCGAGGATCTCGGCGAGCGCGACGGTGCCGTGACCCATGCGCTCGGCCTCGATGTCGGACGGCTGGAAGCACGTGACGATGATCATCGACCGGCGGGCGCGGGTCATCGCGACGGCGAGCAGGCGTTCGCCGCCGGGCTTGCCGAGCGGACCGAAGTCGCGGAGGACGCGGCCGTGGGGCGTGCGCCCGTAGCCGATCGAGAACACGACGCGGTCGCGGCTCTGGGCGACGGACTGCTCGAGCGTCACCACCATGAACGGCTCGGGGCGGTCGCCGATCACGAACTCGGTGAGGTCCTTGTGGCCCTGCACGGCGGCGAGGACGGCCTGCTCGACACGAACGGCGTGCTTGGCGGACGCCGTGATGACCATGAGCGACTCGGTCGGCCGGTTCTTGGCGTGGTCGAGGACGAGCCGCACGACACGGTCGACCTCGGCGTCGACGCTCTCGACGGCGCCGGACTCGGGGTCCGGCACGGCCTTGCCCTCGGCGACGTAGTCGATCGCGATCGAGCCGTGGCCGAGGAACGAACCCGCCCACGGCAGGGACTCGATGCGGCCCCCGTAGAAGCGCCGGTTCACGAGCTCCGCGAGGTCCTCGCCGCCGGCGCGGTACGAGCGCGTGAGCGACAGGGTCGGCAGGAGCGTCGAGAGCTTCGCCAGCGCGGAGTCGGCGTGCAGCGAGTCGAGCGTCTGCTCGTCGACGCGGAGCGCCCGGTGGTCCGGGTCGACCGCGATGCGGAACGGGGACGGCGTCTGGGTGACCGGGTCGCCGAAGACCACGGTCTGCTTGGCGCGGCGGATCGCCCCGACGGTCTCGGCGATCGTCACGGCACCGGCGTCGACGAGGATCACGGTGTCGAACGGCATCGTGTCGGCGATCTGCGGGACCTCGTACGGCGACGCGAGCCACACGGGTGCGATGGCGCGGGACAGGTGCGGTGCGGAGTCCTGCAGCAGTCGCGACGTGATCGCGGGCTGCCGGAGCTGCGCCTTGAGCTGCGCGGCCTCGTCCGGCCAGTCGACCAGGCCGACCTTCCAGTTCTCGGCGAGCTGCCACGCCAGGCCCTGGGACACCCCGGCAGCGTGGGCGTCGTCGACGAGCCGGAAGTCCGCCTCGACGCGGTCGAGCATGTCGGTGTTCGCCCCGAGCAGGGCGCGGTCGCCCTCGAGCAGCATCTCGAGGCAGGACTGCCACCACGCGAGCTCGAGCTCGGCCGGCACCTGGGACTCGGGCACGTGGCGGTTCGCCAGGTCGGTGATGAGCGGCTCGAGCTGCAGGTCGCGCAGGGTCGTCATGAGCTCGGTGCGCTCCTGCAGGTTGTGCAGGACGTCGCTCTCGGCCGCGAGCTCGCCGATGTCCGCGACGAGCTGGTCGATCGGCAGGTTGGCGAGCTGCCGCTCACGGGACGTGTTGCCGAGCGGCTCGTCGAGACGCGCGAGGTCCTCGGCGACGTTCGAGTAGAGCACCTGGACGTCGGCGATGCCGGTGGGGATCTCCGGGGCGACCCCGGCCGCCACGTACCGCTGCCACAGGACCCGCTGCTGCTGGACCCGCGTCAGGGCCTCGTGCAGGTCGGACACGTGCACGCCCGGACGGACGTACTCGCGGGCGAGCTTCTTGAGGCGACGGCGGTTCGTCGCCGACATCGGGGCACCCTCACCACGCGGGGCCGTCGCCGCGACGAGCTCGGACACGGAGCGATCGAACACGACGGGCAGGAAGCGGTCGAGGGTGTCGCGGATCTCGGTGAGGAGCCGCAGGTACACGCCGAGTTCGCCGATCGTCGTGAACGGCCGCATGTGGGTCGAGCCGATGAGGTCGTTCGCGCGCTGCAGCAGCGTCGGCAGCTCGGTGGCGTGCAGGCCCTGCGCGGTCTGGTGCGCCTTGTGCGCGGCGGCGCTGGACGCGAACCGGGCGCCGTACCAGGGCGAGTCGTCCGGCCCGTACTTGAACTCGCCGAGGTTCGCGGCACTCACCATCGTCTCGGCGACGCGCGCGCGACCGTCGACCATGGCCTCCACGGACGACCGCGACAGGCGCGCGGTCGTGGCGGGCGGGACCGGGAGGAGCGACAGGCGGGACAGCTCGACCAGACAGTCGAGCACGGAGACACCGAACGCCGGGTCGACGCGGCCGAGTGCGCCGCGGTAGTCGAGCAGGACCTTGCGGAGCCGGACGAGCGCGTCGTCGACCTCGCGGAGGTTCGGCTTCGTCGACTTCTCGTTGCGGCCGATCGCGCGGATGAGGTCGCGCCGGAGGGTCGCGGGGGTGACGGCGACGCCGGGCAGCTGGACCTCGACGAACCGGCTGGCGATGCCGCGCAGGGTCGCGCGCCGCGGGCTGACGACGAGCACGCGCTTGTTCGCGGCGACGAGGCCACCGAGGGCGTTGACGATGGTCTGGGTGCCACCCGTGCCGGGCAGGGTCTTGACCACGATGGAGTTGCCCGCCGTGATCTGCGCGATCACGTTCTCCTGCTCGTCGTCGGCGTCGAGCAGGAGCGTGTCGGTCTCGGGGCTGCGCTCGTCGGACGGCGTCTGCTCGACCGGCCGGTAGGACTGCTCGACCTGCCACTTGGCGCTCGGGTTGCCGGCGAGGGCGTCGAGCACCGGGTGCGAGAGGTCGCGGGTGTCCTCCACCATGCTCGACGCGACCTCGGCGAACGTCGACACGACGAGGCGCGGGTGGACGCTGAAGTGCGGCAGGTGCGCGGTGAGGCCGCGGAGGCGGTCGATGACCGGGTTCGGCGTGAACGAGCCGTCCTGCTGGGCGAGCGCGACGAAGGCCTCGGCGTCGAGCACGATCCCGAACTGGTCGCGCAGGGCGTCGGCGAGCGCCGGGTTGAGGACGGGCTGGCCGAGCAGTCGGACCTCGAAGTCACGCCCGTGGCGGCGGATGGCGAGCGGCCGGAGGAGGACCGGCCCGCGGTGGTCGACGTCGGCGTGCCGCCAGTCCACCATGCCGATGCCGAGCTCGACCGCGTCGATCCCGCGCACCGTGGCGAGCTCGGTGCCCTTCTCCTCGACGAACCCGGCGGCGATGCGGGCGGCGCGGAACGCGACCTCGTCGCGGATGAGGCTCGACAGCAGGGTCGTCTTGCCGGTGATGAACTGTGCCAGGCCACCCGGGTGGGTCGTGCTGAGCTCGATGCGAGCCCGGGGGTGATCCGAGAAGTGGATGAGCGGGGACGTGCCACCGACACCGGAGAGCTGCTCGCGCCAGGCGTCCCACACGGGCTCGGCCGCGTTCCCCGCCGTGAGTCGCGGGTCCCCGAGGCTCAGCTGCTGTGGGCTCGTCACCTGCTCGGGCGCGCGCAGGTCATCGGCGCGGACGTCGTCATCCACGTCGTCCTCGCGCTCTGCAGTCCTGTCGACACGCCACACACCGATACTGTAGGCGGCCCGCCGAGCCCCGACCGTCAATGAACGCCGATTTCGACACATCCGAGCGTGATCACGCGACCCTCCACAGCAGCCCCCGCGGCCCCTGGCGCGCGGGGGTGGGTGTGGTACCAACGACGCATGGCCATCGACGACCGTCCGCGCACCTCCACCTCCGAACGCCGTGCCGTCCCGGCCGAGATCAGCCGGTCCTGGCTCCTGGTCGCCGCGACCGCCGAGCACGGCTTCGACCGCGCCGCGCGGTCCCGGGCCGACCAGGTCGTGCTCGACATCGAGGACGCGGTCGACCCGAAGCGCAAGCCGGAGGCCCGCGCCACCGTCGCCGCGTGGCTCGCGGGCGGCGGATCGGCATGGGTGCGCATCAACGACGTCACGACGCCGTTCTGGGCGGACGACGTCGAGGCGCTCCGCGGCCTGCCCGGACTGCGGGGCGTGGTCCTCGCCAAGACGGAGGCCGCGGAACAGGTCACCGACACCTGGCACCGCCTCGGGGGCACCCACCCCGTGGTCGCGCTCGTCGAGTCGGCCCTCGGGATCGAGGAGTCCACGGCGATCGCCCGCGCGAAGGGCGCGTTCCGCCTGGCGTTCGGGAGCGGTGACTACCGCCGCGACACCGGTACCTCCGCCGACACCCTGGCCATGGCCTACCCGCGATCCCGGCTCGTGGTCGCGTCACGCGTCGGGGACCTGCCCGGCCCCATCGACGGCCCGACGGTCGGCACGAGTCACCCGATCCTCCGGGAGCAGGCGCAGGTCGCGGTGGCGCTCGGCCTCACCGGCAAGCTGTGCCTCGACACCGACCAGCTGCCCGTGATCAACGAGGTCATCTCGCCCACGCCGGCCGACGTCGCCTGGGCCCGCGACTTCCTCGACGACTTCGAGGCGCGCGACCGCGTGGTCCGGGACGGCAGCGACCTGCCCCGGCTCGGGCGCGCACAGAAGATCGAACGCCTGGCGCAGGCCTTCGGGGTGGAACCCCGATGACCGGGGGGACGGACGGCGGCGCGCCGGACGGCAGCCGGGCCTCCCGGCCGCACATGGAGACGCAGGCCGAACGGGAGGCCCGGATCGCGTGGGAGCAGGGCGGCACCTCGCTCATCCCACCGGTCGGGCGCATCGCCGACCGGGTGGTGACGGTCCTGTTGCTGGCCGCGACCGGCGTCATGACCATCGTGACCGCCGTGATCGCGCTCGTCGCGGTCCTGGCCTCGGCACCGCGATGCCACCCCGCGAGCGGGTGCTCGACCGGAGCGCTCGTCGGCGGCGGCGCGCTCGCGGCCGGCGGTGCGTTCGTCGTCGGGGTCGCGGCGCTCGTCCTGGCGGTGTGGGCCTGGATCCGTCGGCGGAGCTCGTGGTGGATCGCCGCGATCGGCTTCGTGGTGGCCGTCGGATGCGTCGTCGGCGGCGGGGTCCTGTCCGCGTCGGCACTCGGCGACCTCGGCGGCACGACCCCTGCCGGTGACTCTCCGTGGCCCGGCGGGAGCGGGACCTGACAACCCCCAGGACCGCGAGGGGCCGGATCGGTGCGACGATGAACGCGTGCCGACCGCGACCGACCTGTTGACCATCGGCGAGCTGTCGCGCCGGTCGGGGATCGCCCCGTCGGCCATCCGGTACTACGAGGAACGCGGTCTCGTGACGGCGGAACGGACGGCCGGCAACCAGCGACTGTTCCCGCGCCACACGCTCCGTCGGCTCGCGGTCCTCGCCGCCGGGCAGCGAGCCGGTCTGTCCCTCGCCGAGATCCGCGAGGCGTTCGACGCCCTGCCCGCGGACCGTGCCCCGAACCCGGCGGAGTGGACGGCGCTCTCGCGACGATGGGCCGACGCGGTCGACACCCGCATCCGCGAGCTCGAGGCCCTCCGCGACGACCTCGACGGCTGCATCGGGTGCGGCTGTCTGTCCCTGACCCGCTGCGCCCTCGTCAACCCCGGGGACGGCGCCGCCCGCTCCGGCCCCGGTCCGCACCAGCTGCACGGAGTACGCACGGGGTCGCGGCTGCACGAGGCGCGCTCGGGCGGGGACACCGGCATCGTCGCCGACACGAACGCGGCACGGTTCGAACCGACCGAGCGGCCCGCATGACCAGGAAGGACCTCGTGACCTACACGACCCCACCCACGACCATGACCCGCCCCGACCTGCAGGGCACGCACGGCATGAGCGCCTCGACGCACTGGCTGGCCACGGCCTCGGCGCAGTCGGTACTCGAGCGCGGGGGCAACGCGTTCGACGCGGCCGTCGCCGGGGCGTTCGTGCTCCACGTCGTCGAGCCGCACCTCAACGGCCCGGGCGGCGACATGACCGCGGTGTTCGCCACCGCGGCGGACCCCACGCCCGTCGTGCTCATGGGGCAGGGCCCGGCTCCCGCCGGTGCGACCGTCGAGCACTACCGCGGCGAGGGTCTGGAACTCGTGCCGGGGTCGGGCGCCCTCGCGGCCGCCGTGCCCGCCGCCGTCGACGCGTGGCTGCTGCTCCTCCGGGACCACGGCACGTGGGACCTCGCCGACGTCCTGGCCTACGCCATCGGGTACGCGCGCGACGGCCACCCGGTCGCCGCTCGCGTCGCGGACACGATCGGCCGCGTCGCCGACCTGTTCACGGAGCACTGGCCGTCCTCCGCCGAGCGCTGGATGCCCGAGGGCCGGATCCCCGTCGCCGGCGAGGTCGTCCGGAACACCGCGTACGCGGACGTGCTCGCGCGGCTCGTCGCGGCCGGAGAGGGCTCGGCGGACCGGTCGGCACGGATCGACGCGGCCCGGGACGCCTGGGCGTCGGGGTTCGTCGCCGAGGCCGTCGAGCGGTTCGTCCGGACGCCGCACCGGCACTCGTCGGGCACCGACCACGCGGGCGTCATCACGGCTGCCGACATGGCCGGGTTCCGGGCCACGTACGAGCCCGCGGTGACGCTCGAGTTCCGCGGCCACACCATCGCGAAGACCGGCGCCTGGGGGCAGGGGCCCGCACTGCTGCAGACCCTCGCCATCCTCGAACCGCTCGACGACGCCCTGCTCGACCCGTCGACGGTCGAGGGCGCGCACACCATCGTCGAGGCGCAGAAGCTCGCCCTCGCCGACCGCGAGGCGTACTACGGCGACCACGACGTGCCGCTCGAGCGGCTGCTGTCCGCGGCCTACGCAGCCGAGCGACGCGCGCTCATCGCTGACCGGGCCTCCGCCGAGATCCGCCCGGGCGACGCCGGCGTGCCGGCCGGCGCCATGCCCCCGCTCCGCACCGAGTACCTGCCGCCGGCGCTCGACGAGCGCCCCGAGGGCGTCGGGGAACCCACCGTCGACTCGTTCGCCGGCGCGGAACCGCACGTCGGGCCCGACGGCCAGACGCGCGGCGACACGTGCCACATCGACGTCGTCGACCGCTGGGGCAACATCGTGTCGGCCACCCCGTCCGGCGGATGGCTCCAGTCCTCGCCGACGATCCCCGAGCTCGGCTTCTGCCTCGGCACGCGATTGCAGATGACCTGGCTCGAGGAGGGCACCGCCTCGACGCTCCGCCCCGGGCTGCGTCCGCGCACGACGCTCACCCCGACGCTCGTGCTCCGCGACGGCGAGCCCGTCGTCGCCCTCGGCTCCCCCGGCGGTGACCAGCAGGACCAGTGGCAGCTGCTCTACCTGCTCCGGACGATCGTCGGCGGCTGGTCGCCGCAGCAGGCGATCGACGCCCCGGCGCTGCACACGACCTCGTTCCCGGGGTCGTTCTGGCCGCGCACGTGGGAGCCGGCGGGGATCGTCGTCGAGGACCGGATCGGGGACGACGTCATCGCCGGCCTGGAGGCCCGGGGGCACGTCGTCACGCGCGCCGGCGGTTGGACCCTCGGTCGCCTCTCGAGCGTCGGCCGCGACCCACGGACCGGTGTCCTGTCGGCCGCCGCCAACCCGCGGGGCGAGCAGGCGTACGCCGCGGGGCGCTGAAGGTCTGCTCGTCGCCGGCCGCGTTCCCGCTGACCGCTGATCCCTCCACCGGGGCCGGAGAGCTGTCGACATCCACAGGGATGCCTCGCGGGGAACCGGCTCGGTGCGGGCGGCGCATGCTGGAGCCATGAGACAACGGACCATCGGAGACACCGACGTCAGCGCCATCGGTCTGGGCGGCATGCCCATGTCCATCGAGGGGCGACCGGACGAACGCCGCGCGATCGCGACCATCCACGCCGCGCTCGAGGCCGGGGTGACCCTCATCGACACGGCGGACGCCTACCACCTGGGCGGCCACGACGAGGTCGGGCACAACGAATCGCTCATCGCCAAGGCCATCGCGGAGTACGGCGGGGACACGTCGCACGTCGTCATCGCCACGAAGGGGGGACACCTGCGCCCCGGGCCGGACGAGCGGTGGACCCAGAACGGCGACCCGGCCTACCTCAAGGAGGCCGCCAAGGCATCGGCGAAGCGCCTCGGCGTCGAGGCCATCGACCTCTACCAGTTCCACCGGCCCGACCCGGCCGTGCCCTACGCCGACTCGATCGGTGCCCTGGTCGACCTGCTCGACGAGGGCGTCATCCGCATGGCGGGCATCTCGAACGCCGACGTCGACCAGATCCGACAGGCGAACGAGATCCTCGACGGGCGGCTCGTGTCCGTGCAGAACCAGTACTCGCCGGCGTTCCGCACGAGCGAGGTCGAACTCGTCCTGTGCGACGAGCTCGGCATCACGTTCCTGCCGTGGGCTCCGCTCGGCGGCATCACGTCGGCCGGTGACCTCGGGGCCATCCACGAGGCCTTCTCGATCGTCGCGCGCGAGCACGACGTCTCCCCGCAGGTGATCGCGCTGGCGTGGGAGCTGCAGAAGAGCGACGTCGTCATCCCGATCCCGGGTGCGTCGCGACCGCAGTCGATCCTCGATTCCGTGCGGGCGGCCGACGTCAAGCTGCGGCCCGAGCAGATCGAGCGCCTCGACGCGGCGCAGGCACCCGCGGCGTGATCGTGCTCCGCGGTCGGCACGCGGGAACCCGGCGGACGACATGAGCGCCTTCCTGCGTGACCGGCCGCAGGAGTGGACGTGGGCGCGACGGAACGGGCTGCTGCTCGTCAACCTGATCGCGTTCCTCGTCTTCTTCGCGGGAATGGTGTTCAGCGGCTGGCACGTCGCGAACGCCGACGCACTCGAGCACGGCCGGGCGGCGGAGTCCCTCGGCGCGTTCCTGCGGAGCGGGGACTTCGTCGAGGCGACGTTCGAGAACTGGGAGAGCGAGTTCCTCCAGATGGGGTCGTACGTCGTGCTGACGTCGTTCCTGTTCCAGTGGGGGTCGAGCGAGTCGAAGCCCCTGGACGAAGCGGCCGAGCAGGACGACGACCCGCGGGAGCACCGGGACGACGCTCGTGTTCCCTGGCCGGTCCGGCGCGGGGGCCTGGCACTCGTGTTGTACGAGAACTCGCTGCTCATCCTCTTCGCGCTGTTGTTCGTCGGCAGCGTCGTGGGGCACGTCCTCGGCGGTGCTGCGGCCTACAACGAGGACCAACGCGAGCACGGCGGTGCCGTCGTCTCCGGGTGGGGCTACCTCGCCACGAGCCAGTTCTGGTTCGAGTCGATGCAGAACTGGCAATCGGAGTTCATGGTGATCTCGGTCATGATCGTGGCCACCGTGTGGCTCCGGCAGCGCGGCTCGACCCAGTCGAAACGGGTGGCCGCGCCCCGGGACGACACCGGCACGGAGGGCTGAGGAGCCCGGCGTAGCGTCGACCGCATGCACGCCATCACGTTCGACGCTCCCGGCGACGAGGCCGTCCTCGTCTGGTCCGACGCCCCCGACGCCGTCGCCGGTCCGGGTGAGGTCCTGATCGCCGTCGCCGCCGCCGGCATCAACAACGCGGATCTGCTCCAGCGGCGGGGGCACTACCCGGTGCCGCAGGGTGCCTCGCCGATCCTGGGGCTCGAGTGCTCCGGCACGATCGCCGCGGTCGGCGAGGGCGTCAGCGACTGGCACGTGGGCGACCGGGTCTGCGCGCTGCTGAGCGGTGGTGGGTACGCCGAGCTCGTGGCCGTCCCCGCCGCGCAAGTGCTCCCGGTCCCCGACGACCTCGACCTCGTCGCGGCCGCGGGTCTGCCCGAAGCCGCGTGCACGGTGTACTCGAACGTCGGGATGATCGCGGGCCTGCGTCCGGGGCAGTCGCTCCTCGTGCACGGCGGCGGCAGCGGCATGGGGTCACACGCCATCCAGTGGGCGCACGCCCTCGGCGCCCGCGTGTTCGCGACCGCGGGCAGCACGCCGAAGCTCGAGGCAGCCCGGCGGTTCGGCGCCGACGTCGTCATCAACCACCGCGACGAGGACTTCGTCACCGTCGTGCGGGAGCAGACCGACGGCGCCGGGGTCGACGTCGTGCTCGACATCGTGGGGCCGACCTACCTGCAGCGGAACCTCGAAGCGCTCGCGGTGAACGGCCATCTCGTCGTCATCGGCAGCACGGGCTCGGCCCCGGACGCCCCGCTCGACCTCGGGCTCCTCATGCGGAAGCGCGCCAGTGTCACCGCCACGACGCTCCGTGCTCGTCCGGCCGAGGAGAAGGCCGAGATCGTCGCCTCGGTCCGTCGCGAGGTCTGGCCGTTCGTCGAGCGTGGTCGGGTCGCGCCCGTCGTCGACACCGTGCTGCCGATGGCGCAGGCCGCCGACGCGCACCGCCTGGTCGCGGAGGGCGCCACGATCGGCAAGGTCCTCCTGACCCCCTGACCCCTCCGGCCGCCCCCGCCATCCGGTGAGATCGCAGTCGTTGCCGCTCTGAGTCTGGTCAGAGCGGCAACGACTGCGATCTCGCGGAGGAGGGCCGGGCCGGCCGGGCCGGGCCGGGCCGGCCGGGCCGGGGCCGGGTCAGTCCGCGTGCGTGCGCGCGAAGTCGACGATGGCGGCGCACTTGTCACCGAAGCTCGCCTGCATGAGCGCCGCGGCGTCGTCGTCCGTGTCGTACAGGCCGGGCATCTCGATCCCGAGCAGGACGCTGAACAGCATGCCGCTGCCGAGGAACTCGTGCACGCGCTCGGGCGTGAACCCCGCGTCGTGCACGAGGAACCGGTAGATCTCGAGGAACCCGGCTCGTGCCGCGGCGCCGATCGCGGGATCGGCGCCCGACACGAACGCCTGGAGCAGCAGCGTGTGGAACCCGCGCGTGGCAGCGAGGTCGAGGTACGCGTTGCCCACCGCCCGTGCCGCGCCGTGCTCGTCCTCGCCGCGGGCGACCGCGCCGTCGAGGGCGGTTCGGAACGCCGCCATGAGGGTGTCGAGCGTGTCGGCGAGGACCTCGAGGAACAGCTTCTCCTTCGTACCGAACATCCGCACGACGTAGGGCTGGCTGATGCCCGCGGCGCTGGCGATCTGGTCGGTCGTCGTGCCGTGGTACCCGCGTCGCCCGAACACGGTGCGCGCGATGTCGAGGATGAGGACGCGACGCTCCGCCGCGGGCATCCGGGTCGCGGGGGATGCGGCGGATCCAGCGGACGCAGCAGCGGTCGGGAACGATGCGGGACTCACGCTTGACATGGTATCAATCGATTACTACGGTTTGTGATCATCCGATTACAACTGGTGTCGGGCCTCCCGGCCGACGCCCGATCCGCGGAGGCAACGATGACCGCTTCAGCTCCACCCACCCGTCGCATCCCGGTCTGGCTGGCGATCCTCGCCGCCTCGCTCCCGATGTTCATGGCCACGCTCGACAACCTCGTGGTCACGAGCGCGCTTCCCGTCATCCACGAGGACCTCGGCGCCTCGGTCGAGGACCTGCAGTGGATCACGAACGCCTACACCCTGGCGTTCGCCGCCCTCATGCTGCTCGCCGTCGGCATCGGGGACCGCTTCGGCCGTCGACACGTGTTCGTGGTCGGCATCGCGATCTTCACGGTCGCCTCCGCGCTGTGCGCCGTGAGCGGGGACCCCATTTCGCTCATCGCCGCCCGAGCGCTCGAGGGCGCCGGTGCTGCGGCGATCATGCCGCTCTCGCTCACCCTGCTCGTCGGCAGTGTGCCCGACCGGGCACGCTCCGTCGCGATCGGCGTGTGGGGCGGCGTGTCCGGCCTGGGCGTCGCGCTCGGCCCGCTCATCGGCGGCGCCGTCGTCGAGGGCTGGAACTGGCAGGCGATCTTCTGGCTCAACGTGCCGATCGGCGTCATCGCCGTCCCGCTCGCGCTCGCCGCGCTCCCGAACGCACTCGGCGCGAGACTCCGCGCCGACGTCATCGGTGTGCTCCTCGCCGGGCTCGGCGTGCTCGGCATCGTGTTCGGGGTCGTCCGTGGCAACGACGCAGGCTGGGGCAGTGGGCAGGTCGTCGGCGCCCTGGTCGCCGGCGCCGCGCTCCTCGCCGCCTTCATCGTCCGGGAGGCCCGCACGAGCGCACCGCTCCTCCCCTTGCGACTGTTCCGGGACCGGGGCTTCACGCTCGCGAACGCCGTCGCGACCGCGTTCAGCTTCGGCACGTTCGGCGCGGTGTTCATCCTCATCCAGTTCCTGCAGATCGTGCAGGGGAACACCCCGCTGCAGGCCGGCGTCGCCACGATGCCCTGGACCCTCGCGCCGATGGTCATCGCACCGCTCACGGGGTTCACCGCCCCGCGCGTCGGGACCCGTGCGCTCATCGTCGGCGGGCTCGTGCTCCTGTCGGCGGGCCTGTTCGAGATCGCACTGACGATGTCGGCGGACGTCGGATACGGCGTGCTGTTGCCGGGCTTCCTGCTGGCGGGCGTCGGCATGGGCCTGGTGTTCGCGCCGCTGTCCACGGCGGTCCTGGCGAGCATGCCCCCGGAGGACCACGCCAAGGCGTCCGGCACGAACTCGACGCTCCGCGAGATCGGGATCGCGCTCGGGATCGCCGTCCTCACCGCGGTGTTCACGGGCGCGGGCGGCCAGCTGACGCCGACGGGGTACGTGTCGGCCGCCCAGCCCGCCGTGGTCGTGGGCGCCGGCGTGGTGCTCCTGGCGGCGGTGCTGGCCCTCTTCCTGCCGAGCGGGGTGCTCCGACGCGGGGCGCCCACCCCGGAGGCGGAGTCGGCGCTCCCGACGCAGGCGGTCCTCCCGGACGCGGCCCCGGCCCCGGCCCCGGCCGCCTGACCGCCGCCCCACTTCGGCGAAATCGCAGTCGTTGCCGTTTCGAACCCTTCCAGAACGGCAACGACTGCGATCTCGCGGAGGGGTGTGTGAGGGGATCGGGCGGCCCGCGCACCGGGTCAGCGCTGCACGCGCGCCAGGAACGCCCGGAGCGCAGGGTGCTGCGGATCCCCGAGCACGGCGTCGGGCGACCCCTGCTCGGCGACGGCCCCCTCGTGCAGGAACACCACGCGGTCGGCGACCCGGCGGGCGAACGACATCTCGTGCGTCGTCATGAGGATCGTCGAGCCGCCCTGCTTCAGGTCGCGCACGAGGTCGAGCACCTCGCCGACGAGCTGCGGGTCGAGGGCGCTCGTGACCTCGTCGAGCAGGAGCAGCTCGGGGTCGGTGGCGATCGCGCGCACGATGGCGACCCGCTGCTGCTGTCCGCCCGAGAGCCGGTCCGGGTACGCCCCCGCGAACGCCCCGAGGCCGATGCGGTCGAGCAGCCGGCGCGCGGTCGTCTCGGCCTCGGCGCGCGGGATCCGGTGGACACGGCGGGCTGCGATCGTGACGTTGTCGAGCACGGTCATGTGCGGGAACAGGTTGAACTGCTGGAACACGACACCGATGCGTCCGCGGGTGGCGTCGACGTCGACACGGGGATCGGAGATGTCCTGCCCCTGCAGCAGGATCTGGCCGTCGTCGATCGGCTCGAGCAGGTTCACCGTCCGCAGCAGGGTCGACTTACCGGATCCCGAGGCGCCGATGACCACGACGACGTCGTGCCGGTCGACGGCCAGGTCGATGCCGCGCAGGACCGCCGTGTCCCCGAAGGTCTTGCGGAGGCCGCGGAGCTCGAGGACCGGCGCGTCGGTGGCGGACGGGTGCCGAGCCTCCCGACCGGCCGGCGAACCGGACCGACCGGGCCGGGAGGAGCGGCTGGTGTCCGGCGCGCTCGTCGCGTCCGCGGTCACACCGCACCACCGCTCTGCTCCCGCCGCTGCTGGCGCAGCGCGAGCGCGTCGGTGAGCCGGATGAGCGGCAGGCTGATGAGCACGAACAGGAGCCCCGCGACGAAGTACGGCGTGAAGTCGTACGACTCGGCCTGCGCGATGTTCGCGGCCCGCACGGCGTCCACCGCGCCGAGGATCGACACGAGCCCGACGTCCTTCTGCATCGACACGAAGTCGTTCATGAGCGCCGGGGTGACCTTCCGCAGCCCCTGCGGCAGGACGACGAGCCGGAGCGTCTGCGCATGCGACAGGCCGAGCGACCGCGCGGCCAGGCGCTGGGACGGGTGCACGGCCTCCATGCCGGCGCGGAGCACCTCGGCGACGTACGACGAGTAGGTCAGGATGATCGCGATGGTGCCCCAGACCTCGGCGGGGAACCGCGGGAAGACACCGAGCCCCGGCACGCCGTAGCCGACCAGGTACAGCACGATGATGAGCGGCAGGCCCCGGAAGAGGTCCGTGTACCCGGTGGCGAGCAGCCGGAGCGGGAAGGCCACGGGGCTCCGGAGCCCTCGGACGACGGCCAGGAGCGTCGCGAACACGGCGACGCCGATCGACGCGAAGAACAGGATCCGGACGTTGAGCCACAGCCCGAGCAGGATGTCGGGGAAGGCTGAGACCGCCGTCTCCGGGTCGAAGAACGACTGCTGCACGGCCGCCCATCCGGGGGTGTTGACGACGCCGACCCAGACGAGCGCGACCACCACGAGCGACGAGACGATGCTCACCGCCACCGAGCGGCGGCCCCGCTGGCGCCGGTACAGCCGCCGCTCGACCTCGATCTCGCTCGGCGCCGCGACGACGGTGGTCGGGGTGGTGGTCACGGACCGCGTCCCGATCAGTGCAGGACGGGCACGTCGACCGCGGTCGACAGCCACTTGGTCGTGATGCGCTGCAGCGTGCCGTCGGCCTTGAGCGCGCGGATCGCCCCGCTCACCTTCGGCGTCAGCGCCGAGCCCTTCGGCAGGACGATGCCGAACTGGTCACCCGTGCCCGACGAGGCGGGGAACTGACCGACGACCTCGCCCTTCTTCAGTTCCGCGGACGCGACGTAGAACGCGGTGGGCAGGTCCGTGACGACGGCGTCGATCTGTCCGCTCTTGAGCGCGAGGACCGCGTCGTCGTTCGAGTTGAACACCTGCGGCTGTCCGAGGGCGTCCTTCGCGACGTCGTAGCTCGTGGTGCCGGTGGCGACGCCGACCTTCAGGCCCTTGAGCGCGCTGATGCTCGTGGCGTCGGCCGCCTTCGACCCCGACGTCGTCACGACCGCCTGCGTGGTCGTGTAGTACGGCGCCGAGAAGTCGACCGCCTGCTTCCGCTTCGCCGTGATGCTGAACTGCTGGATGTTCATGTCCCAGTCCTTGGCACCGGGTGCGATGGCGCTGTCGAAGGTGCTCCGCTTCCAGACCACGTCGTCCTTCGCGTAGCCCATCTCCTGCGCGACGGCGTACGCGACGGCCGCCTCGAACCCCTTGCCGGACTGCGGCTTGTTCCCCTCGACCCAGGGCGAGTACGCGGGCTGGCCGGTGGCGATCGTCAGCTTGCCGGCCGTGACGGTCCCGCTGCCGGAGCCGGAGCCGCCGGCGCTGCAGGCCGCGAGGGTGAGCGCGACGACCGCGGCGGCGACCGCCACGAGTGTGCGAGGGGTGCGGGGTCGGCGTCGAGGGGACACGGGCTGCCTCCGGGGCGGTCGCGAGCGGGGTGTGCTGCGGATCGTACGGGGCCGGGAGGCCCGGCGCGAGTTGATGACGCGCCGTTCCGTCCCGCGGTCGTCAGCCGGCGCTCGACGGATCGGCCTCGGCGTCGTCGTCCGTGACGAACACCACCGTCATGACCTTCCGCCGCCGGTCCGTGATGACCCACGTGAAGTCCCAGGCGACGTCGTCGAACCACCCACTCCAGGCCTGGAACGAGTCGTCGATGCGGAAGTCCTCGTACCGATCCCCCACGAGGGCGTCGCTGAAGGCCCGGCCGATGCGCTTCGCCTCGGCGGCGCGACCCTTGAACGAGGCCGACGACCCGCCCCAGATGAGGGCGCTCGCGATCATGCCGTCGAGTTCCACGGCCGCACGTTCCTCGAACGTGTCGGCGTCGAACCGGACGTCCTGGTCGATGCCGGGGAGCGCGGCCGCCATCGCGGGCGACGTCAGGAGTGCCTCCACGAGGCCGTACTCGTCCACCCGGTTGCGGCAGAGGTACCAGGCGGTCGTCTCGTCGTCACCCGTCACGTCGAACGCGGCCCCGAACACGGAACCGCGCACGATCACCGATCGGAACGCGGCGAGGACGGCCTCGATCGCGGGGTCGGTCGGTTCCCGGAGCCGGAAGGTGAGCCCGGCGCGGGACCGTTCCAGGGTGGCGGCGTCGGGGCGGGCATCCTGCTGGTCGATCTCCAGCCACGAGGTCGTGCTCATGCCACCACTCCACCACGTCGCGGGGCCGGCTGCACCCTCCCCGCCGCCGAGATCGCACTCGTTGCCGCTCAGGAGGGTCTCGAAGCGGCAACGAGTGCGATCTCGGCGGATGAAAGGCGGCCGGCAGGCCGACGGCCGGCAGGCCGACGGCCGGCAGGCCGACGGCCGGCCGCGGTCAGGTTGCCAGGGTGAAGTCCTCGAACGCGAATCCCGGCGACACCAGGCAGCTGACGAGCACCTCGCCCTGGCCGGGCAGGGTCCGCTGCCACACGCCCCCGCGGACGAACGCCTGCGCGTCGTTCACACGGTCGCGCCCGGCGTCCGGTCCGAGGGTGATCCGCGCGCCGGGCTCCGGGGCGTCACCGCTGCCGCCGAGTTCGAGGACGACGGCGTCCGGCCCGTGCCACATCCAGATCTCGTCCGAGGTCACCCGGTGCCACGCCGACGCCTCCCCCGGTGGCAGGAGGAAGTGGATGAGCGTCGCGGCCGGTCGCTCCCCCGCGGGCGTCGTCACCACGGCGGGCGACGTCCACGTGCGGACGTACCAGCCGCCCTCGGGGTGCGGTTCCATGCCGAGGGCGCGGGCGCGGGGCGGGACGTCGAGCCACTCGACGAGGTCACCGGCGACGGTGCGGCGGGCGACCATGCCGGGGCGGGGCGGGGTGTCGTTCACGGGGTCCTCTCGGGGACGTGGGTGGCGGTGAGCACGGTCCCGTCGACGGCGCGGACCACACCGCGGATGACGGTGGCCCTCGCCCGGCCGGCGCCGTCCTCCGCGAGTTCCGCGAGGGCGTCCGCGACGGTCCGCGCGTCGACGTCGAACACCGCGAGGTCGGCCCGTGCGCCGACGGCGAGGTGGCCGACGCGGTCCGGCCCGACGTCGAGGCCCATCGCGTGCGCGCCGCCGAGGGTCGCCGCCGCGAGCAACCGCTCGTGCAGGTCGCGGGCGCCGTACCCCTGGTTCCGCGCGATGCGGTGCAGGGCCGCGACGTCCGCCATGAGGTCGAGGGAGGGCGACGACGACAGCGAGTCCGTGCCGACCGCGATCGCGCTGCCCTCGCGCAGGTAGTCGGCGACGGGCGGCGGGTCGAGCCCGATGACGGCGTTCGACCGCGGGCAGAGGGCGACGGCGGTCCCGCGCGCGCGGAGCAGCGCCCGGTCGGCGGCGGTCATGTACACGCCGTGGGCGATGTGACAGTCCGGCCCGAGAACCCCGAGCCGGTCGACGAACGTCGTGGCGCTCGCGCCGAAGCCGAGTGCGCGGAGCGCCCGGAACGACGGCACGTTCGCCTGGTGCCAGTCGGCGCCCCGGCCGAGTCCGACGACGCCGGCGAGGCCCGGCACGGGTTCGAGGGCGCGGCGTTCCGCCTCGAACGCCGACTCGCCCAGGTGCAGGTGCAACCGGAGTCCCCGCTGACGCACGATGTCGGGCAGGTCGAGCAACGGGCCCACGTCGAGCGAGTACGGCGCGTGCGGTGACAGACCGGCACCCGGGTGCTCCGGGATGTGCTCGAGTTCGCCGAGGACCTGGTCACGCCCCCGCTCCTGCCAGGCGGCGTTCTCCCAGTCCATGACCTCCCAGTACGCGATGCCCCCGAGTCCCGCGTCGGCGAGGACGGACACCGCCTCGAGGTCGGTGATGATGTCCGCGATGCTCGTGACGCCGGCCCGGATGGACTGCGCGGCCCCCTCGGCCGCGTCGGCACCCCAGTCGTGCTCGCGCCCGCCGTAGTCGGCGGTGAACGCCGCCGCCCAGTCCTCGAACCCCCGGTACCGGCCGGCGCCGACCGCGGCCATGCCGGTGTACTGGAGGTGCGAGTGCGCGTTGACGAGACCGGGCAGGAGTGCGCCGCGCCAGCGGCGCTCCGTGTACGGCAGGCCACGGGCGGCGAGCTGGTCGACGACCCAGGCGCGTTCGCCGACGTGGAGGATGCGGTCGCCCCGGACGGCGACGGCACCGTCCAGGATCGGTGGCGCGGTCATCGGCACGACGACGTGCGCCGAGTGCACGGTGACCGACGCGCTCACGGTGGGGCTCCGAACCGCGTGGTGCGGACGCCGGAGGCCCGCCCCTGCGCGCCCCCGTCGGGGTCGGGTCCGCGAGGCGAGTCGACGGCGAGTCCGAGATCGGCCAGTGCCGCCGCGGCGATGCGGGCGTCCGCGGCGGGGTCGATCGGGTGCACGCCGACGGGCAGCTCCGCCCCGTGCTCGAGCAGCATCCGCACCGCGGCGAGCTGCACCGCGAAGGACAGGTCCATGATCTCGATCGGGTTGCCCTCGGCCGCCGTGACGTTCACGCACCCGCCCCCGTCGACGAGGACCACCGCGCGCTCGGTGCCCGGCACGGTCATCCGTTCGAGGCGAGGAGCGATGGTCGTGCGGACGCTGCCGGCGGCGTGAGCATCGTCGGTCGCGACCTCCTGGTCGATCCCGCCCGCCACCGCGACGACCGCCTCGGGTGCGCACGCCCGCAGCACGTCGAGCGACACCGTGTCCCGCACGCCCGTGGCCGACATCACGAGGTCGGCACCGGCCACGGCGGTCCTGACGGGCGCGACGTCGTACCCCGCGAACACGGCCTGCAGTGCCCGCACGGGATCGGTCTCGGCGACGACGACGCGCAGCCCGAGCGCCGTCAGGACCTGGGCGACCCCCTCGCCGACCGGACCGTACCCGATCACGGCTGCCGTGCCTCCCGCGGCCGGCAGCCGCGCCACGGCATCGCGCGCGGTGACGGCGTCGAGCAGGTCGAACACCGCGAAGACCGTGGACTGCCCGGTCCCGTACCGGTTGTCGAACAGCGTCTTGGCGCGCGCGTCGTTCACCGCGACGACCGGCAGCCGCAGCGCACCCTGTTCGGCCATGGTCCGGAGGGGGCGCAGGCCGCTCGTGGTCTCCTCGGCCGCGCCGACCATGCCGGGCAGGAGTTCGGGCCGTGCCTCGTGGAGGAGCCGGATGACGTGGGCGCCGTCGTCGAGCAGGATCTGCGGCTCGCGGTCGAGCATCTCGAGGGCGAGCCGCCGCTGCCCCGCGAGGTCGACCGTGCTCGACGCGAACACGACGAGGCCGGCGTCGCGGAGCGCGGCCGCCACGGCGTCGTCGGTCTCGTCCGCGTGCGCGTAGACGACGACGTCGGCCCCCGCGTCCTGCAGGAGCAACGACAGGACCGCCGTCTTCGGCTCGAGCACCATCGCGACGCCGACGCGGACCCCGGCGAGCGCGCGGTCGGCGCGGAGCTGGGCGGCGATCGCCCTGCTCACGGGCATGTGCCGGCCGGCCCACCGGATGCGCTCGGCGGCGAACGCGTCACGCTCGGGCTCGCGTCCGGTGCTCACCAGGAACACGCCGTCGGCGTGGTGCGGGACCGCGAGCACGCCGGGGCGCGCGACGACGACCGGGCCGAAGGCGTCCTCGTCGACCGCGGGGACGTGACGACCCGCGTCGATCACGACGAGCGTGCGGCCTCGGGGTGGGGCGCCGTGCGCGTCGACGGCCGCGGTGCTCTCGGCGGGGTCGCCGGTGCACCAGAGCTGGTCGACCGGCCCCTCCGGCGCGTGTCGGGCGCCCATCGCGGTGAGCACGGCGCGGAGTGTCGACGCGTCGGGGCCGGGGCCCACGACGCGGAACCGGCGTCCGGCGACGAGCAGGTTCGTGGCCGCCGCGTACCGGCGGACGGCAGCGCCGGCCCAGGCGAGCACGTCCGGGTCGGCGTCGTGCGCGGGCGGCATGCGGTCAGTGTAGGACCAGTGCCGCCGCTGGTCGGGCGCGTCAGCGGAGGACGTGCGGCGGCGGCGTGCTCCCCCACCCGTCGTCATCGCCACGCTGGTCGACGGCACCGCCGTGCTGGTGGCCGGCACCGAAGGCGGCCTCGGGACCGGACTCGGCAGCCGGTCGGTTCGGCCGCGGGTACCGCCGGCGGTAGTGCACCAGCACCGCCACGAGCACGATGACGCCGACGACCGACACGATCGCGATCCCGATCAGGTAGAGCACGTTCGTCAGCGCCGACACCGCACCGGCGGACCCGGGCGGGAGCGTGCCGTACATGAGTTCCATGCGCGCGTTGCCGGTGACGAGCAGCGCGATGAGCGCCGCGATCTCGCTCGTCGAGTCCCACAACCCGTGCAGCAGGGCCACGCCGACGTACGCCACGAGCACGAGCCACGACCAGCGGATGCGCTGGCTGCCGTGGGCGAGGCCGAAGATGACCGCCCCGAGGATCGCGGTCCAGAGCACGTGGCCGACCGGCGAGAGCACGGCGCGGATGACCTCGGTCTGGAGCAGCGAGAACAGGTCGATGCCCTGCTGGGTGATCGCCGCGTTGAACGCGTACCCAGCAGACTCGAACGCGGCGAACCCGGCGCCGACGGTGGCGCCGAGCAGCGCTCCCTGGCGCGCGGTCTTCGGCCGGACCCGCCATCCGACGAAGAGCAGGAGCACGCCCTTGACGAACTCCTCGACGAACCCGACGGCGATGTACAGGAACACGTTCTGGTGCAGGTTCGCCTCGAGCACGGATGCCCCGAGCACGCCGAGGATGCCGCCGACGAAGAACGCGACGATGAGCTGCATCGTGCTGACCGTCCCCGTGACCCGCTCGATGACGAACAGCACGACGGTGAACGGCACGAGGAAGCTGCCGAGCAGGATGATCGTCGGCACGAGGTTCGTGTTCCGCGTGAACACGGTCACGACGATCGTGACGAGCCAGAGCGCCAGCCCGAGGAGCAGGGTCTTCCACCACCAGCCGTGGCGGTGGTGCGCGTGCGGTCGGGGGACGTCGTCGTAGTCCGGGTCGATCGGTGCGTCGAACGCAGTGCGCGCCGGGTCGGTGGTGGCCATGCCCACCATCGTGCTCCGCGGGGGCGGACAGCGCTCAGAACTCGTAGTGCACGCCGCTCCAGGCTTCGCGCACCGGACGGTCCGGGTCCCGCTCGACGTGGCTGACGCGGTCGATGCAGAGCGTCTCCCGGTCCTCGGCGGTGTACCGGGGCCAGGTCCAGCCTCGGTGGGACGGCACGCCGTCGCGCGCGAACGCGGTCCAGGAGCCGGCGAGGACCTCGTGGATCCGCCGTCGGGTCGCGGGCGTGTCGGTGCCGGCCACGATCCTCCCGAGCGGTGTGCGGAAGGTCCTGAACAGGTAGGGCAGTTCGGTGCCGTGCGCGGCGCCGAGCCCGACGAGCCGCATGAGCGGCGACGCGTGGTCGAACCGGTACATCCAGGTGGGGTTGCCTGCGGCGGCGTGCGCCTCGGCCATGTCGATCGACGGCACGTGGAACACGCCGTCCCCGCCGGCGGCCACCCAGTCGCGGCGAGGCCGGTCCGCGTCGTCGGCGTACAGCCGCCGGATGCGCTGCCAGGCCTCCGGGTCCGTGCCGGCCACGAGTCGTTCGACGCGCTCCCGCGTGTTCGGCAGGATCGGGGTCCGCGCGTGCTTGAACAGCGACGCCTCGTCGTGGTTCGTGCCGATCACGAGTGGCACCGGCGCCGTCCGCCCGGCCCGGGCGGCGGCGAGCGGGTGTTCCGGCAGGACGTCGCCGTCGATCGTCGGCGACATGACGGCGACGAGCGGGGACTCCCGGGTCACCGCGTCGTCGACTTCCTCGGCCACCGTCTGGAGGCGCGACACCGGCATCGCTCGCATCGCCCGCCCGGCGTGGGCCGGGTCGAGTCCGAGTCGTCGCGCGAGCATGCGCGCGTGCTCCGCCTTGTTCTCGGGCGAGTGCGCGGTCATCGGGTGTGCGCTCTGCGCGATCGCCCCGGCGAGCACCGGCCGGGCGGACGGCGCGGCCAACAGGGTCGTCACCGAGTTCCCGCCGGAGGACTCGCCGAACACGGTGATCCGGGCCGGGTCCCCACCGAAGCCGGCGACGTTCTCGGCGACCCACTCGAGGGCGGCGATCTGGTCGCGCAGGGTGCAGTTCGCGTCGAAGGTCACACCGTCGCCGCCGAGCACGCGGAGGTCCATGCTGCCGAACACGCCGAGCCGGTACGAGACGGTCACGAGGACGACGCCGAGCCGGGCGAGGGCGCCGCCGTCGTAGTCGGGTGTCCCGCCCGAGCCGGACCGGTAGGCGCCGCCGTGCACGAACACGAGCACGGGCAGGCCGTCCGCGTCGGTCGGACTGCTGACGGTGACGTACAGGCAGTCCTCGGACTGCGGGAACCGCCGAGCGATGCCGCCCGTGTAGGGGTGCGGGCGCTGCGGACCGGCCGGGCCGGGCGCGACGGCGGGTCGGACACCCTCCCACGGCCTGACGCGGCGCGGCGCTCGCCACCGGAGCTCCCCGACCGGCGGCTCGGCGTACGGCACGCCGAGCCAACGGCGGATCCCGTCCCGCTCGAGGCCGCGGACGGCGCCGCCCGTGGTCCGGACGGTCAGGGGCTCTGTGGACGTCGGCGTGGTCATCGTCGGTCGACGCTACGCCGCGGTCCCGGTGCGCGAGGCGCCCCGGTCAGGAGGCCTCGACGACGACCTCGCTCCGGGCACTGCCGGTACCCCCCGTCCGCGGGGTGTCGGGCCGACCGGGGGCGGCGGTAGCCTCACAGGACCCGAACGGCCGGGCCGTCGCGCTGTACCCGCCGCGCAGATCCCGACCCGCCATCTGACCTGGAGTCTCCGTGGACTCGAACGACAGGGCGCCCCGAACGCCCTGGGACCACGACGTGCCCGAGCGCGCCGACCGGACCCGAACGCACGCGTACCACCGACGCACCCGCCGGCCGGCGCTCGCCGTCGGCGTCGCACTGTCCCTCGCGCTCGTGCTCGCGGCGTGCGCGCCCGCGCGGAGTGGCGCGCAGTCCCTCCCGACGTTCGACGCCCGCTCGTCCACCGCCGCCAGCACGGCCACCGCGACGGCGACCGGGGAGCCCGCGCCGTCCCAGGACGAGGCCGTCCCCACGCCCGGGTCGTTCGACGAGTTCGACGGACCGGCGGGTGCCGCTCCGGACCCGGCCCACTGGAGCGCCCAGACCGGCGCGGGCGGATGGGGCAACCACGAGCTGCAGACCTACACGGCGTCGAACGGGGTGCTCGACGGCCACGGCCACCTCGTCATCACGGCGGACATCGGCCCCGACGGCGGTCCCCCGTACACCTCCGCCCGGCTGACGACCCACGGCAAGGCGTCCTTCGGGTACGGCACGGTCTCCGCGCGGATCCAGGTCCCGCAGGGCGGGTCGCTCGTGCCGGCGTTCTGGATGCTCGGCTCCGACGTCGACACGGTCGGCTGGCCGGAGTGCGGCGAGATCGACGTCGTCGAGGCCCCGATCGACACGCACCGCACCTCGCACTTCCTGCACGGCCCGGGCGAGGACGACCCGGACCACAACGTGCAGGCCGGCGGGATCCTCATGCACACCCAGGCGATGAGCAAGGGGTTCCACACGTACTCGGTCACCCGGTCGCCGGGGCACGTCGTCATCAGCGTGGACGGTGTCGTCGGCACGGACATCACCGAGGCGACCGCCCCCAGCGCCCTGAAGTGGGTGTTCGACGGACAGTTCGACCTCATCCTCAGCCTCGCGATCGGCGGGTCGGTGCCGCACCCGACAGCGAGCACGCCGCGGACGGCTCAGATGGTCGTCGACTGGGTCCGGTACGCGCCGGCACGGTGACGACCGAGCTGGCGGACGAGCCGCGGCGGGGTCAGCCCGACAGCGCGATGCGGAACACCTGGACGCCCACGGCGCCGAGCGCCGACAGTCCGAGCCGGAGGCGGAACGACCGCCCCGACCGCGGCGCCGCGGGCGACACGGCCGCACGCACCTGGTAGAGGATCTCGGCCGACAGCTGCCGCTGCAGCCGCGCGGGCGCCGAACGCGCCGCGCTGCTCGTCGACACCGCGACGACGACGGCGTCTGGCGTCAAGTGCGCCTCGACCGCGCGGAGGACGTCGATGGCGCGGCGGAGCGACGAACGCCGCCCGCTGTTCCGCACGGCGAGGACGGCAACCGGGCAGCGCACGTCGTCCGGCAGCTCGTCACGGCGGTCCGGGCGGATGATCGGCAGCTCGATCCGGTGTGCGAACGCCTCGAGCGCTGCGACGACCTCTCCCGCGTCCCCGTCGAGCAGCACCGGCGAGAGGTCGTCGCGCGCGGCGGCCAAATCGGCTCGCGGTCCGCGGCGTCGGGGCATCGGCTCCTCCTCGGTCGGACGTCCAGGTGCCCCCATCCCACACCTCGGAGGCCCATGGCGGAACCTGAGAACCCGATGGTCGACCAATCCGTACGATGCGCTGGGTACCGGGCGGGAGTGCTCCGACCGGCGGACGAGGAGCGATCATGAGCACCACCACACGGACCCCGGAGCAGCGTCGGAAGGGATTCCTCGCGCGCATGACGTTCGCCTGCGCCTGGGGCGAGGGCCTGGACGGTTTCGACCTCGGCCTCATCAGCGTCGTCCTGCCGCTCATCTCGACGGCCCTCCACGTGAACGCCCTGGAGGCGGGCCTCATCGGTGCGTCGTCCCTCATCGGCATCTTCGTCGGGGCGCCACTGACGGGCCTCCTGACCGACCGGTTCGGACGGAAGACCGTGTTCACGGTCGACATCATCGCGTTCGTCGTCCTCGGCCTGCTGCAGGCCTTCGTGACCGACGCCTGGCAGCTCCTCGCCGTCCGCATCGCGCTCGGGATCGCGATCGGCGCCGAGTACTCGATCGGCGCAGCGATGCTGGCCGAGTTCGCCCCCGCGAAGAGCCGGGGACGGCGCCTGTCCGGGCTGCTCGTGTGTTGGTACGCCGGGTACCTCGCCGCGGTCGTGGTCGGGTACGCGCTCGTCGACCTCGGGCACCTCAACTGGCGGTGGGTGCTCGCGACGAGCATCCTCCCGGCGATCGTCACCGTCATCGTCCGCATCGGTTTCCCGGAGTCCCCGCGGTGGCTGCTGCACCGTGGTCGCGAGCAGGAGGCCCGCGCGGTGATCGACCAGCGCCTCGGCGGCGGCGCGTACTACGAGCAAGAGGACTACGGCTCCGAGGAGCAGAAGGCCGGCGGCTACCGCGCCCTGTTCGCGCCGGGGAACCGGAAGCGCGTGACCTTCATCGCCGTGTTCTGGGCCTGCAACGTCGCCCCCTACTTCGCGATCTTCACGTTCGCACCGACCGTGCTCAAGTCGCTCGCGCTGCACAACGAGACGGCCGGCACCATCACCGTCAACGGCATGGCCGCCGTCGGGGCGCTCGTCGGGATGCTCACCATCGAGCGGATCGGCCGTCGCCCGCAGCTCATCCCGCCGTTCTGGATCATGGCGGTCGCCCTGGCCGTGGTCGGCTTCTGGGGCAGCGCGCCGGGTGCGGTCGTCGTCGTGTGCTTCGCCGTGTTCTCGTTCATGAACGCGCTGCAGGGCAACCTCACCGCCGTCTACCCCATCGAGGTGTTCCCGACCGAGGTCCGCTCGACCGGTGTGGGCTTCACCGCCGCGTGCAGCCGCGTCGGCGCCGCCGCGGGGACCTTCCTGCTCCCGGTGGGCATCACGACGCTCGGCATCGGACCGTGCATGCTCATCGCCGCGGCGATCTGCGTGGTCGGCGCGATCGTCTCGCAGGTCATGGCACCGGAGACGACGGGGCGTGGCCTGCACGACACGAGCACGGGCGAGTTCAACGCCCGCGCGCTGCAGGGGCGGCTCCCGGAGCGCGTGGGCTGACGGCCTGGAGGAACGGCGCGGGCTGGTCACACTCATCCCGACCGCGCCCGCGGGCGCCCGTCGGCGCGCCCGCGATCAGTCGAGCGGCAGCGCGGGGACGCTCGGCGTCGCGAACCCCAGGATCTGCCCGTAGAACGCGAGCTCCTTCTCCGTCGCGTCGATGATGGTCGCGGCCTTCCGGAACCCGTGCCCCTCGCCCGCGTAGGTGACGTAGGCGTGCGGGATGCCCCGCTCCCGCATGGCGTCGCGGAACAGCTCGGCCTGCGACGGCGGCACGACCCGGTCGTCGAGGCCCTGGAGCAGGAGCACGGGCGTGCGGAGCTGGTCGACGGCGTGCAGGGGGGCGCGTTCGCGGTACAGCGCCGCGGCCTCCGGCATGGGCCCGATGAGCCCGTCGAGGTAGCGCGACTCGAAGTCGTGGGTGTCCTGCGCGAACCGCTCGAGCTCCGCGACCCCGAAGTACGAGACCCCGGCGGCGAACACGTCGGACCGGGTGAGTGCGGACAGGACCGTCCAGCCGCCGGCCGAGCCGCCGCGGATCGCGAGGCGTGCCGGATCGGCGAGCCCGGCCTCCCCGAGACCCCGCACCGCGGCGATCGTGTCCTCGACGTCGACGACGCCCCACTGGCCCCGCAGGGTCTCGCGGTAGGCGCGGCCGTACCCGGTCGACCCGCCGTAGTCGATGTCGACCACCCCGATCCCGCGGCTCGTCCAGTACGCGATGCGCATGTCGAGCGCGGCCACCGCCTGCGAGGTCGGACCGCCGTGCACGACCGCGACGTACGGGGGGAGTTCGCCCTGCGGGGCGACGTGGTCGGGGTTCCGCGGCGGGTACACGATCGCGTGCACGGTCCGCGCGCCCGGGAACTCCCGGCGCTCGGCCACCGGCAGGTACCGGGCGTCGGGCAGGTCGTCGGCGTCGAGCCGGACGTCCTCGGCGGCTCCGGTCGCGAGGTCGAGGAGCCGGGCCCCGGCACCGACCGTCGACGCACCGGAGGTCACGAGGACCCGGCCGTCCCGGGCCCCGCCCACGGCGATGCTCGTCCACGGCGTCTCGATCGGCTCCGGGTCCCGCTCGCCGGTCGGGTCGAGCACGACGAGTGAGGTGGACCCGAAGGTGCGGGTGGCGAGCAGGCGGCCGTCCGGCAGCAGCGTGTACCAGCGGGTGCCGAGCCTCCAGAGCGGTCCCCCGTACTCGGCGGCGTCCGGGTGCAGCGGTGTCCGGACGCCGCCGAGCGTGATCCGCTCGAGGTTCCACCAGCCGGTCGGGTCCGCGATCGCGACGAGCGTGTCGTCGTCGAGCCACTCGGGCTGGAGGACCGACTCCGTGGGCGACCCGGCGAGCGTCCGCCAGGTGCCCGCGACGCCGTCGTCACCGACGGAAGCGACGCGGAGCTCGGTGCCGTCCCAGGGCATCCGCGGGTGGTCCCAGGCGATCCAGGCCAGGTGCCGGCCGTTCGGTGACCACCGCGGGGCGGCGAGGAAGTCGGATCCGCCGACGACGCTGCGGACCGCCGCGGGATCGGTCGCCGCGGAGCCGTCGACCGGCACGGCGACGACGTCACGGACGATGTCGGTCGTGTTCTCGCCGGTCTTCGTGGCGCTCGGAGTGTGGGTCTCGCGCACCGCCACGACCTCGTCCCCGCGCAGGCTCACGTCCCCGTACCGGTGGTGCGTGCCGTCGGTCCCGAGTGGCGTGAGCGGTCGGGGCTCCGGGGCGCCCGGCTCCAGCACGTACAGGCGCTGGTCGGTGAACTCGACGAACACCAGGACACCCCGGTCGTCGGCCGCCCAGGCACCACCGCCGTACTCGTGCACGCGGCTCGCGGCGTTCCACGGAGCGGGCAGGACGTCGACCACCGCGCCCGACGCGTCGCGGCGTCGGACCGCCGAGCGGCCGTCCTCCTGCGGGCGGAGCTCGAGCCACCAGACCTCGTCGCCCACCCAGCGCGGGCCGGACACGGGGTGGCCGTTCGTGGTGAGGTCCGCTGCGGAGATCGGGGAGGTCCAGGAGCCGTACGGCGTCGTTGCGGGCATACGCCCATCGTGGCAGACGGGGACGTCAGACCTTCAGGTGGAAGAGCGCGACGTACTCCTTCGGCAGCTGGGTCGTCACGTGGTCCCACACGCCCTTCGACACGGCCTCGTGCAGGACGGCGAACACGACGGTCGCACCCTCGAGCGCGGTGTCGGCGTCGACGCCCGCCCGTTCGGCCACGCGTCGGCAGAACTCGTCGGCCCCGAACCGCTCGGACGCCTCACCGTCGCGGAGGAGCGGCGTGCGGAGCTCCTCGGGCAGCTCCGCGGCGAGGTCGGCGGCCTCGCCCCCACTGAGCCGCTCGGCCAACGTCAGGAGCGTCGCGTCCGTGATGGGCCGAGCCCGGGTGCGGGTGTGGGTGATGTCGGCTCGCTGTGCCACGAGGTCCACGAACTCTCCGGCGTCCATCGGTCCCTGCCGTTCTCGCTCCGACGACGCCGCCGGGGACGGCGACGTCCGGTCCACGGTGTCGTTGTGCCCTGCAGTGTCGTCGGGACGCCTGCGGTGTCGTTCAGGTCCGGGCGCCGCCCCGCGGGCCTCGCCCACGGCGTGCCGATGCCCCCGCCTCCCTACCGAGACGGGGGCACCAGCGGTCCGTGTCAGATGTCGCGCACCTGCCCCTGCTCGATGCGGAGCCGGCGCTCGGCGCGCCGGGCGACCCACGAGTCGTGGGTGACGATCACGACGGTGAGCCCGCGGTCCCGCCACTGCCGCTCGATGAGCGACATGATCTCGTCGCGCGTGGCCTCGTCGAGCGCCCCGGTGGGTTCGTCGGCGAGGAGCACGCTCGGGTCCTTCACCAGTGCCCGGGCGATCGCGACGCGCTGCTGCTGTCCGCCCGACAGCTCGGCCGGCAGGTGGGACAGCCGCTCACCCAGGCCGACCTCCTGCAGTGCCGCAGTTGCTCGTCGGTGCACTTCGTCCCTCCCGACCCGCGCCAGCGAGCCGGCGAACGCCGTCTCGACGTTCTCGAGCGCGGTGAGCGTGGGGATCAGGTTGAACGACTGGAACACGAACCCGATCTCGGTCGCGCGGATGTCGGTGAGTGCGGCACCCCCTGCGGTCGAGAGGTCGTGGCCGCCGAGCCGGACCGCGCCCGAGGTCGGTCGGTCGAGCGCGCCGAGCATCTGCAGCAGCGTCGACTTGCCGCCGCCGGTCGGACCCTGGATCGCGACGAGCTGCCCCCTCGGGATCACGAGGTCCACGCCCGCGAGAGCCGTGACCTGCTTGCCCTTCTGCGCGTAGCGCTTCGTCACCCCGGTGAGCTGGTACATCGCTGCCGAGGGGTGGGCCGACGCGGTGCCGACCGTACGGGGTGCCGTGGTGGTCGGTGCCCCTGCCTCCGTGGTGTCGTCGGTCGTGGTGGTCATCGGGGCGCCTGCTTCCGTGGTGTCATCGGTCGTGGTGCTGATGGGCAGGGTGCGGCTGTCGGTCATCAGGCCACGCTCCGCAGCGCCGCCGCCGGACGCAGCCGGGAGGCCCGCCACCCGCCGAACACCCCGGACAGCAGTCCGCCGGTGATCGCCAGCCCGATCGCGACCACGATGATCTCGACCGTCACGGGGGCGTGGAGGACCACCTCCGTCGCCGAGGACGCAGCCCGACCGGCTGCGCTCGCCGCACCGTTCGCGGCGCCGGAACCGGCCGCCGCCGTCGCCGCGCTGCCGGGTCCTGCCCCGCCGGGGCCACCCGCGCTGGTGCTGCTGGACGCGCTGGCGGAGATGGTGGGGGCGATGACGTTGATGACGAGGATGCCGACCAGGCCCGCGACGGCTCCGACGACGCCGCCGATGACGCCCTGGACGAACGACTCCCCGGCGACCTGCCGGGTGATGCGGCCGTTGGACCAGCCGATGGCCTTCAGGGTGCCGAACTCGCGGGTGCGGCGGCTGACGCCGGAGATCGTGAACAGGATGGCGATGAGGAACGCGGCGGCGAGGACCACGATCGACAGCCAGGTGCCGAGGTTCGACACGAGGCTCGACGCGGTCGAGAGGGACCCGGACACGCTCGATGCGAGGTCGGCCTCGGTGGAGACGGTCGCCTTGGTGAGCTTCTTCTCGAGCGCGGTCTTGATGCTGCTGACGTCCGAGGACGAGGTCGCCGAGACGTAGACCGAGGTCACCTTGCCGGTCTCACCGGACAGCTCCTGTGCGGTGTCGAGCGGGATGTACATGTCCGATGCGGTGCTCGAGGACGAGCTCGTCGACGCGACGATGCCGACCACGGTGAACGTCGTGTCGCCGATCGAGATGGTGTCGCCGACGGTCTTCGACTCGGTCTTCGCGTACGTCGTGTCGAGCACGACGACGTCCTTCCCGGCGTCCGAAGCCCTGAGCGCCCGACCCTTCGTCACCTCGGCGCTCGTCAGCGGGCCGACCGTGGTGCTCGACGTCGCGATGCCCTCGACGGTGGTCTGGTCGACGCTGAAGCTGCCGCCGCCGAAGCCGCCCGCGGGACCGCCGTCGGTCGACTGGCCCGAGCCCGAGGTGCCGGACCCCGCGGTGCCCGAGGACGACGAGCCCGAGGACGACGAGCCGGAGGTGCCCGACGACGACCCGGACGAGACCGAGCCCGAGAACGAGTTCTCGGTCAGCTGCAGCACGCCCGTTGCGGCGGCGACGCCCGAGGTGTTCGCGACCTTCGTCACCGTGCTCGCGGCCATCGTCGAGGTACCCCGCTGTACGGAGAGGGTCGACTGTGACAGGTTCGTCTTCCCGCTCGAGCCCGACGACGAGCCGGACCCCGAGCCGAAGTCGAAGCTCGGTGGTTTGCTCGACGACGCGGTCGCCGTCTTCGTCACGGTGATGTCGGTGCCGACGCCGTAGACCGACTCGAGCACGCTGGACTGCGCTGCCTTCACACCGCTCGAGATCGACGACACGATGATCACGAGTGCGATGGCCAACGCCATCCCGATCGCGATGATCACGGTCTGCTTCTTGCGGTTCGTGAGCTCGCGCCTCAGGTACGTCGTGAACATGGGGTCTCCTCGCCAGGGTCGGCTCCTGGTCTCCGGCTCGTGCGGTCGCACGGCGGGGCCGACTGCGATGACGCTACGAACGGGTCCTCGCCGCCACCTCTCGGCCTCCCGGGTGACCTCGATGAGGCCCCAGTGAGGTCGGTGAGAAACGACGGGGTCGGCTGGCGGATCTGCGGCATGATGCGTCTGCGATGATCACCGCATGGACGTCGGTCATCCCTCCACCGGTCGGTCGCGCGGGGCGACCGGGGGCTCCGGGGCCACGGACGCCGAGGTCCGCGTCCCGGGCACGGTCGTCGTCGGGCTCGGAGGCATCGGCTCGGCCGCCGCGTACCACCTCGCCGCACGGGGTGCGACGGTGCTCGGACTCGACCCGCGCCTCCCGGGTCACCGCGACGGTTCGTCGCACGGCCGGTCGCGCCTGGTGCGGCAGGCGTACGCCGAGGGCCCCGAGTACGTCGCGCTCACGACCGCCGCCTGGAGGCTGTGGCACGAACTCGAGCAGGCGTCCGGCACCCGTCTGCTGACCGAGAGCGGCGTGCTCGCCGTCGCTCCGATCGGGGGGGCCCTCGTGGCGGACACCCTCGCCGCGGCCCGCGCGCACGGACTCCCCGTCGAGCACCTCACGGCGACCGCGATCCGTGATCGGTTCCCGGCATTCCGCGTCGCCGACGGCTGGGAGGGCGTCCTCGAGCGGGAAGCGGGATTCGTCGACCCCGAGGCGACGGTCCGCGCCCACCACCGACTCGCCCAGGAGCACGGCGCGGAGTTCCGCGCGGAACGCGTCGTCGACATCGCGTTCGGAGCGCACCCGCTCGTCCGCACCGACGTCGCCGCCTACCGCGCGGACCGGGTCGTGGTGGCGGCCGGACCATGGGCGCCCGAGCTGCTCGCCGCGACGGGCCTCCGGATCGTGGCCCGCCGCAAGGTGGTCGCGCACTTCGCGCCGACGGACCCCCGGGGTCTCGGGGCCGACGCCATGCCGGGCTTCTCCATCCAGCACGACGGGCACCTGTACTACGGGTTCCCGGACCACGACGGGCAGGGCGTCAAGATCGGCCGGCACGATGGTGGCGAGGACACGACCCCGGACACGATCGACCGCGTGGTCCGCCCCGACGAGGTCGCCGAACTCCGCGGTGTCCTCGAGCGGTTCCTGCCCGGGGCCGCGGGCGCGGACCTCGACGCGTACTCGTGCATGTACACGATGAGCAGCGACGAGGACTTCATCCTCGGCGCGCTCCCCGGGGCGCCGGCGTGCTTCGTCGCGACCGGCTGCTCCGGGCACGCGTTCAAGTTCGTGCCGGTGCTCGGCGAGGTGCTCGCAGACCTCGCGCTCGGGGTCCGGCCGCGGTACGACATCGGGTTCCTCTCGCCCGATCGCGCTGCGGCCCGGGCGAGCGCGGCCATCGACCGTTGACCGCGCCGCCCGACGTGGCCGCCCGCGGGCGGCGCGGTCGTCAGCCCCGGACCGCGCCGCCCGACACCGGCCTCAGCCCAGCGTGAACCGCAGCGTGCGGACCTCGAAGCCGCCGAGTGCGAGGTCGACCGTCGCGGGGTCGGTCGCCGCGACGGTGCTCGACGCGCCGGTGGTCGCCGCGTCGACGATCGCCTCCTCGAGCAGGGTGACCTCGGTGACGGCCGCGACGTCGGCCGCGACGGTCACGGTCCCGCGGGCACGACGACCCGCCGGCTCGTACACCCGGACGACGAGGTCGCCCGAGCGGTCGTCCGCGAGCTTGACGCTCGACAGCACGAGGTCGTCGGACACCGTCACGAGCGGGTCGAACCCGTGGTCGCCCGTCACGGTCCGGGCGTCGACGTTGAGGAGCACGCCCTCCTCGGTCGCACCGGCCACCGACGTCCCGACGACGAGTCCGAAGCGGTGCGTCTGCACGCCCTGGTCCGTCTCGGGGTCGGGGAACCGCGGTGCACGGAGCAGCGACAGCCGGAGCGTCGTCGTGACGTCCCCGTCGACGGCGTCCCGCGTCATGTCGTACCCGTGGATCGAGTCGTTGACGAGCGCGACGCCGAAGCCCGGCTCCTCCGCGAGCACGTACCGGTGCATGGACGTCTCGAACTTCGCGGCCTCCCACGAGGTGTTGCTGTGGGTGACGCGCTTGTTCGCGCCGAACTGGGTCTCGGCGATCGTGTGCTCCGCGCGGACGTCGAGCGGGAACGCGACCTTGAGGAACTTCTCCGTCTCGTGCCAGTCGACGACCTGGGCGACCTCGAGCGTGCGGGACCCCGGCGCCAGGGACAGCGTCTGCTCGATCGACGACTCCGAGAACGACCGGCGGACGACGATCCGGGCGACGCCGTCGGCACCGGTCGACACGGTCAGCTCGTCGACCCCGCGGATGTCCTCGACCCGGTTGCGGTAGTAGCGGTCGACGTCCCACGCGTCCCACATGTTCGGGAAGTCCTGGTGGAGCTGCAGCAGGTTTCCCGCCTGGCCGGGCGCGATCGCGTCCCGCCCGGACCCGAGGTCGACCGCGGAGGTCACGAGCCCCTCGGCGGAGACCGTGATGCGGACGAGGTCGTTCTCGAGCACGTGGGCGTCGCCGTCCTCCGTGATCGTGACGGGAGCGACCTGCGGCACGGAGGCCGCGACGACCGCCCCGAGCGCGGGCGCCCCGCCCCGGGCGAACGGCGCGGGGTTCACCAGGACGGGGGTGTCCCCCTCGCCGACGAGCGCGCGGACGGCCTGCGCGATGATCGCCACGAGGGCGTCGGCGACGCGCGCGTACTGCTCGACGGCCTCGCGGTGCACCCAGGCGATCGACGTGCCGGGCAGGATGTCGTGGAACTGCTGCAGGAGCACCTGCTGCCACAGGGCGTCGAGCTCGTCGTACGGGTAGGCGAACCCGGTGCGGGCCGCGGCGGTGGCGCACCACAGCTCGGCCTCGATGAGCAGGTGCTCCGCGCGGCGGTTCCCCTGCTTGGTCCCGTGCTGCGACGTCAGGGTCGCGCGGTGCAGCTCGAGGTAGAGCTCACCGACCCACACGGGCGGGTTCGCGAGCTCGCCGCGGGCACGCTCGAAGAACGCGTCCGGGTGCTCCCACGCGACCTGCGCGCTGCCCTCGAGGTCCGCCAGGCGCGCGGCCTTGCCGGTCATCTCGCGCGTGGTCCCGCCACCGCCGTCGCCCCACCCGACGGGCGCGATCGACCCGGACGCCAGGCGGTTCTCGCGGAACTGCCGCGACGCCTTCGCGACCTCGGAGCCGGACAGCTGCGAGTTGTAGGTGTCCATGGACGGGAAGTGCGAGAACACGCGGGACCCGTCGATGCCCTCCCACAGGAACGTGTGGTGCGGGAACTTGTTCACCTGGTTCCACGAGATCTTCTGCGTGAAGAACCACTCGAACCCGGCGCGACGCATGAGCTGCGGTAGGGCCGGCGAGTACCCGAAGCTGTCCGGCAACCAGACACCCTTCGGCCGGATCCCGAACTCGCGCTCGAAGAACCGCTGACCCTGCGAGAACTGCCGGACGATCGACTCGCCGGTCGGCATCACGGTGTCCGACTCGACCCACATGCCACCGAGGGGCAGGAACCGACCCGCTGCCACGGCCTCCTTGACGCGCGCGTACACCTCGGGGCGGTGCTCCTTGATCCAGGCGTACTGCTGCGCGCTCGACATGCCGTAGACGAAGTCGTCGGTCTGGTCGATGAGCTCCGTCATCGACGAGGTGGTCCGCGCCACCTTGCGGATCGTCTCGCGCACGGGCCAGAGCCATGCGGAGTCGATGTGGGCGTGCCCGACGGCGGAGATCCGGTGGGCCGAGGCCTCGGCCGGGGACGCGAGCACGTCGGCGAGCGCCGCTCGGGCGTCGGGCGCGGTCTCGGGGATGTGCTGCAGGTCGAGGGCGTCGAGGGCGTCGTCGAGCGCCTGCAGGATCCGCATCCGTCGCGGCCCCTGGGGCAGTTCGGCCTGGAGCTCGAGCAGCACCTCGATGTCGAGGGCGAGCTCGTGCACCTCGGCCTCGAACACGGTCAGGTCCATGCGGCGCGACGTGTACAACCGCCGTGACGACGACGTCTGGATGTCCCCTTCCTGCGTCGGGAGGAAGGGGTGGTAGTCGAGCAGCACGGGGTTCGACGCGCCCTCGAGGTACAGGTCGACGAGCTCGCCGCCCTCGGCCTGCTCGGTGACCAGGACCCACTGGTTGCGCGGGTTGATCGACTTCACCGGGCTGCCGTCCGGTCGGTAGACGAGGCCCTCGCACTGGAACCCCGGCATGTTCACGTCGAACCCGAGGTCGATGCGCGCCTCGACCCGACGTCCGGCCCACTGCTCGGGCACGGTCCCGGTGACGTGGAACCAGGTGGTCCCCCACGCGGCGCCCCACGGCGTCCCGACCTCGTACGGCCGGTAGGCGAGCGCGAGGCCCTCGGCGGGGGTGATCGGCTCGCCGGGGAGCTCGTTCCACTCGACCGTCAGCGGGACCGCCGTCGCGTGCACGGCCGGCAGGATCCGTTCGTCGAGGACCCGGCGCGCTCGGCCGATGGTGAGGGGGATGTCGTCGTGCATCAGTGCCTTCCGGATGAGGTGGTCAGGGCATCGTGGCGGGGTGCGCCACCGCGGTGTGGACGGCGCGGGTGTCCGCCGGGACGTCGTGCAGCGTGCGGATGCCGCGTTCGGCCAGGAGTCCGGAGTCTCCCGCGCGCGAGCGCAGGACGACCTGCGGTCCGCGGCCGAGCGACTCGGCCAGCGCGACCCAGGCGAGCGAGAACCGTCCCCCGGGGGCGGCCGTCGCGCGGACGTCCGGGGCGCGACGGCCGTCGGGCAGGACGTCGTCGAGGACGAGCGCGTCCGCCGGCGGCGCGAGCCGCTCGAGTGCCGCGCCGGCACCGTCGCCGAACGCACGGGCGAGCTCGGCGAATCGCTCGCCGGTCGGCTTGCGGCGTCCGTCGTTCGTGAAGAGTCCGAGGTCGTACTCGAGCTCAGGGAAGTCGGCGAGCGACCGCGCGACGTCGTGCGAGCACCACCAGGTGATGCCGAACAGCTGCTGCACCTCGACGGCGTGCCGGATCGTGCCCTCGAGGAACGCTGGGGCGTCGTCGACCGGGACCACGTTCGTCGGGGCGCCGACCTCCTGGAGCCAGTTCGGTCGGTCCGCGGTCCGGTTCCACGCCGCGGCGAGCTGGAGCAGGTACTCGCCGTGCCGGACGGACCCGGTGCCGAGCGGACCGTGCACGCGGGCGGCCCCGTTGAACACCCACGAGTGCGTGACGGTCATGTCGCCGTGCTCGGCCGCGTGCTCCGGACCGAACGGCTGCGCGTCGTCGTACCAGGCGGCGTCGTACTGCGCGACCGTGACGGACGGGGCGGCCGTGCGCCGGGCCTCCCGGCCGACGCCGGACGGGAGGCCCGGAGCCGGGACCGCGTCCGGCACCGATGCGCCGAGCCCGCGGCGCGCCGCCGCGACCATCGTCGTGAGCCAGTCCCCGGCCTCCCGGTCGGTCACTGCATGCGGGGTCGGGTGCGGGGCGTGCGCGAACTGGTTCAGCTCGTTGCCGAGCGTGACGCCGAGCAGGTTCGGCCGGCCGGCGAGCGCCGCGGACAGCGCCTGCACGTAGTCGGCGGTCGACGCGACGACGTCCGGGTCGGTGAACACGTTCCGACGATGCCAGCTCTCGAGCCACGACGGCACGAAGTCGAAGCTCGACAGGTGCCCCTGCAGCGCGTCGACGTTGACGTCGAGCCCGAACGACGCGGCGATGTCGACGACCGTCGCGACGTCGTCGAGCGCCGACGCCCGGATGAGCGTCCGGTTCGGCTGCACGAGTGGCCAGAGCGGGAACACGCGGACGTGGTCGACGCCCAGGCCGGCGATCTGCTCGAGGTCACGCGCCACCGCGAACGGCGAGAAGTCGAGCCACGAGTGGAACCAACCCTCAGCGGGCGTGTAGTTGACGCCGAAGCGCATCAGCCCTTGACCCCGCCCTCTTCGACGCCCTTGAAGAAGAAGCGCTGGAGCACCGAGAAGATCACCGCGATCGGGATGAACGCGATCATCGTGCCCGCCGCGATGAGGCGCTGGTCGTTCGAGAACGTGCCCTGCAGGTACTGGAGTCCGACGGTCAGGGTCAGCTTGTCCGGCGTCTGCAGCACGATGAGCGGCCAGAGGAAGTCGTCCCACGCGCCGATGAACGAGAAGATCGCGATGACGGCGATCGTGCCCTGCACGGCGGGCAGCGCGACGAACCGGAGGCGCTGCCACGAGTTCGCGCCGTCCATCACGGCCGCCTGGTCGATCTCCTCGGGGATCTGCCGGAACGCGTTGTACATGAGCAGCACGTTGAGCGCGGCGATCATCCCCGGCAGGGCGACGCCGACGAGCGAGTCCGCGAGCCCGAGGTCCTTGATCGTGACGAACTGCGAGACGATCGTGACCTCGCCGGGGAGCACGAGCGTCGCGAGGAACAGCCCGAGCACCACCTTCTTGCCCCGGAACTGCAGGCGGGCCACGGCGAACCCGGCGAGCGTGGCGAACACGACGTTGCCGACCACGTCGAGCGCGGCGACGACGAGCGAGTTCCCGATGTAGGTGAACACGGGGATCGCGTCGGCGACCTTGACGTAGTTGAGGAACGTCGGCTGGCTCGGTACGAACTCCGGCGTCTGCGTGTAGATGTCCTCGCCCGCACCCTTGAGCGAGGTCGACAGCTGCCACAGGAACGGCCCGATGGTGATGAACAGCACCACCACGAGCAGCACGTAGCGGAACACCTTCTCCTTCGTGCTCATGGTGCCGAAGGTGCGGCTCCGGCGGCGGCGCCCGTCCGGACCGACGCGCCGGGTCCGTCCCGTCCCTCCCGGTCGGGAGGCGCGGCTGCCGCCCGCAGCGTTCGCTGCGGTCCCGCGGTCTCCGGAGACGACCGGTTCGCACGTCGTCGTCGTGTTCGTCACTGCTCCGCCTTGTTGTTGATGCGTGCGAGGACCAGCATCGGCACGAGCGTGACGACGAAGAGCAGGATGCTCAGGGCCGACGCGTAGCCGAGGTTGCCGGTGAAGCCGCGGGCGTACTCCTGGATGAGGCTGACGAGTGACTCGTCCTGGCCGCCGGGGCCGCCCTTGCCGTTGGTGAGGACGTAGAGCTCCGAGAACACCCGCAGCGCCGAGACGCACACGAGGATCCCGACGAGCGTCATGGTGCCGCGGACGCCCGGCATGGTCACGCTCCAGAACCGGCGGACGGCGCCGGCCCCGTCGAGTGCCGCGGCCTCGTGCAGGTCCTTGCCGACGTTCCCGAGCGCCGCCAGGAAGATGATCATGTAGTAGCCGAGGCCCTTCCACACCGTCAGGCTGATCGCGCTGAAGAGCACGAGCCATCGGTCGGTGAGGAACGGGAGCGGCCCCTGGATGACGTGCAGGCTCTGAGCGACCTCGTTCACCACGCCGCGGTCGTCGAGGATCCAGGTCCAGATGAGCCCGACGACCACCGCCGACGCGATGACGGGCGTGTAGTACGCGGTCCGGAAGAACGCGATCCCGGGCAGGTTCTTCTCGACCAGGAGCGCGATGAGGAGCGGGAGGATCGTCAGCAGCGGCAGGCAGATCGCCATGTAGACGACGCTGTTGAGCAGCGCCTGCCACACCTGGGGGTCGGCGAGCAGGGTGCTGAAGTTCTTCAGGCCCACCCACGCGCTCACCCCGCCGAGCGGGCTGGCGTTCGTGAACGACAGCCGCACGGTGTTGATCGACGGCCAGAAGCTGAACACGAGCAGCCACACCAGGGCCGGCGCGATCAGGATCCACGGCGTGTACCAACGGTTCGCTCGCATGGCGATCCTCCCTCTCCTGGTGGTGGCGTCAGCCGTTCGCGAGCAGGGTGTTCATCTTGGTCTGCGCGGTCTGCAGCGCCTTCATGCTCGTGGTCTGGCCCTTCATGGCGAGCGCGATCTGCTGGTCGAGGAACGTCGTCATGGAGTCGTTCGCCTCGACCGGCGTCAGGTTCTTCGCCGTCTTCAGTGCCGTGTTCGCCAGGACGCGGGCCGTGCCGTTCTCGGTGCCGTCGTCCTTCGAGAAGAACGGGTCCGACTGCGAGGACTTCGTCGACGGGAAGATGTTGACGAGCTTGGCGAAGGCCTTCTGGTTCGCGGCGTTCGTCATGAACTGGGCGAACGCGTTCGCGGTGGCGAGGTGCTTCGACTTCTGCGACACGCTGAGGCCCTGTACGTACAGCGGCGGGGTGTCGAGCGCCGGCGAGACGACGACGTCGTTCTTGAGCGACGGGTTGTTCGTCTCGAAGTCGCTGAGCGAGGACGCGCCACCCGTCGTCCAGGCCACCTTGCCCTGCGTGAACAGGGTCGAGTTGCCGAGGTAGTCGGAGTTGAGGACCGACGACGGCATGTAGCCGTTCTGGTACGCGGTGGCGTACTGGTCGATGAGCGACGCCGCCTTCTTCGTGGCGAACGTGAACTTCGTGCCGTCGCTGTTGAGCACCTTGACGCCGGCGAGGGTGAAGTCGCTCAGCGTGGGCTTGCGGCTCATCAGGTAGTCGTTCGGGCAGTGCTCGTGCATGGTCTTGGCCTGCGCGAAGAGCTGCTGCGTGGTCGCCGGCGGCTTCGACGAGTCGAGACCGCACTGGTCGAGCATCGACTTGTTCCAGAAGTCGACGTCCGTGTTGAGGTACCAGGGGTACCCGTACACGCCACCCTTCGTCTCCTTGTAGTCGTAGGCGTCGACCGAGCCCGCCGTGTAGGTGCTCCGCAGCGAGCTGTCGGCCTTGCTGACGTCCTCGAGGATCCCGCGCTTCGCCAGGGGCAGCGCGATGTCCGGGGGCAGGTTGACGACGTCCGGCAGGGTGTTCGACGACGCCTGGCTCAGGACCTTGTCGGAGTAGCCGTCGCCGGGCTGGTCGACGAGCTTGACGGTCGTGCCGGGGTGCTTCTTCTCGAACGCCGCGATCACGCCCTTGAGGTACCCCGTGAACTTGGGCGTCAGCGCCCAGGTCTGGAGCGTGATCGTGCCGGTGACGTCGCCGCCGGCGCTGCTGCCGCCGCTGTTGCTGCCCGCGGAGCAGCCGGTCAGGACGAGCGCGGCCGCCGCGGCGGTCGCCAGGCCTGCGGCGAACGTCGCTCGCCTCCGGCCGGAGGTGGGTGCTGTGGTGGTACGACGTGACATTGCGTGGACTCCCTTGTTCGCCGCAGCAACTGAAGCGGTTCAGATCCGCCATCAGTCGCGGCATCGCTACCGCTGTTGCAGGTGAGCATGAAGGACTAAAGCGCTATAGTCAAGCCGCGGCGTGTCCCCGGTCGTTCGCCGCGGCGACACCCGGTGGTCACTCGCCGGGCGCGGTGCCATTCGCCAACGGGCGCGGGTGCCGCCATGATGAGCGCGTGGACGACGAGGGGGCCGGTGCAGCGACGATGCCGCAACCGAAACGGGTGACGATCGCCGAGATCGCAGCACGGGCCGGCGTGTCCACGGGAGCGGTCTCGTTCGCACTGAACGACCGGCCGGGTGTCTCGGCGGCCACCCGGTCGCGCATCCTCGAGGTCGCCCGCGAGCTCAACTGGCGTCCCCACTCGGCCGCGCGGGCCCTCGGCGGCGCCCGCGCCGGCACCATCGGGTTCGTGCTCAACCGGCCCGCGCGCACGCTCGGGACGGAGTCGTTCTTCGGCGACCTCATCTCCGGGATCCAGCTCGGCCTCGCCGGGACCCACGTCGGGATGAACCTCCTCGTCGCGCGTGACGTCGACGAGGAGCTCGAGACGTACCGCGAGTGGTGGAGCGGGCACCGCGTGGACGGCGTCGTGCTCATCGACCCGCGAGCCGACGACCCCCGCCTCGCGTTGCTCGCCGAACTCGGCCTGCCCGCCGTCGTCGTCGGCTCGCATCCGTCGCCGCCGGGCACCTGGCCCACCGTGTGGATCGACGACTCGGACGCCGCGGACACCGTGTTCGGGTACCTGCACGCGCTCGGCCACACCCGCATCGCGCACGTCGCCGGACCACCGCAGTTCGAGCACACGGCCATGCGCGCCGCGGCGCTGCAGCGATTCGCCCGGGAGGCCCGGCTCGAGTCCGCCGAGTCGTTCACCACCGACTACTCGTCGGACGCCGGCGCCGCGATCACTCGGACCCTGCTCGTCGGCCCGCGCCGCCCCACGGCGATCGTCTACGACAACGACGTGCTCGCTGTCGCCGGGCTCGGTGTCGCCGCCGAGATGGGGGTCCCCGTGCCCGACGACCTGTCGATCGCGTCGTTCGACGACTCCGCCATGGCGCGGCTCGTCCGGCCCGCGCTCACGACCCTGACCCGCGACACCGTCGAGCTCGGCGAGCGTGCGGCCCGACTGCTGCTCGAGCAGGTCGAGGCCGGGACCCCGCTGACGTCGCGCCCCGGCCCCGCCCTGACGCTCAGCGTCCGGGAGTCGACCGCGAGGCCGCGACGACCTCGAGCTGGGTGAGCCCGACCGGCCGCGACGCCGTGAACCGGATCGCACCGCGCTCGACCCCGCCCGCGATCCGGAACACCCGGGTCTGCGCGGCCCAGGCGAACTCCTCGCCGACCCGCTCGTCCGCCGTGGCGACCCGGCCGTCCGCGTCGACCCACGCCACCGTCCACCCGTACGTCCCCGGCTCGGCCACCGTGACGGTGTACAGCGACGCGGCCGCGACGGACACCGGTACCTCGACGGGCTCCCCCGCGGCGAGCCGCACGACGCTCCTCCCGGTGTCGTCGGTGACCGGCGACGCGCCGACCGGCAGGACGTCCGCGGGCGTGTCCGCGAAGCCGTGGAGCTCGGACGCCGACACCGGGCGCGACCCGGCGGCCCACCCGAGTGGCTCGTCCGACAGCGTGAACACCACGTGCGCGCCGCGGGCGATCACCGCGTGCGGGATCGACACCGACTCCCACGGTTCACCGTCGACGGTGACGGACGCCACGTACGGGCCGCGGCACGGCCCCGCGACCTCGACGACCGTGGTCGCGTCGCCCAGGTGCAGCTCGGTCCGTCGGACGGTCGGCGGGACGAGCACGTAGGTCCCGGTCGCGGGCGCGAGCGGGTACAGCCCGATCGTGACGAACACGTACCAGGCGCTCATCTCGCCGTTGTCCTCGTCGCCCGGGTACCCCTGGCCGAGGTCCGACCCGACGAACAGGCGCGTGACGCACTCGCGGAGCGTCGCGTGCGCGTCGTCGTGTCGGCCGGCCCACATCGGTGCGAACGGGATGTGGTGCGCCGGCTGGTTCGACAGACCGAGCATCCCCATGCGGACGTCCCGCGCCTCGGTCATCTCGTGGATCGCGAACCCGTACGAGCCGGAACGGTCCGTCGCACCGGTCTCGCCGGCGGCGCGGAACCGGGCCATCGCGGCGAGGAGCCCCTCGGGCCCGCCGTGCAGGGCCATGACACCGGCCCCATCGTGCGGGGCGGTGACCATCGTGCCCCACGCGTTCGTCTCGGTGTAGTCCGTCCCCCACTCCGCCGGGTCGAACGCCTCGCCCTCGACCCGCCAGTCCCCGTCGGGACGACGGCCGACGAAGAACCCGAGCCCCGGGTGGAACACGTTCCGGTACTGCAGGGACCGCCGGGCGAACCACTCGGCCTCGGCGTCGAGTCGTTCCGCCTCCGACGAACCGGGCACGGCGCGGTCGGCGAGCAGCCGCGCCATGACCGCGAGCCCCCAGTCGTTGATCGCCGCGTCGAGGGTCCACGACATCCCCTCGTGCGTGTCGGTGTCGACGTACCCGCGGAACGCGCCCGGGAGGACCCCCTTGCGTCCCACGCGCGGGTCCGGTGACGGCACGGTCGCGTTGCGCACCGCGCTCCGGTACGCCGTCGCGAGGTCGAACCCCGGGACGCCCTTGGCCGCGAGGTCCGCGAACACGGTGTCACTCGTCGTGCCGGTCATGACGTCCTCGGCACCGGGGGCGCTCCAGCGGGGCGTCCAGCCGCCGTCGCGGTGGTGCTGCACGAAGCCCTCGGCGAGTGCCCCGGTCCGCTCGGGTGTGAGGAGCGCGAGCAGCGGCCACGCCGTGCGGTAGGTGTCCCAGAACCCGTTCGTCGTCGCGAACGGCCCCGACCCGACCTCGGGCCCGGGCTCGTCGCGGACGGGGGTGTCGAGGACCGTGCCGTAGGGCGAGCGGTAGCGGGGCTCGCCGGTCAGCGCGGTCTCCCCGGCGGTGTTCGGGTACAGGAACAGCCGGTACAGGCCCGAGTAGAGCGACACGAGCTGGTCCTCGGAGGCACCCTCGAACGACATCGTGGCGAGCGCCGCCGACCACCGCCGCTCGGCCTCGGCGCACATGGCGTCGACGTCGCCCGCAGCGCGCAGGTTCGCGGCCGCGTCCTCCGCCGACACCGTCGAGATCCCGATGAGCACGTCGACCGGTGCCGTGCCGTCGACGACGAACCAGCCGCCGAGCCGGCCGTCCTCGACCGTCGTCCGGTCCGTGACCACGCCGTGGACCCGCAGGTGCACGTGGTGCGGCGGCGTCTGCGGTCGGTCGTCGAGGAGCGCGTCGACCACCCCGACGCCGTCCTCGACCCGCACGGACGCCGAGCGGACGACGCCGTGGTGGTCGAGCACGACCGATGCACGCTCCCCCGGGAAGGTGAACCGGAACCCGAGCGCGAACTCCCCCGCCGTCATCTCCGCGGTCACCCCGCCGTCGAACGCCACCCGGTAGCGGTGCGGGCCCGCGAGCTCGTCCGCGCGGTCGAACGGCAGCGCGCGGGCCGCGCGGTCGGTGTCCGGCTCGACGAGCGGGCTCGGCATGATCTGGAACACCCCGCGGTCGCCCATCCACGGCGAGGGGATGTGGGACGTGGCGAACGCCTGGAGCGCCGGCCGGCCGTCGCCGTCGACGTGCTCGTGGTACGCGTACGGCCAGCGAGGATCGGACGCGTCGGTCATGGGCAGCCCGAACACGCCGCCGTGCGGGACCGCCACGAGCGGCGCCGTGTTCCCGCGCGAGAACCGCGACGAGGCGTGCGTCCCCCGGGTCGTCACGACGTGGTCGAGCGGCCGGGAGGCCCGGGGCGGCGCCGTCACGATCCGCACGTCGTCGAGCCAGCCCCGTAGCGGTGCCGCCGCGCCGTCGGCGGCGACCCGGTCGGCGCGGCCGAGCCGCGCCTCCAGACGGTCCACCGTGCGCCCGGCGAACGGCGTCAGGTCGACGGTGCGGCGGTTCCACTGGTCCACCCAGAGCATGCGCGCGTCGTCCTGCGCCTCCGGCGTCATCGGGACCGCGTACTGGTCACGCGCCGACGCGGAGGCACGGCTGCCGTCCGTGAACACGACGTCGAGCGCGAAGGCGGTCGCGTCCCAGAACCCGTCGAGGTCGGCCTCGGTCGGCTCGGCGCGACCGGCCGGCAGCACCCGCTCCGGGAACCACACCCACGTGAGCCGGTCGCCCGCGGCCACCGGCCGCTCGGCCGCGAACGGGACCTCGGCGACCGCCTGGTCGGGGCCGTGTCGCTCCACCAGGTACGCCTCGGCGGAGGAGAACCCGACCCCGTTCCGCGCCGCCACCGCCGTCGTCGGACCGCTGCTCCGCACCAGTGCTCGCATCGGGCCAGCCTACGAGCCCGGGCACGGCCCGTCCGCGGCCACCGCCGGCCACCATCCCCGCGAGCGACGTGACGATGCGGAACGTCTACTCGCGGAGCGGTGACCGGCGCCGTGTCATGGGAGTGAGGCTCCGACGCGGGGTCAGTGGTTGACGAAGAAGAAGTAGTGCTGCAGGCCGAAGACGAGCGCGAGGATGCCCCACACGACGCCGATGACGCCGAGGACGATGCCCGCGATCGCCTGGCCGTGACCGCGCTCCCCCTTGGCCGGCGAGCGACGCAGGCCGACGACGCCGAGGACCAGGGCGACGAGGCTGAGGACGCCCCAGAAGCTGATGACGAGGCCGACGATGCCGATGACGAGTGCGGAGATGGCGACGCCGTTGCGCCGCCCGGAGTCTGCGGTGCCGTACCGCTCGGGCTGGGTGTTGGTGACCATGGGATCGGGCTCCTCGGTGTCGTGGTCGGTTGGATGACCTGAGGAAAGCACCGGTTGGAGCGCAGCGTTCCTGGTTCTCAGCGAACGGGGTACAGCGAGGGGGACTTCGCCAGCGAACGGGGGACGTTCCGACCGGCGCGAGCACCACGGCGTCACCGTCGGGTGCGGGTGGTGCGCGTGCCCGAACAGACACCGACTGACCAGGACGAGTCCGTGCTCGCGATCCGCGAGGGCCGCTTCGGCGGACCGGGGACTCCGAGCCCGTGCAGGACGCGACGGCCTCGACTCCGCAGGCGGTGACGGCCCTCGGCGCCGCCGCTCCGTGGTACACAACGGGGTCCCTCGGTGCCGGCGCGACCTCCGTGCTGTCGGTCTCGGCGATCACCCGCGCACGGCACCGGACCCGCAGCGAGTGGGGCGATCGAGATCGGGGACGGCCCCGGCAACCCCTGACGGACACGGGCCCGGGCGGTCGGCTCCTCGCCGGCCGCCCGGGCCCGTGCTCGCGCGGATCAGCGTCGCGCGATCGGCTCCTCGCCGTGGTTGATGAGGCCGAGCCACGCGCCGAACCGGCGTCCGCTCACGACCTCACGCTCGTCGGTCTGCTGCTGTGGGTCCACCACGGGTCGCTGCATCGGTGCTCCTGTCGTTCCTGACGAGGTACAACCGGACCGGGCGATGCGCATTCCCGCGCAGCGTGATCCGGCGACGCATGAGTTCGCCGTAGGGCACGGGGAGCGTCTGTCGCACCCCGCCGAGCAGCACCATCGTGCCGTCGACGCGGACCACGTCGAAGCCCGCCATCGTGAGGTCCGCGGTCGGTGTCGGCCCGAGCGCGTCGATCACGACGTCGGCGTCACCCTCGACCGTCGCGGCGATCGCCGACGCGTCCGCAGCGCGGTCGCCGACGGACCGGACGGTCCGCACGCGCGGGTCGAGTGCGGCGAGCCGCTCGAGGCTGGAGGCGTTGCGTCCAGCCAGGCCGGCGTCAAACGGGTCCGCACACGGTCGGGGCGTGTCCAGCACCTGGCGCATGCGTCGTTCCTGGTGCCCGACCAGCCCGAGCAGACGCTGACGATCTACCGGCAGATCTGAGGCTCGGGCCGCTGCGACCGCACATCGGCGTCGGCCGGACGGCCCGGGGACGGAGCGCGGCCCCCCGCGACGCCGTACGCTGGCTGTCCGGCGCTCGGGTCCTGACCGCCGACCGCGCCGAGGAGTCCCTGACATGACCGACCAGACGTCCGTCGCCGACGACCGGGTCGGACGCGACGCCCCGCGGGCGACCGCACCGGACTCGCTCGAACTCGACCGCACCGACCCGCTCGCGGAACACGTCGCCGCATTCGTCCCGAGCACCGAGGTCCGCGCGTACCTCGACGGCAACTCGCTCGGGCGACCGCTCCTCGCCACTGCCGAGCGGCTGCAGCGATTCGTGACGCACGACTGGGGCAGTCGCCTCATCCGCTCGTGGGACGAGCAGTGGATGACGCTCCCGCTCGAGCTCGGCGACCGGATCGGTGCCGTGTGCCTCGGCGCCGCGGCGGGGCAGACCGTCGTCGCGGACTCCACGACGGTGCTCCTGTACAAGACGATCCGCGCCGCCGTGGCCGCGCGGCCCGACCGCACCGAGATCGTCATCGACGACGACGACTTCCCGACCGACCGCTTCGTCGTCGAGGGCATCGCCGCCGAGTGCGGGCTCTCCGTGCGGTGGATCGCGGCCGACCCGGTCACCGGTGTGACGGTCGAGCAGGTCGAGGAGGCCGTGTCCGCCTCGACCGCGGTGGTCGTGCTGAGCCACGTCGCCTACCGCTCCGGCGTCATCGCCGACGTGCCCGGTATCACCGCGGCGGCGCACGCGGTGGGCGCGCTCGTGCTCTGGGACCTCTGCCACTCCGCCGGCGTCGTGCCGACGTCGCTCGACGCGTGGGACGTCGACCTCGCCGTCGGCTGCACCTACAAGTTCCTCAACGGCGGCCCGGGCTCCCCCGCGTTCGCCTACGCCGCCGAGCGGCTGCAGGCCGACCTGCGGCAGCCAATCCAGGGGTGGATGGGCGCCGCCGACGTGTTCAGCATGGCCGACGGCTACACGCCCTCGCCGGGGATGCGCCGCCTCGTCAGCGGGACGCCGCCCGTCGTCGGCATGCTCGCGATGCAGGACATGCTCGACCTCCTCGAGCGGGTCGGCATCGACGCGGTCCGCGCGAAGTCCGTCGCGCTCACCGAACACGCGATCGCGCTCGTCGACGACCTGCTCGCCCCGTTCGGCGTCGTCGTCTCCAGCCCCCGCGACGCCGACGTCCGCGGCAGCCACGTGACGATCACGCACCCGGCGTTCCGCGAGGTGACCGCGGCGCTCTGGGCACAGGACGTCATCCCCGACCACCGGAACCCGAACGGCATCCGGCTCGGCCTCTCACCCCTGTCGACCACGTTCGCGGAGGTCCGACTGGCCGTCGAGGCGATCCGCGCCGAGCTCGCCGGGCGGTAGGAGCGCGCACGCCGCGTCGTTCCCGGTACGGTCAGCCCCGGGGGTGGTGCCGTGCCGGGACAGACCGCGGACGACGGCCGGTCGACACCGGCCGCGCGCATGGACTCGTCCGCACACATCGACTCGTCGCTCGCGATCCACGACGGCCGTTTCTGCGGACCGCCCGTCGACCACCGCCGGGCAATCGCTCGATCGGTCCTCTGGTTCCTCGGTGCCGCGGGCACCGTGCTCCTCGTGTGTCTGCTCGTCGAGCATCATCGGCTTCGTCGCTCGTTCGCCCTCGCGCGCCGGGCGGTCCCGGCCTCCTGACCGGCGCCGCTCGGACGACCGCGTCCCGCTCCACGCCGTCGAGTTCTGCGGCGTCCCAGTACCCTGCCGACGTGATCCCTGCGGGCTGGACGATCAACCACTTCTCCCTGAGCAATCCCGAGGGGAAGGGGCAGGGCACGTCCCGGAGTTGCTTCGTCGGCTCGCCGACGCCATCGACAGCCTCGGTGACGTCGACGTGCAGGGCGTCACCTTCAGCAGCAAGGTGACCGACGGCGAGGATGACCTCACCATGACGGTCTACTACCACCGGGAGCCGCGGCGACGGTAGGGCACCGTTCATCGAAGGACGACGGACGGACATCGCGACGCAGCCGGGCCGGAGCGTCGATCCGAACTGCGTGTCCCTTGCTCGAAGACCCCGGTCTCTCACAGAGGGCCGAAGTCGGATCGGCGGCGCAGCGCTATCGCCCGCGCGAGCGGACGAAGAGCACGGCGGCGATGGCCAACACCACGATGATCCCCGCGACGAACAGCCATGGAGGAACGCCCGCGCCGTGCTGAGGGCTCACCGGCGCAGCCGCGAGGCTCACTGCTCTCACTCGATCGACCACCGGCATGTCCCCTCCTGTTCCCGACACGGTTCGTCGTGCGCGGCCTGACCAGCTCTGACGCGCCCTACGGACGCGGGCTCGCCCCGCCCCACCAGGTGTCGAACGGCGTCGCGGGCACGCGGCGCTTGTGCTCGGTGGCCCGGTAGCGGGTCTCGATCGCCTCGGCGACCTCCTCGGGCACGTCGTGGCCCTGCAGGTACGCGTCGATCTCGGCGTAGCTGAGGCCGAGGTTCGCCTCGTCGGTCTGACCGGGCAGGTCGTCGAGCAGGTCGGCCGTGGGCGCCTTCTCGTAGAGCCGCGCCGGCGCGCCGAGGTGCTCGAGGAGCTGACGGCCCTGGCTCTTCGTCAGGCCGGTCAGCGGGGTGATGTCGACGCCGCCGTCCCCGTACTTCGTGAAGAAGCCGGTCACGGCCTCCGCGGCGTGGTCGGTGCCGACGACGAGCAGACCGCGCTGCCCGGCGACCGCGTACTGCGCGACCATCCGCATGCGGGCCTTGACGTTGCCCTTGACGAAGTCGCTCAGGGCGGTGCCCGACTCGGCGACGTCCTGGACGACGCCGTCGACCCCGTGCTCGATGTTCACGGTGATGCCCGGGTCGGCGGCGATGAAGCGGAGCGCGAGCTGCGCGTCGTCCTCGTCGGCCTGCACGCGGTACGGCATGCGCACCGTGGTGAACTCGGCCGGATGCCCCTCGGCCCGGAGCGACTCGACGGCGAGCTGGCACAGACGCCCGGCGAGCGAGGAGTCCTGACCGCCGCTGATCGCGAGCACGAAGCCCTTGGCGCCGGTGGCGAGCAGGTAGTCCCGGAGGAAGGCGACACGGCGCGCCACCTCCTGCTCCGGGTCGATGACCGGCTGGACGTCGAGGTCGGCGGCGATGGCCGCTTGGAGTTCACGCACGGAACCAGTATCCCGCCGTCGGCGCCGCCGGCACGAAAGCCGAGTCGAACCGCGTCACCTGCTCGTCGATCTCCCGGTCGTCGTCCCGTGGTCCACGGCCGACGGGGCGAGGAGCTCGCACCCGCAGCTCCGGCCGACGACGAGGTTCCCACGGAGCCGACTGCGCGCTGCCGGAGCCGTCGGGTCCGCGATGCCTGCGATGAGCTGCCGGGCGGCGAGTTCCGCGATCAGCTCGACGTCCTGCCGCACCGTCGACAGCGGGGGCACGGTGTACGGGGCGATCCGCGTGCCTCCCACTGCGACGACGGCGACGTCCTCGGGGACGCGGAGCCCGAGTTCGGCGCAAGCGGAGATGACGCCGACCGCCTGGGCGTCGTTCGTGGCGAAGACGGCGGTGGGGCCGCGGCCGTGGACGACCCAGGGACGACCGTGACTGCTCAGGAGCTGCATGGCGGCCGAGTACCCACCCTCCTCCGAGATCTCCCCGTAGGCGAGCAGTTCCGGTCCGGAGGGCAGTCCCTCGCTCCCGGTCGCGGTGCGCCACCCGGCGATGCGCTCCGCCTCGCTGGTGAGCCGCGGCGTCCCGGCGATGCAGGCGACCAGCATGTGCCCGTGCTGCAGGACCAGGTGCCCGACGGCGGTCGCGGCGTCCAACGCGTCCTGGGCGCTCACGGTCGACCAGCCCGGATGGGTCCCCGCTCCGTCGAGACTCACCACGGGGCGATCGGCCTGCCACGTCGGGGTGCTGGCGAGCGAGACACCGGGGGCGAACACGAGGCCGTCGACGTTGCGGTCGATGAACGACTGCAGGTACCGCTCCTCACGTGCCCGGTCGAAGTACGTGTTGCCGGTGAGCACGAGGTAGCCCCGAGCGCTGAACTGCCGCTCCACCGACTCCCCGAGTTCCGCCATGAACGGATCGCGGGGGTTCGGCGTGAGGTACCCGATCGACCGGGTGCTGCCGTTGCGGAGCGACGACGCGATGGCGTTCGGTCGGTACCCGAGGTCGGCGATCGCCGCCTCGACCCGCTCGCGGGTGGTGGCGGAGACGGGGCGCGGCCCGTTGTTGATGACGTAGCTCACGACGGCGGGCGAGACCCCCGCAGCCCGAGCGACGTCCGACCGTGTCACTGGCATGGGTCGATCTTCCCGCGTCAGCTGATCGGTCCGGTGACGGCCCTCTCCGTCGTGAGGTCGGCGAGCGTCGGGTACGAGGACTGCGCCCCCGGCGTGCGGACCGCGAACGTCCCGGCGGCCACACCGATCGCGGTCGCCTCGCCGAGCCCGCCGCCGCGCGCGAGCGTCGCCGCGAGTGCACCGACGAACGCGTCGCCGGCGCCGGTCGTGTCGACGACCCGGTCCGGGGGCGTGGCGGGGAGGTGCCCCTCGCCTCCCGAGTCGGCCCAGCAGGCGCCCTGCGCGCCGAGGGTGATGACCACCGAACGGGCGGTACCGAGCAGGGTGCGGACCGCCGCAGCGGCCTGCTCCGGATCCGCGATGGGCCGCCCGACGAGCGCGGTCGCCTCGGACTCGTTGAGCACCAGTGGGTCGCAGACCGCGAGCAGGTCGTCCGGGAGGCGCTGGTACGGAGCGAGGTTGAGCACGCACCGCGCTCCCGCCTCCACCCCCGCCCGGAGCGCCGTCGCGATGATCTGCGGTCGGAGCTCCGCCTGCACGACGACGATCGCCCGCTCGGCCTCCGCCGCGAGGCGTCGCACCGTCCGGTCGACGCGGCTCGCGGTGAGCGCGAAGTTCGTGCCGGGCACCACCGTGATCGCATTCTCGCCGGAGTCGTACACCGACACGAGCGCGAGTCCCGTCCGACCGCGGTCGATGATCTCGACCTCCGAGGTGTCGACGCCCTCGCTCCGCAGGCCGCGGAGGAGGTCGGTGCCGTCCGGGTCGTCACCGACGCTGGCGACGAAGCTCACGTCGCCGTTGAGCCGTGCTGCGGCGACCGCCTGGTTCGCGCCCTTGCCACCGGGCTGTCGCAGGAGGTCCTGGGCGAGGACCGTCTCCCCCGGCGCAGGCGGAGCGGTCACCCGCACGATGTAGTCCTGGTTGGCCGAGCCGACGACGATGATGTGCGCGGATCCCGGCGCTTCCGTGCTCACTTCTCACCACTTCCGATCGACAGCCGGCCGAAGAACCGCTGCAGGATGAAGAGACTGATCGCCGGCACGAGCGACAGCAGGACGGCACCCGCGAAGTTCTCGCCGTAGTTCGCGCTGTGCTCCCCGAACGTCGACGCGAGCGCCACCGGCGCGAGCTGCTTCGAGTCGTCGGTGACGACCAGCAGCGGCCACAGGTACGAGGTCCACTGCGCGAGGAAGATGAGCAGGGCGGAGTTCGTCAGCGCCGGACCGGACATCCGGAGGTACAACGAGAAGAGGATCTTCGGCTCGCTCGCGCCGTCGAGCATGGCGGCTTCTCGGTAGGAAACCGGGATGCCGAGGAACGCCTGCCGGAGGTTGAAGATGGCCAGGCCGTTCCCGATCCCGGGCAGGATCAGACCGATGAGGCTGTTGCCGAGCCCCCAGTCCGTGAACTGCTGCGCCAGCGGGATGGCGATCGCCTCGAAGGGGACCATGAAGCTGATCACGATGACGGCGAAGACGATGTTCCGTCCGCGGAACCGGTACACGGCGAGCGGGTACGCGGCGGCCGCGGACACGAGGATCCCGACGACGACGGACGCGATGCACACGATCGCCGAGTTGAGGAGCGCCGTGCCGAAGCCGTCGTGGACGAGCAGCCCGACGTAGTTCTGCACCGTCACCCGCGAGGGGACGAACAGGCGCCAGGTCAACGGCGACATGGTCGTGAGCACGTCCATGTTCGGCCGGAAGGACCCGATGAGGATCCACAGCGCCGGGAGCATGAAGACGGCGCTGACGACGATCGCGACGACCGTCAGCACGAAGCGGGTCGTCGACCACCGCCGCCGACGGGGTGCTCCGGGTGACGCGACGTCGTCGCTCACGGTCGACGCGACCGCGGCCGGGAGGCCCACCATGCCGCTGTCGGCCGTCATGCGTCCTCTCCGTCCTCGCGGAGCAGCCGGAACTGCAGGACGACGAACACCAGCATGATCACGGTCAGCACGATCACCTCGGCCGAGCCGAGGTTCTGGCTGCCGTACCCGTAGGTGGTCCGGTACGCGTCGAACATGAGCAGCGTGGTGCTGTCCTGCGGCCCACCGTTCGTCAGCAGCTGCACGGGGACGAACAGCACGAAGTTCGCGACCGTGTCGGCGACGAGCACGAACAGCAGCTGTCGACGGAGCATCGGCAGGGTGATCCGCAGGAACGTCCGGACGGGGCCGGCGCGGTCGAGCTTGGCCGCTTCGTAGAGCTCGCCCGGGATCGCCTGGATGCCGGACACCAGGAACATCATCCAGTAGCCGATGCCGATCCAGGACGCGACGATGATGATGCAGGCCAGCGCCTGCCGCGGCGAGGTGAGGAACGGCTGCGTGCCGCCGCCGATCGCGGTGATCGCAGCGTTGATCGGCCCCTGCGGGTTGAACGCCGCGCCCCACGCGATGCAGGAGCCGACGATCGGGATCGTCACCGGCACGACGAGGAGTGTCCGCCAGAGCCCGACGAGCGGGATCCGCTGCGTGAGGAGCACGGCGACGAGGAGCGCGACCACGATCTGCAGCGGGTTGATGACGACGTTGAACAGGAGCGTGCGGCCGACCGTCGCCAGGAAGGCCGGATCGCCGAACAGCGACTCGTAGTTGCCGAACCCGGTGAAGGTCGGGGGGATGAGGCCGCCCGGGAACGCCTTGAGCAGGCTGGACCCGACGGCGTCGATCGTCGGGGCGACCCGCAGGACGGCGAGGGCGATGACCGCGGGGGCGAGGAACACGATGCCCCAGACGAGCTCGCGTCGTGCGCCCGCGCGGCCGGTGCGGCGCCGGACCGGGACGGGCGTGCCGAAGCGGTTGCGGACCTCCCGGCGTGCGGTCCGGGGACCGGGGCGGCGCGTGCGGGCCGCCCCGGTCGTGGTGTCGGTGGTCGAGATCACGGGCGGCCTACTTGTACTTCGCCCAGGCGGTCGTCAGCTTCGCCTTCGCGGCGTCGAGCGCCTGCTTCGGGTCGGCCCCGTTCCGGATGTCCGAGTAGGCCTGGTTGATGATGGACTCGAACTCGATGTAGCCGATCGTCTTGACGCGCGACACCGCGGTCTGCGACGTCTCGTGGTTGATGATCTTCGCCGCGTCGGCCCCTGCAGCCGACTGGAACACGGGCTTGTCGAAGTAGAGCTGCTTGCCCTTGACGTTCGCGGCGAGCTCCGGGTTGCTCCGGTAGCGGATGTAGCCCGAGCCGTTGTCGACCGCGAGCCACTTCATGAACACCGCGGTGGCGTCCTTCTGCTTGCTGAAGGGGTTCATCGCGACGGACCACGAACCGGTCGGCGTCGCGACCTGCTTGCTGTCCGCGAAGGCGGGCATCGGTGCCACGCCCCAGTGCACCTTCGACGCCTGGAGCTCCGGCAGGAGCCAGGGCCCCTCGACCGAGTACGCCACCTGGCCGGCGAGGAACGCGGGGTCGGTCTGGTCAGCGGTCATGCCCTTCGGAGCCGCGCCCGAGGCGAAGATCGAGCGGTACCACGTCATCGCCTTCACCCACGCACTGTTGGTGAAGTCCGGCGTCAGGTTGTCCTTGCCGTCCGCCCCGACCGAACCTCCGAGCTGGACCGACAGCGGCTCGAGCTGGTAGTAGCGGTCGAACTGGCCGAACGTCATGCCGTACTGCGCGCCGGCCTGCTTGGCCTTCAGCGCGTCGGACGCCAGGTCCTGCCAGGTCATCCGGCTGCTCGTGGACGCGGAGGGTGTGGGGAGCCCGGCCTTCGCCAGCAGGTCCTTGTTGTAGTACAGGAGCTGCGTCGAGTTCGCGATCGGGAGGGCGTACAGCTTGCCCTTCTGGACGCCCGTCTCGTACGACACCTTGTCGAACGACGACGAGTACCCGCCGAACTGGGACGTCAGGTCCTCGGCCTCACCGCGGCTGGCCAGCGCGGCGATGCGCGGCTGGTCCGCCCAGTAGAGGTCCGGGTCGCCGCCCTTGTTCGACACGTGCGAGTCGACGGTCGAGTTGAGGGAGTCGAACGGCACGGTCTGCCACTTGATCGTGATGTTCGGGTGTGCCTTCTCGAACGCGTCGACGACCGGCTGCATGTTGTCCGGGGACTTGAGGCTGAGGATGCTGAGCACCTTGACGGTGGTCTTCGGGTCCTTCGACGGGATGGACCAGCTCCCCGAGGAGGATGCGGCACCCCCGCCGCTCGAGCATCCGGTCAGGGCGAGTGCGCCGGCGATGACGCCGGCGGCGGTGACGAGCAGCCGACGACGGCCGTGGTGGACGTGTGATCGCATTGGTCCCTCCATTGGGTGTGCGGATCGTGGGTACGGTGAACGGCCCGGCGCCCGGGGCGGACGACGGTTGTGCGGGCGGCGGTCGGAGCGGGTGCCGGGCTGGCGCTCCGACGGCTCAGAGGTCGGCGATGCGCCCCAGGAAGTGGTCGGTGAACGCGGCGACGTCGACCTCGGTCGCGATCCTGCAGTTCGGCGCGGGTGCGTCCGGCCCGTGCCCGAGGTCGGTGACGAGCACGCCACGCGCGAGTCCGTCGCCGGTGACGACGTCGACCGCGGCGTCGACCCAGGTGAGGAACTCGGGGTGCGTCAGCGCCGCGACGGCGAGCGGGTCGTGCATCGCGCACGAATCCCGGTTGCGCGGGTCGCCCGGGTCGCGCTCGGCGATGTGGTCGATCCACGCGTTCGTCGATTCGCCCGCGAGGGCGGCGAAGTCGCGGCCCGAGTCGGTGAGACGACGAGCGTCGTCGCGGGTGAGTCGGACCTGCAACGTGACGTCGAGACCGACCCACCGCTGCGGTGCACCGGAGCGCAGCACGGTCGCGGCGGCTTCGGGGTCCACCCAGACGTTGAACTCGCCCGGCATGCTCCGGTGGGCCATGGTGCCGAGGAACACGCCGCCCATCATCACGATCTCCTTGACCGACGACGCCAGTCGTGGCTCCATCGTGAGAGCGAGCGCGATGTTCGTCAGCGGCCCGATCGCGCAGATCGTGATCTCGCCCGGGTTCGCCATCACGTGCTCGATGATCCGGTGCGCCGCGTGGCCCGGGTCGGGCTCCAGGCCGACCCCGTACGTGCTGACGACCTCGGGGGACGGCTCACGCCGGCGCTCCGGGTGGACGAGCGGTGTCGGGGCGCCCTTGACGACCGGGACGTCGATGCCCAGCCGACGGCGGAGTTCGAGCGTCAGGAGCGTGGCGCTCTCGACGTCGGTGTTCCCGTTGACGGTGGTGACCAGTTCGAGGTCGATCTCGGGTTCGGCCACCGCGAGGGCGAACGCGAACCCGTCATCGATGTCGCTGCCCGGGGCACCCATGGCGAGGTCGGTGTCGAGGATGAGACGAGTCATCGCGAACTCCCTTGTTCAACTCGTGTTGCGTCGCTTCCTGACTGCGAGTTAACACGAGTTGCGCGGCGCGGACAAGGGGTGATCCAGAAATGGTCGGGCGAGAGACCTCGATGGGCGTCAGCGTCCGCACTCCGGTCGATCACCGCAGTCGCGCGGGCTCGGCCATCCCGTCTCCTCCGGGGACCGCTTCCACACCAGCTCCGACCGAGCCCCCTCGGCACGAACTCCGAGGAGGAGCCGCCCAGCCTCAGCCCCTGGAAAGCGGACCCGTTGATCGCTCGGGTCGCTCATCCGGCCACGCCGGTCGGATCGCCCGACCGCGATCCATCAGTGCAGACCTGATCCCCACCGGGAGCGGGCTGAGGCTCCGCGCTTCCCGGGCATCGGTGACCTCGGGTCCGGACTCGGCCACCACACGAACGGCGTCGCGACGCGCGAGAGCTGTGGTACGCGCGACAGGAGGCGGACGACCGCGATCCCCACGAGCGCCCCGATGGTGTTGCCGATCACGTCGTCGATGTCGGCGACACGCCCCGTGCTCACGGTCATGTCGCCGACGAGCTGGACCACTTCGATCGTGACGCTCAGCAGGAACGCGATGGTCCCGAGTCGGATGACGGATCCCCGGACGAGGAACGGCAGGAGCACCCCGATCGGAACGAACAGGACGATGTTGAGGACCATGCCCGACGGGTCGCGCGGCACGGTCGCCACCGGGATGAGTTGCACGAACACCGGCCATGGCGGGAGCGTGGCTCGTTCCGCACCGAGGACGATCGGGGCGGGGAACAGCACCGACCGGAGCAGCACGATCCCGAACAGGCAGGCGGCGCCAGCGGTGATCGTGCGCGAGAGGGTCAGACGGTCGCGCTGCCGCAGCCGCCACAACAGGAGCACCCAGACGACGATCGCGGCAGGGATGAGGACGGGCAACGCGGGAACCACGGACGGCAGGCTATCGGCGACGCTCGCGCTGTGCCTGCGCGGGCGGAGGTCGTGGCAGCTGCCGTCAATGGTTCCTGCGGCGCTGCGCAGACAGGGCGCGAACCCATCGGAGCCAGCCTTCGAGTTCGGCTCGTGCTGCTTCCACACTGTGGTGACTTCCCTCGACGGTCCCGTCGATCGAACGCGCCGCGAAGCCCTGCTCGTGGGTCACCGTGCCGACGAGGTGTCCTCCGAGGAACGCGTCGAGACCATCATCGGCTTCCACCCACGCCAGATCGTGGAACGCGTCGGTCCCGGCTGGCAGATCGCTCATGGTTCGTCCTCGCGATCCTCGGGGGCGAGCGGTTCGAGATGAGGCTGCCGCGGTGCTGCTCGGCTCGAGAAGACCCACGCGCGGATCGCGGGGTCCCGGTCGATCGCCTACCGGTGGACGTCGGCCGTGGAGCGCGATTGGGGCCGCTGCACGATGACGACCGGGCAACCGGGCCCACCCTGGTAGACGAGCGTGCCGCCCCCGTCGAGGTCGACGTGCTTCACACCAGGGTCGTTGACCAACGAGTCGAGCTGCCGGCCATCGGCCACGACGTCGAGGCGGTACTCGCGGCCGCCCACGACCGCGTACACGTCGTTCACGCTCGACCCCGGGGCGTGAAGGAGATCCGTTCCGCGGCGCGGGTCACTTCCTTCGCCCGCGCATCACGGTCCTCGGCCTCGCCCTGTGCCACATCGATCCGTCGCTGCTTCTCCAAAGCCACGTTCCGGCTGATCTCCTCGATCACCGTTGCGATCTCCTCCGCGAGACCCTGCTCGAGCTCTTCCAACGAGGTGTAACCGATCAGGAGGCGACGATCGGCGATCTCGAGCGTGACCTCGGGGTACCCCGCCGTCGCCATGGCGTTCCGGACACTGCTCGTGACGATCCCCTGGGCCTCCATGGGTTCGGGACGACGGTTGAACACCGCCGGGACGGTGTACCGCGCCGACGAGGCGGGGAGCGGGTTGGGAAGGCCAGAGACCACGACGCCGGCGAGAGCCAGGGATTGGAGATGGGTGTCGGTCATGATGTCGCCGCTTCCGTCGACGGCTCCCGCACGCTCGCGCTCGAGAGGATCCCGAGCGGATCTGTGGTGGCCGCTCCTCGAGCCTCCTCTCACCGCCTGGAAGCGCGCCTGCGACCCATGGGCAGCGCGCGGATCAGTCGGAGAAACCGGCGGACGAGGTGTGCTGCGGTCGCTGGGGGCAGGAGGAGGGACCTCTCAAGGGCGCGGCTACCGAGCTGGCTGGACCTTCGATCCCGGCACGGCGACGACGACGGTGGTGCCCCTGGAGGGACTCGAACCCCCAACCCTTTCCTTAGGACGGAACTGCTCTTCCATTGAGCTACAGAGGCAGGCGCCAGCCACTCTACCGGCCCCACCACGGACGGACGGGAGGCGCGACACCAGCCCGGTGCCGCGCCTCCCGTCCGATCGATGTGGGGGGGTGGGGCGGCTCCTACGCGGACGCCACCGGCTGCTCGGCCCCGGCCTCGGCCTCGGCCCGCGCAGCTGCGGTCGCGGGCGCAGCGCCGAGCGCCGGCTCCGCGTCCTCAGCGGCCCCGGCGGCAGACGCCACCCCGCCCTGCGCCGCCCGCCGGTGCCCCGGCAGGAACAGCACGGCGACCAGGAGCACGACGGCGATCGCGGCGATCGCGACGAACACCAGGTGCATCGCGGTCATGAGCCCGGCGCCCTCGGGGACGCCGGCGGCGTTGAGCTGCACGTGCGCGTTGACGACCGCGCCGAACACCGCGACGCCGATGGCCGAACCCATCGAGCGGGCGAACATGTTCGTGCCGGTCACGGCACCGCGCTCGCTCCAGGTGGCGGACGACTGGGCGGCGATCAGCGTCGGCACGGCGGTCAGGCCCATGCCCGCGCCGATGACGAAGCAGAACAGGGCGACGAGCCAGATCGACGAGTGCACGGCGAGCGTGATGGTGAGCACCGCACCGATGAGCACGAGCGTCGACCCGATGACCGAGGTGACGCGGAACCCGAACCGCAGGTAGAAGCGCCCGGCCTGCGACGCCGAGATCGGCCATCCGAGGGTGAGCGCCGCGAGCGCGAACCCGGCGATGAGGGCCGACGCCCCGAGGACGTCCTGCGCGTAGATCGGCACGTACGTGGACAGGCCCATCACGATGACGCCGATGATGAGCGACGCGATCGTGGACGCGGCGACCACGCGACGCTTCAGCAGGCCGAGCGAGAAGATCGGCTGCGCGACGCGGAGCTCGACGACGACGAACGCGACCAGGAGGACCGCGGCGGCGATGAAGATCGCGAACGAAGCGGGGGCGTCCCAGGCCCACGACGTCCCGCCCTCGAGCAGACCGAGCAGGAGCGCGGTCGTCCCGCCGCCGAGCAGGGCCGCGCCGAGGTAGTCGATGCGCTGCCGGTCCTGCGACGCGTCACGCTGCTCGTGGTAGGCGCGGATGAGCATGACGCCGGCGACGATGGCGAGCGGGATGTTGATCCAGAAGATCCACCGCCACGCGCCGATCTGGCTGAACAGGCCACCGAGGGTCGGCCCGACGACCGAGGCGATGCCCCAGACCGAAGCGAGGTAGCCCTGCGTCTTCGCGCGCTCCTCGAGCGTGTAGATGTCGCTCGTGATCGTCATCGAGATCGGCAGCACGGCGCCCGCGCCGAGGCCCTGCACGACCCGCGCCAGGATGAGGACGGGCATCGACCACGCGGCGCCACACAGCACCGAGCCGAGCAGGAACAGGCCGATCCCGACGAGCAGCAGACGCTTGCGGCCGAGCACGTCGGCGAGGCGCCCGTAGATCGGCACCGAGACCGCCTGCGCGAGCAGGTACACCGAGAACAGCCAGGGCAGCTGCTGGAAGTGCCCGAGGTCCTTGGCGATGGACGACGACGCCGTCGCGATGATCGTGGAGTCGAGGGCGACCAGTGCGGTCGCGAGCATCAGGGCCAGGAGGATCGGGCCGCGCTCGGAGCGCAGGCCCACGCCGGAGCGAGCAGGAGGTGCGGAGGGTGCAGAGGGTGCAGACACCTCGGGGGCAACTCCGAGCGCTGGCTCAGCATTCCGCAGACACGCGTGACGCCGTCGAACACCCGTCGTCCTGCTGAACACCGCGATCCCGGGGCTCGACGGGACGATCGGTGTGCAACGTGGGCACGGCGATGTCGGGATGGATTGCAACGATGCAAAAACTGCCCTATGGTTGCGGCGTCGCCCCGGCTGGCACGCCCGGCGGCTCTCTGATCAACGACGATAGGAAGACCCCATGATCCTTCGAGGACAGGCAGCGCGGCGCCCGACCGCGCGTACCCGAGGTCGCGGCGCGGCGGCGATCGCGCTGGCCGCCGTCGCCGCGATCGGCCTCGCGGCCTGCTCGAGCAGCGGTAGCTCGACGGCGAGCGGCGCCGGGCACTCGTCCCCGAGCCCGTCGTCCACGACGACGGCCTCCTGCTCCTCGTCCGCCACCAAGCTGACGTTCTGGGGGTGGCCGGCCGGCTACGACCTCGCCGTCGAGGAGTTCAACAAGACCCACCCCGACGTCTGCGTCGCGCTCGAGAACGCCGGTGCGTCGACGCAGGAGTACACGAAGCTCACCGACGCGATCAAGGCGGGCAACGGCGCTCCGGACGTGGCGACGATCGAGTACTTCGAGCTGCCGTCGTTCGAGGCGACCAACAGCCTCGTCGACCTGGCGGACCAGGGCATCGCCTCCGCGAAGAAGAACGAGGCGCCCGCCGCATGGTCGCAGGTGTCACAGGGGTCGCACGTCTACGCGATGCCCGTGGATCTCGGCCCGATGGCGCTGTTCTACAACCAGAAGCAGTTCGCCTCGGCGGGCCTGAGCGTCCCCACGACGTGGGAGCAGTTCGCGTCCGAGGCGGCGACGCTGCACCGCAAGGACCCGAAGGCCGCGATCACGAACTTCGACCCGGAGAGCGCGCAGGACGTCCTCGCCTTGATGCAGCAGTACGGTGCGTTCCCCTTCACCTACACGGGCGGATCGAAGCTCGGCATCCACTTCACCGGAACGAAGGAGATGCAGTTCGCCAAGTACTGGCAGGACCTCATCTCCGCGAAGGAGGCCACCACGACCGCGGACTTCTCCCCCGCTCAGTGGTCCGCCTTCGACAACGGTGCGGCCGCGTCGCGCCTCAGCCCGGCGTGGGGACCGGTGGGCATGCAGCTCAGCATCAAGAACACCATCGGTGATTGGCAGACCGCACCGCTGCCGCAGGTGACGGCGGGCGGGACCGCTGCCGGCAACTGGGGCGGCTCGACCCTCGCGGTCGTCAAGGGCACCAAGCACGCCAAGGCGGCGACCGAGTTCGTCAAGTGGTTCGGCGGCTCCGACGCGTCGTGGAAGATCCTCAGCGGCGACGTCGGGGGTGCGTTCCCGGGCTACCTGCCGCTCCTCGACGACACGGCCTTCCAGCAGAAGACGTTGAAGATCACGGGCACGACGACGCCGAACACGGTGTTCGCAGCCGCGGCGAAGGACATCGACCCCGCACAGTTCCCGCCGATCATGACGGCAGCGCTGACCCAGTGGACCTCGACGTTCGCCGGCGTGACGAAGGGGACCGAGACGCTGCAGCAGGCGTTCACGAAGTTCCAGTCCCAGATGACGTCGTACGCGAAGTCGCAGGGCTTCACCGTGAACGGGTCGTGACGCTGCCGTGACCGGACTGACCGACCTGTCGGAGCGGAGCGTGCGGCAGCGCACGCCCGCTCCGGCGGGAGCCACGCCGAGCGCTCGTCGCCGCCCCCGCCGCGCCGTGCGGGAGTCGGCAGGCCTCGTGTTCATCACGCCCGGGATGCTCATGCTCGGGCTCTTCATGCTCGTACCGACCATCTACGCGCTCTGGTCGAGCCTGTACTCGACCAGGATCATCGGCGGACACCAGTTCGTCGGAGCCGCGAACTACGTCACGATCCTGCACTCGGCGGACTTCTGGTCCGGCGTCGTGCGCGTGCTCGTGTTCGGCGTCGTCCAGGTGCCGGTCACCCTCGCGCTCGCGTTCCTCTTCGCCGCCCTGTTCGACGCCGGGGTGATCCGCGCCAGCAAGTTCTTCCGCACCGTGTTCTTCATGCCCTTCGCCGTCCCCGGTGTCGTCGCGGCCGTGATGTGGTCGTTCCTGCTGTTGCCGGGCTTCGGGCCCTACGCGCAGATCCTCCGCGGTCTCGGGCTCGGCAACGTCGACTTCTTCTCGAGCGGTCTGATCCTGCCGACGATCATGCTCATCGTCGTGTGGGAGTGGACCGGCTACAACATGACGATCATCTACACGTCGCTGAAGTCGATCCCGCGCGAGGTCACCGAGGCCGCGATCATGGAGGGCGCCTCGCTCTGGCGCATCATCACGCGGATCAAACTGCCGATGGTGATGCCGTCGGTCGTGATGCTCGTGTTCCTCAACGCGGTGGGGGCATTGCAGTTGTTCACCGAACCGTCCATCCTCGCGGCGTTCCAGCCGCAGGCGGTCTCGTTCGGGTTCACCCCTTCTCTCTACGTCTACAACACGGCGGTCGGCAGCGGCCAGTACGAACTCGGCGCCGCAGCCGCGATCGTGCTCGCGGTGATCATCGGTGCCATCTCGGTGGCCGGGTTCGCGTTCCGCCGTCGGAACGGAGAATTCCGATGACCACCACCCGCACGACCGGTCACGTGACCGCATCCGGCCGGGAGGCGGGGCGCACGTCGCGCCCGCACCGTGCCTCCCGGCTGCCCGCCGACCAGATCGACCCGCGCCTCTACGGACTGCCGCGCGGGACGAGCGTCGTCCTGACGGCACTCGCCGGGGTCTTCGCGGTGTTCGTGCTCGCACCGCTCGTGTGGCTCCTCGTCAACGCGACGAAATCCCAGGCGGACATCTACTCGAGCTTCGGGTTCTGGTTCGCCGGACCCTTCCGGCTCTGGGACAACCTCGCCGCACTCGGCCAGGACATCAGCGGCGCGGGCGTGTTCGTGCGATGGCTCGGCAACACCCTCGTCTACGCGATCGGCGGCGCCATCGGAGCGACGATCCTGTCCGCGCTCGCCGGGTACGGGTTCTCGCGCTACCGGTTCCGGGGTGCCAACGCCCTGTTCTTCCTGGTGATGGCGACCCTGCTGGTGCCCATCACCTCCATCGCGCTGCCGCTGTTCCTCGTGTACTCGAAGGTCGGGCTCGTCAACTCGATCTGGGGCATGATCCTGCCGAGCATGGTGTCGCCCGTCGGCATCTACCTCATGCGCACCTACATCGACTCCTCGGTGCCGAAGGACCTCATCGAGGCCGCGCGGCTCGACGGTGCGGGCGAACTGCGGATCTTCGTCCGGCTCGCGCTGCCGCTGTCGCTCCCGGGCCTGATGACGGTGCTGCTCATCTCGGTCGTGGCGATCTGGAACAACTACTTCCTGCCGCTCGTGATCTTCAGCAAGAACGGGCTCTACCCGCTGACGGTCGGGCTCTCGGCGCTGTCGCAGGCGGCCGAGACCGGGTCGAAGTCCGAGCTGGTGCCGGTGCTCATCACGGGCGGGCTCGTCACGGTCCTGCCACTGATCGTGCTGTTCCTGCTCCTCGAGCGCTACTTCCGTGGCGGCCTGCTCCAGGGCAGCACCACGGGGTGACCCTGGCGATCAGGGGACTGCGCGATACTGATCGGAGCAGCGCGCACTGGATCGAGCTGCCCAACGCGTGCCCCCGGGGCGTGATGCCGGGCGTGGGAGCACGACGACGATCGCGGAGGGAACGTGCCTGAGGGACCTCCGCGGCTGCGCGACGTGGCCGAGCGTGCCGGCGTCTCCATCCGCACGGTGTCGAACGTCGTCAACGGCTACGCGCGGGTGTCCGAGGCCAAGCGCGTCCGGGTCGAGGAGGCCGTGGCGGAGCTCGGGTACCGGCCGAACGTGCTCGCCCGGAACCTCCGGAACGGGCGGAGCGGGCTCATCGCGCTCATCGTCCCGGAGATCGACGTCCCGTACTTCGCCGAACTCGCCCGTGCGGTCGTGTCACACGCTCAGACGCTCGGCCTGACGGTGGTGGTCGACCAGACCGACGGGCAGCCGGACCGCGAGCGGGAGCTCATCCAGGGGGACGGCAACGCGGTGCTGTTCGACGGCGTGATCTTCAGCCCTCTGGCGCTGTCACGCGGCGACCTGCCGGCTCCGGATCGGGGCCGGGCACTCGTGCTGCTCGGTGAGCGGATCGCCGACAGCGGGTACGACCACGTCGCCATCGACAACGTCGCCGCGGCGCGGGCAGCGACGGAGCACCTGTTCGCGATCGGTCGCCGGCGGATCGCGGCTATCGGTGACCAGCCCTACGACACGGGAGAGACCGCGCAGCTCCGCACCCGCGGGTACGAATCGGCACACGAGGCGCGGGGCGTGCCGGTCGACCGGTCCCTCGTCGTCCCGACGGCGAACTTCCACTTCTCGGACGGGGCTCGCGCGATGACCGAGTTGCTCGAGCACCCCGACGGACCACCGGACGCCGTGTTCTGTTACAACGACCTCGTCGCGATGGGGGCGATGCGCGTGCTCCTCTCGCAGGGTCGGCGCGTGCCCGAGGACGTCGCACTCGTGGGGTTCGACGACATCGAGGCGGCCGCGTACCAGACGCCGTCGCTCACGACGGTCCGGCCGGACCGCGAGACCATCGCTCGGTTGGCCGTCGAGCGGCTCGTCGCGATCCTCGACGGCACCGCGGAGGGGGAACCCGGGGACCACTACGCGGGACACGAGCTCGTGGTCCGCGAGAGCACGGTCGGCCGGACCTCGTAGGTCCGGCCGACCGTCGGGCCTCCCGCTGCCGGATCGGTCCACCTGAGCGAGCCGTCCCGGCCGGGCGATCCGTGCCTCCAGACCGGTCAGGCGCGGACGACGTCCAGCGCACCGCGTCCGACGACCCGGCCGTCCTGCTCGAGCAGGACGTGCAGGCGAGCCTGCACGTGTCCCTCGGGCAGCTCGGCGTGGACCCGGACGTGTGCGGACAGGGTGAACGGCGACGCGGTGGCGGTACCGACGGCTTCCATCGCCGCGGTGGGCTCCAGCCCGAAGACCGGTCCCCAGCCGACGCTGACCTGGACGTCGATGTCGTCGACCCCGTGATGCGAGACCGCGACGCCGAGGTCGACTGTGCCGTCCGTCGTGACGACGTCCCGGCCGGGTGCGATCGGCAGGATGTCGAACACCGGGACGGTCTCGCCGTTGGCGTGGGCGGGTGGCCGGCCGCCGTGGTCCTTCACGACGCGGTTCGTGTCGACGATGCCGGCGGACTCGTGCTCGATGTCGTTGAGTTCGGTCCACACCCAGCCCGAGATGCGGTCGTGCTTGCGCAACTCCTGGGTCTGCCAGTGCAGGTTCCACCCGCGGTCGATCGAGGTCCAGCCGCCGCCGAACTCGCTGTTGAGGAACGGGACGTCCCGGGGGACCGGACCGTCCACCATGAGCAGCTTCTGGACGATGGTGTCGACGGCGATCGCCACCGGGAACGACGGCGCGTCGGCGTCGACGAGGTCCTGGACCTTCCGTGCCCAGCCCGCCGGGTGCTCGTCGTACACGTGCCAGTCGACGAGGTCGGTGTCGAGGTGCGTCCAGCCGGAGTTGTCGACGACGGGACGTGATGAGTCGAGGTCCGTGAGCTCGCGGACGGCGTCGCGGACGACCTCCTGCTTGGCCGGGTCCTCGGGGAGCGCCCAGTCGAGGCCCCACTCCTCGTTGTACAACCCCCACACGACGATGCTCGGGTGGTTCCCGTCGCGCCGCACCATCGGGGCGATCTGGTCCGCGAACGCGGCCGCGCCCTCGGCGGAGAACCGACCGGTGGACGCGGGCTCGGCCCAGACGAGCATCCCCAGGCGGTCGGCGTGGTGGTGGAACCGGGGGTCCTCGAGCTTGAGGTGCTTGCGGACGAGGTTGAAGCCGGCGTCGCGCGCGATCTCGAGATCGCGGACGAAGTCCTCGTCGGTGAGCGCGGTGATGCCGCTGTCCGGCCAGTACCCCTGGTCGAGCACGCCGCGGAGCGAGATGCGGGTGCCGTTGAGGAAGATCGCGTCGCCGCGTGTCGTGATGCTGCGGAGCCCCGTGCTGCCGCCGACGACGTCGACGCCGTCCGCCGAGGTGACCTCGACCTCGACGCGGTAGCGGTTCGGCTCCGCGGGCGACCAGAGCTTCGGGGCGCTGATGTCGACCAGCACGCCCTCGCTGAGTTCACCGGCGTCGACGAGCAGGGTGCCCACCTCGACGTCGGAGCCGATCTCGGTCGTGGTGACCCGTGCGGTGGCGCCGGCGGCGTCCGGGCCCGTGATCGTTCCCGAGACGACGATCCCGTCGAGGCGGTCGTTCGGCCGGAGCACGAGCGTACCGAGGTGGGTCGCCGGACGGGACTCGAGCCACACCGGCTGCCAGATCCCGCTCGAGGGGGTGAACGCGCAGCTGTCGTAGTCGTCGCGGGGAACGCTCCGCTGCTTGCCGTGGGCGATGCCGCGCTTGTCGATCGGCGCGGCGACCTCGACGACGAGCTCGTGCACGTCGTCGCCCACGAGCGCGTCCGTGATGTCGAACTCGAACGGGACGTACCCACCCACGTGGGTCCCGACGCGCACGCCGTCCACCGAGACGGTCGCTTCGTGGTGCACGGCGCCGAAGTGCAGCACGGTCCGCTGGCCCGTCCAGTCCGCCGGGACCGTGAAGGACCGACGGTAGCGGGCGCGGTCGAGCCAGTGCGCCTCGATGCCCGAGCGCGGGGTCTCCCAGGCGAACGGCACGAGGATCTGTTCGGTCGCCTGGGTGCTGACGCCAGCGGCGTCGTCCCCAGCGGCTCCCTCGCTGCCAGCGCGGTCGGCGGCGGCGCCGCGTCGGAACTCCCACACACCGTTCAGGGTCTGCCAGTGGTGCGACCGGTCGAAGTGGGGCCGTGGGTACTCCGCGCGCGGCACGGACTCCTCCGGGTGGGACCCGGTCGTGCTGTCGGACGGCTGGCCCGGACCGGCGGTCGTGTCGGTCGGCCGAGCCGGGCCGGTGGTCGTGGTCGTCATCGTCGATGCCCTTCGGAGTGCGGTGGTCTCCGCGCAAGCTAGCAGCGTTCTTGCATCGTTGCAATTTTCTCTCGGACTGCTCTTGCGAGGACGCACAGCGTCGTCCTAGCATCCGGTACGTCCGGTGCTGCAACGATGCAGAATCTGCATGGTCGCAGCACCCCCGCGGCCCGACGCGCGCCCACCACACCATCGCAACGAAGCGAACCCCGGAGGTCGCACCATGCACCAACACCCACGTCTGTTCGCACGGATCGGGCTGCTCGCAGCCGCCGTCGCGATCGCTGCACTCGGCGGCACCGTCCTCCCCGGCACGGCCGAGGCCGCCACCACCTCGAGCGGCACTCTCTACCACCCGAGCACGGCGAGCGGTTCCACCGAGGACGCCAGCTACCCCCGTGTCATCCGACTCCAACACAGCGGCAGCGCGAACGGCACGCTCCTGGCCACGTTCTCGCACTCCGGCACCGGCGTGACGAAGGCGAACTTCCCCATCTACCGGTCGACGAACAACGGCGTCACCTGGACCTCGTCACCGATCAGCACCGTCACCGACACCCAACACGGGTGGGACCTCGACGGGCCGACGCTGTACGAGCTCCCGCAGGCCGAGGGGAACCTGCCCGCCGGCACGATCCTGGCGGCGGGGACGGCCTGGAACCACGGCGACTACACCCAGCAGGCGGTCGAGGTGTTCGCGTCGACGAACCAGGGCACGAGCTGGAGCTACCGCAGCTCCTGCGCGAGCGAGTCCGGCACCGCGAACACCATCGGGCACGGCATCTGGGAGCCGGAGTTCGACGTCGCCGCGAACGGTGACCTCGTGTGTTACTTCTCGGACGAGCGCCCCTCGTCGAACAACTACAACCAGGTGCTCGCGCACGTCGTCTCGACGAACGGCGGCTCGACGTGGGGTGCCGAGACCTACGACGTCGCCGTGCAGAACGGCGTTGAACGCCCCGGGATGGCGACGGTGGTGAACCTCCCGAACGGCACCTACGCGATGACCTACGAGGACTGCAAGAACGGGTACGACCCGGACCAGGCGTGCGACGTGTACATCAAGACGACCTCGAACGCCGAGTCGTGGAACCCGTCCAGCCTGGGCACGCGGATCCAGACGGCGGACAGCCGCTTCCTCCTCCACACGCCCTACCTGACCTGGTCACCGGCCGGTGGCAGCAACGGCACGCTCATCGCCTCGGGCCAACGCGTGGTCGCGGGCAACGACGGCGCGCTCGCCGTGCAGCCCGAGAGCGGGCACGTGCTCTTCGTCAACAAGAACCTCGGCGTCGGGGCGTGGCAGGAGATCACGACCGCGGTCACGACGGACCCGACCGGGGGCTACGACAGCGGTGAGACCTCGTGTGCCGGATACAGCTCGCCGCTCCTGGCCGACCCGTCCAGCTCGAGCTTCCTGATGCTCGCCGGCGTCCACGTCAGCACCGGCAAGTGCGAGACCGACTTCGCCACCGCGACCCTGCCGACCCACCAGGGGCAGATCACCGGTCCGGGCACCACGGGCAAGTGCCTCGACGTCAACACGAACACGAACGCGAACGGCAACGCGGTGCAGCTGTACACCTGCGGTACCGCGACCGGCCAGCAGTGGGCGCTCGAGACGGACGGCACGATCCGGGCCTACGACAAGTGCCTCGACATCGTCGGCAACGGCACCGCGAACTCGACCAAGGTCGAGCTGTGGGGATGTGACGCCGCCGGCGGGCAGCAGTGGGTCGCACGGAGCGACGGTTCGCTCTACAACCCGCAGTCCGGACGCTGCCTCGACGACCCGCAGGCACAGACCGCCGACGGGACACAGTTGCAGATCTACGACTGCAACGGGCTCTCGACGCAGCAGTGGCACGTGCCCACGACCTGAGTGAGGGGCGGGAGGGACGGTGCGGGTCTGCACCGTCCCTCCTGTCCGACGCCCGCCGGGTCAGGCGGCGGCGAGGTACTCGTCCCAGTCCGGCTGCGGCCGCTCGATGCCGCGCACGATCCACGCCGTGCCGTGCGGAGCACGTGGGCGGAAGCGCAGCGTCCAGCCCATCTCGTGCGGGGTGCGGTCACCCTTGACGTTGTTGCAGGCCAGGCAGCAGGCGACGAGGTTCTCCCACGAGTCCGCACCGCCGCGGGACTTCGGGTGCACGTGGTCGATCGTCGTGGCGTGCCGGTTGCAGTAGGCGCAGCGGTTGCCGTCGCGGCGCAGCACCCCGCGGCGGGACACGGGGACGAGCCGGCTCTGCGGGATGCGCACGTACCGGGTGAGGACGATGACCGACGGCCGGTCGTAGCTCGTGGTGGAGCCGAAGACCGGGTGGTCGGCGTCGGCGGTGATGACGGTGGCCTTCTGGTTCATGACCAGGACGAGGGCCCGTCGGAACGAGATCACCGCGAGGGGTTCGTAACCGGCGTTGAGGACGAGAGTGCGCATGGGGTCCCTTCCGACGTGCCTGGACGGCTTCCAGGCGGACGACGCTGCTCACGGTCCCCTCGGTCCTCGAGCGGGTGACCCGACCCCGGAAGCAGAAGAGCACCGCCCTGGTGGGCGGTGCTCAGTTCGCGGGCGCGTGCTGGGGCACGCGGCAGGTCGTGGTCGACCATATGTCGACGTGCGCGCGCCGACCCATGGTGCGGGTCGTGCGGCAGGCTGGCATGTGATCTCCCGTTCGAGGTCGAGTGGACCGTGTCGCCAGGTTAACCCAGAAACCGGCCCGACACGAGAGCGTGTGGACCGGTTTCCGGTGCGTTCAGCGGGCCTGGGCCCGTCCGTTCACTTGATGCCGAAGCGGACGATGTGGTAGTCGGTCGTCCAGATCGGGCGGATGCTGACCGAGCCGCCGGGCTTCGGGGCGTCCATGATCATGCCGTTGCCCATGTAGAAGCCCTCGTGCGCCTCGGTGTTGAAGATCACGACGTCGCCGGGCTGGGCCTCGGAGGTCGGGATCGTCGTGCCGGCGGCGTCCTGCAGCGGCACGGAGTGCGCGAGCGAGATGCCGAACTGGGCGTAGACGTACATGACGTAACCGGAGCAGTCGAAACCGGCCGGGGTCGCACCGCCGTAGACGTACGGCGTGCCGATGTACTGCTCTGCGACCGAGACGACCTGCGACAGGCTGAAGCTCGGGTACTTCGGGCTTGCGACGTAGTCCGCGGCGCTCGGACCGGTGTACGAGGCGTACGAGGCGGCGGTCTGCGCGCGGGCCGTGGCGAGGGCGGTGTCGCTCGTCGTGGTCGTCGTCGTCGCGGTGGACGCGGTGACCTTCGGGGCGACGACCTTCGGGGCCGTCGCGGTGTAGCCGTCGCGGACGGTGTCGGCGAGCGCCGCGGTGTTCGCGACGGTGAGCGACTGGCTGTCCGCCGAGCGGAGGTTGCCCTGGGCGACAGCCTGCTGCGAGCCGGCGGTCGGCTGCGGGGCGGTCGCGGCGATGGCGGGGAGCGCCATCGTGCCGAAGAGTCCGGCCGTGATCGTCATGACGGCGACCGGCAGGACCCTGCGCTTCCCGCGCGCGGCTGGCCGGGAGGCGCTGCTCGCGACCGCCGCGCGGCTGGCGGCGGCACGGCGGGCGGCGGTGGCGACCGGGGACTTGGCGAACGACGATGTGACCGGCGCGATGGGGGCCTCGAGCTCCGGGTCGACGGAGCGGACCACGGCGGCGCCGGCCGCGACGGCGGGCTTCGGGGCCGGCTCGGTCGCCGCCACCAGGGTGGCCTCGGCGGCGGGTGCGGCCTCGGCGGTGGCCTGCTCGGACGCCGTGGCAGGCTCGGCGGCAGTCGTGGCGGCGACCGTGACCCGTGCGACGGGCGCGGTCGACCCCGTGCGGGCGGCGGCGGCCTCGGCGGCGCGGCGCTCGCGGCGACTCGCGAACTGGATGTCGGTCGAACGGGCGGCGGCACCCGTGGTGGTGTCGGCTCGCTGGGCGTCCGTGGTGGAACCGGTCTGCGTCAAGAGTGTTGTCTCCGGCGCCTCGACTGCACACGCGACCGAGGCCGTCGGGTGCAACCCCATCCGTTCGTCATCGTTTCCGATCAGGCAGGAGACGGGTTCGAGACGTCCTGCCACGGTTCCCGCCAGCTCGCTTCCAGGCTCTGCGGGACTCGTCGAGTGTACGCAACGCCTCCGACGGTGTCGAGGCCTGCGAGCAAGTTGGTAACGATTCGATCAAGAAAGCCTGGTCAGAGGCCGTTTTGACATGTTCCGACGCCGCGCGGGCGGGACCGCCGGAAGTCGTGTAGGCGCCCCGATCCGGGTACCCCGCAGCCCACCGCTCGGGGTACGCCGAGGGGGACGGCATCCCCGGCCGTCAGCTGCCGATGTACACGTGCTGTGCGACCTCGACCGGCAGCTCGAGGCCCTGGTCCTCGCCCTCGACCCGCACGGCGACGTACGCTCCGGCGCGCTGCACGCTCGCCGTCCGTCCCGGCATGACCCCGGCGGCACGGAGTTGCGCGAGGAGTTCCGGCTCGAACTGCACGGGTTCGCCCAGGCGGCGGATGGTCCCCGTGCTCACCGTCGACGAGCCGTCGGTCGCGGCGACGATGCTCCGGACGCCGTCGAGGAACCGTCCGGCCGGGGCGTCGCCGAGCTCGTCGAGGCCGGGGATCGGGTTGCCGTAGGGGGACTCGGTCGGGTGGCCGAGCATCTCGATGATCCGACGCTCGACCTGCTCGCTCATGACGTGCTCCCAGCGACAGGCCTCGTCGTGGACGAAGGCCCAGTCGAGGCCGATGACGTCGGACAACAGGCGCTCGGCCAGCCGGTGCTTGCGCATGACGTGGGTGGCCCGCTGGCGACCCTCCGACGTGAGCTCGAGGTGGCGGTCACCGGAGACGACGACCAGGCCGTCACGCTCCATGCGGGCGATGGTCTGCGAGACCGTGGGACCCGAGTGTCCGAGTCGCTCCGAGATCCGTGCGCGCAGGGGGACGATCGCCTCCTCCTCGAGGTCGAGGATCGTGCGCAGGTACATCTCCGTGGTGTCGACGAGATCGGTCACCGGAACGCCTCCCCTGTCACGTGCACAACTCCTCCAGCCTACTTGTTCACATGCCGCGGCCCGGACAGTGCTCCACAGGGGGTCGCGGGCTCGTCGGGCGTGGGATACCAGCTCACTAGGATCGACCCATGGCAGACATCGTCATCCCCGCTGACCTCCTCCCCACCGACGGACGCTTCGGCTGCGGCCCGTCCAAGATCCGCGGTGCGCAGCTCGAGTCCCTGGTGACGGCAGGGGCGACGATCCTCGGCACGAGCCACCGTCAGGCGCCCGTCAAGAACCTCGTCGGCAGCGTTCGCGAGGGCCTCGCGACGCTGTTCGACATCCCCGACGGGTACGAGGTCGTGCTCGGCAACGGTGGCTCGACGGCGTTCTGGGACGCCGCCGCGTTCGGCCTCGTCGAGCGCCGTGCCGAGAACCTCTCGTTCGGCGAGTTCGGCTCGAAGTTCGCCAAGGCGGTCGCCGCTCCCTGGCTCGAAGCCCCGCACGTCGTCACCGCGCCCGGTGGCTCCCGGTCGGAGCTCGAGATCGTCGAGGGCGTCGACGTCTACGCCTACCCGCACAACGAGACCTCCACGGGCGTGATGGCCCCCGTCGTCCGCGCGGCCGGCGATCCCGGCGCGCTGACCGTCGTCGACGCCACGAGCGCCGCCGGTGGCGTGCAGTTCGACACCGGTGCCGCCGACGTCTACTACTTCGCACCGCAGAAGAACTTCGCATCCGACGGCGGTCTGTGGCTCGCCCTGTTCTCGCCGGCCGCGATCGAGCGCGTCGAGCGCATCGCCGCGAGCGACCGCTACATCCCCGAGTTCCTCAGCCTGAAGAACGCCGTGGACAACTCGCGCCTCGACCAGACGCTGAACACCCCCGCGATCACGACCCTCCTGCTGCTCGACGACCAGATCCGGTGGATCAACGGGTCGGGCGGCCTGGCTTGGGCGGACATCCGCACCAAGGAGTCGTCGAACGCGCTCTACGAGTGGGCCGAGTCCGTCGACTACGCCACGCCGTTCGTCGCCGACCCGGCACACCGGTCGCAGGTCGTCGCCACCATCGACCTCGACGACGCGATCGACGCCAAGGCCGTCAGCGCCGCGCTCCGGCAGAACGGCATCGTCGACACGGAGCCGTACCGCAAGCTCGGCCGCAACCAGCTCCGCATCGCGACGTTCACCGCGATCGACCCCGACGACGTCCGACAGCTCATCAAGGCCATCGACTACACGGTGGCCGCGCTGCGCGGCTGACGGCCGCACGACGGACGACGACGGCCCCCGGGATCCGATCCCGGGGGCCGTCGTGCGCCTCCCGACCAGAGGTCGCCGCAGCGTCCGATCCGGCCGGGAGGCCCGGCGTCACTCCGCCTCGTCCGCCGCCTCGCCATGCCCAGCGCTGGTGCGACCTGCGTCGTCGTCGGAGTCGTCCGCGTCAGAGTCGTCGTCGTCCTCGTCGTCCCCGTCCGCGTCGTCCTCGTCCTCGTCGTCCTCGTCCGAGTCGTCCTCATCCGAGTCGTCCTCGTCCGAGTCGTCCTCGTCCGAGTCCTCGTCCTCCTCGTCACCTTCGACGACGGCGATGGCCTCCTCGACGTCCACGCCGTCGAACGCGTCGTCGCCCAGGTCGTCGTCCTCGTCGGAGTCGTCCTCGTCGTCGTCGTCGAGCAGGTCCTCGTCGTCCTCGTCCGCGTCGTCGTCGTCCTCGTCCGAGTCGTCCTCGTCGTCGTCCTCGTCAGGGTCGTCGTCGGAGTCGTCCTCGTCCGAGCCCAGGTCCTCCGCGTCGCCGGCCTCGGCGTCCGCATCGCCCTCTTGCGTCGCCCGGTACTCGGCGAGCCGCTCCGACCACGGCACCCAGTCGGGCGCGAGCAGCGAGCCGTCGCCGGGCATCAGCTCGACCTCGAGCACGGTGGGGTCCTCGCCGTCGACCTGCGCCAGGCTGACGGTCCAGCGCCATCCGGGGTAGCCGGGCATCGTGTTGGCGAACAGCACGGACACCACGCCGTTGCCCTCGTCCACGGTGCCGACGACCGCTCCGACGGTGTCCTCGGGCGTGACCTCGAGCAGCGCGGTACGCGCGAGCCCAGTCGGGTCCTCGATCACGGTCAGGCGTCCAGCTGGTCGGCGACGTGGCGGAGGATGGCCGCCGTCCGCGACCCGTTCTTCGGGTAGTGGCCGTGGCGCAGGTCGCCGCTGATGCGGTCGAGCTCCTTCACCAGGTCCTCCACGATGACGGCCATGTCGTCGGCCGAGCGCCGGTTGATCTTCGCGAGGCTCGGACCCTCCTCGAGCACGCGGACCGACAGCGCCTGCGAGCCACGCTTGCCCGCGACGACGCCGTACTCCAGACGCGCTCCGGCCTTGACGGTGGTGACCCCGGACGGGAGCGCCGACGCGTGCAGGAAGACCTGGTCGCCGTCATCGCCCGTGATGAAGCCGAACCCCTTCTGCTCGTCGTAGAACTTGACCTTGCCGGTCGGCATGACTGCACTCCTCGATCTGACGTCCGCGGTGTCCGCGGACGGCGTTCCTTGTCGATCATCCTGTGTCGACTATCCTGAGCCGGTGGCCAAGACCCGATCAACCGCGCGACAGCGTCCCGTTCGGACGCAGGCCACCGGCCCTGCGCAGTCGACCAGGACCCCGGAGCGCCCGCAGACGCCCGAGCCCCCGGTGGCCAATCGTATCGAACGCATTCTGATGTACATGATCGCGGGGATCATCGCGGTCGCACTCGTGTGCTTCCTCGTGCTCATCGTGGCGTGGCTCACGGTCGGGTCCATCCCCGGCACGGGCATCTGGCCGACGGTCGAGGCCTTCCCGCTCATCGGCTTCCCGATCGGGCTGCTGCTCATCATCGCGCTGCTCGCGGTCAACTGGACCAAGCGGGCACGCGAGAACCGGGACGACGCGCGCTGACCCCGCTCCGGGGCGGACGGACACGACGATGACGACGGCAGCCGCCCTCGCCGCCCGACTGCGGGCCATGCCCGACGACGACCTCGTCGCGCTCGTCGCCGCGCGGCGCCTGCCGGGCGCGGCCCTCGCCGCACACGGCCCGTCGGCCGTGTCCGACTTCTTCGACCTCGCGGACGCCCTCCGGACGCCCGACGTCATCGACCGCGCGCTGGCACGACTCCCGCGCGCGACGCTCGCCGCCCTCCAGCACCCCGCCGACGCGGACCCCGCGGCACTCGCGCCCGCCGTCGCACTCGGCCTCACCGACGGAGCGGACCTCGACGACGCGGTCGCCGCGCGACTCGCCGAGCATCCGGAGTTGCGACCGGACGACGCTCCCCGGCCGGGAGGCCCGACCCCCGTCCCGCAGGACGTCGACCGGGTGCGCGCGGTCGCCGCCGAGACGGCGTTCGCGACGCTGACGTCACTCGCCGAACTGGTCCGCGCGGTCGCCGCGGACGAGGTGCACGAGCTCGCGAAGGGCGGGATCGGGGCGCCGCTCGCGCGGCACCTCGGCGAGCGCGCCGCGGCCGACCCGGTGCGGGTCCCGGACCTGCTGGCCCTGCTCGCCGAGACCGAGCTCGTCGATCCCACGAGCCCGACGTGGACCGTCACCGACGACGGTCGCGGTTGGCTCGTGGCGCCCTGGCCCCTCCGGTGGGTCGAGCTCGTGGTCCGGTGGCGGGCGACGCTGAGTGATCCGGTGGTCGAGGTCCTCGCCCTCGCCGCGGACGACTGGCGCGGGCTCGAGGCCCTCGGGCGCTGGGCCTACCCCGGCGGCGCGGAGTGGCTCCCCGCGGAGCTCGTGCGGAGCGCCGAGACCGCGGAGGCCCTCGGCATCACGGTCGACGGCGTGGTCACCGCGACGGGGCGCGTCCTGTTCGCGGCGCGAACCACCGACGACACCGCGGCGATCGACCACGCCGGCGCCGACCTGCCGTCCACCGTGCCGGAGGTGTACCTGCAGAACGACCTCACCGTCATCGCCCCCGGCCCGCTCGAGCCGGCCGACGACGCGGCACTCCGCACCGTGGCCGACGTCGAGGCACCGGGACTCGCGAGCCGCTACCGGATCTCCGAGGACAGCGTCCGCCGCGCACTGCTCGAGGGGTACGACGGAGCCGCGGTCCTGGACACGCTCGGCCGACTCTCGGCGGCCGACGTGCCCCAGCCGGTCCGCTACCTGGTGGAGCAGGTCAGCGCCCGTGCCGGCAGCATCGTCGTCGACCACGCCGCTGAGCGGGGCAGCGTGGTGCGAGGTCCCGCCGAGCAGCTCGACCTGGTGTCCGTCGACGCCGAACTGCGCTCACTCGCCTGGGCCCGGCGGTCCCCGACGGTGCTCGTCAGCCCGTACCCGCCCTCGTCCGTGGTCTCCGCGCTCGAGGACCAGCGGTACCCGGCCGTGCTCGCTCCCGCCGCCCGCGTGGCGGACGCGGCCGGGCCTCCCGTTCGTCGCCGGACCGCGCGCACACCCGAGGAGCAGGCGCGCGAGCTCGTGGAGCGCCTCCGCGCCGCGACCCGACGAGGCGACCAGGAGCCCGCGCAGGAGTGGATGGGACGGCAGATCGACCTGGCCGTGCGCGGCAAGGTGGCCGTGCGCGTCGTCGTGCGGATGCCCGACGGCACCGAGGCCCCGTTCACGATCGTGCCGACGTCGGTGAGCGGTGGCCGGATCCGGGGCCGCGACACGCACGCCGACGTCGAGCGGACCCTGCCCCTGTCCCTCGTGATCGCGGTCGAGCACGTCGCCTGACCGACCGACCCGGACGTCTCGTCCGCGGCGCGGCTAGGCTCGACGGTCATGAACGGGCCACTCATCGTCCAGAGCGACCGGACCGTGCTGCTCGAGGTGGCGCATCCCGAGGCCGAGGACGCGCGACACGAACTCGCGGTGTTCGCCGAACTCGAGCGCGCCCCCGAACACGTCCACACCTACCGCATCACCCGGCTCGGGCTGTGGAACGCCCGCGCCGCGGGCCACGACGCCGACGCGATGATCGACACGCTCGAGCGGTTCGCCAAGTTCCCGGTGCCGCAGAGCGTCGTCGTCGACATCCGTGACACCGTCAGCCGCTACGGCCGTCTCGTCATCCGCCGCGAGGACCCGGCGGACGCGCCGGCGATCGCGAACGACGCGACGGAGGAGCTGGAGCAGCAGCCGAGGCTGGTCCTCACCGCGTCGGACCCGTCCATCCTCGCCGAGGTCACCCGCTCGAAGCGGATCGCCCCGCTGCTCGGCGCCCGCCGGTCGGACACCGCCGTCGAGCTCGAGCAGTGGGCGCGCGGCCAGGTCAAACAGGAGCTCGTCAAGATCGGCTGGCCTGCCGACGACCTCGCCGGGTACACGCCCGGACAACCGCACCGGATCGACCTCGACGAGACCGAGTGGCACCTCCGCGCGTACCAGGAGGACGCGGTCAAGAGCTTCTTCGCCCAGGGGTCCGGTGTCGTCGTGCTGCCCTGTGGTGCGGGCAAGACCCTGGTCGGCGCGGGCGCGATGGCCACCGCCAAGGCGACGACGCTCATCCTCGTCACGAACACGGTCTCGGCGCGGCAGTGGCGCGACGAACTCCTCCGCCGCACGTCGCTCACCCCGGACGAGATCGGCGAGTACTCCGGGAGCGTCAAGGAGGTCCGGCCGGTCACGATCGCGACGTACCAGATCCTCACCGCACGGCGGAAGGGCGTGTACACGCACCTGTCCCTGCTCGACGCCCTCGACTGGGGCCTCATCGTCTACGACGAGGTCCACCTGCTGCCCGCGCCGGTGTTCAAGCTGACCGCGGACCTCCAGGCGCGACGGCGCCTGGGACTCACGGCGACGCTCGTGCGCGAGGACGGCCGCGAAGGCGACGTGTTCTCGCTCATCGGGCCGAAGCGGTACGACGCGCCGTGGAAGGAGATCGAGGCGCAGGGGTACATCTCCCCCGCCGAGTGCTACGAGGTGCGGATCGACCTGCCCCACGAGGACCGCCTCGAGTACGCGGCCTCCACGGACGACGACCGGTACCGGCTCGCCGCGACCTCGCCGGCCAAGACCCCGGTCGTGCGCGACCTCATCGAGAAGCACCGCGGCGAGCAGATCCTGGTGATCGGGCAGTACATCGACCAGCTCGACGAACTCGCGGCACAGCTCGACGCGGCCGAGATCACCGGGGCGACCCCGATCGACGAGCGCGAACGGCTGTACCAGGCGTTCCGCGAGGGCACGATCGACGTGCTCGTGGTGTCCAAGGTCGCGAACTTCTCGGTCGATCTGCCGGACGCGACGGTGGCGATCCAGGTGTCGGGCTCCTTCGGCTCACGGCAGGAGGAGGCCCAGCGGCTCGGCCGGCTGCTCCGCCCGAACAAGGACGGCCTCCCGGCGTCCTTCTACACACTCGTCACGCGGGACACCGTCGACCAGGACTTCGCGCAGAACCGGCAGCGGTTCCTGGCCGAGCAGGGGTACGCGTACACGATCCTCGACGCCGATTCCCTAGCGGCCGCGTGAGCAGATCCAGACAGTCATCGCCCCCTCGACGTCTGCACCAGGAAATCCCGTCGTCCTGTCAGACAGCGTCCCATCCGTTCCCAGGCAACCCAGAGGCCACGACCAGATACTGGGTCACATGACCGACGGACCGAAGATCCTCATCGTCGACGACGAGCCGAACATCCGCGACCTCCTCACCACCTCGCTCCGGTTCGCGGGCTTCGCCGTCCGCGCGGTGGGCAACGGTGCGCAGGCGATCTCCGCCGTGCTCGAGGAAGAGCCGGACCTCATCATCCTCGACGTCATGCTCCCCGACATGAACGGGTTCGGCGTGACCAAGCGCCTCCGGTCGTCGGGCTACACGTCGCCGATCCTGTTCCTCACCGCCAAGGACGACACCGAGGACAAGATCACGGGACTCACCGTCGGCGGCGACGACTACGTGACCAAGCCGTTCTCGCTCGACGAGATCGTCGCCCGCATCAAGGCGATCCTCCGGCGCACCATGAACGACGAAGAAGACGCGATCATCCGCGCCGGTGAGCTGACGATGGACCAGGACACGCACGAGGTCAGCATCGGCGAGGCGCAGATCGAGCTCTCACCCACCGAGTTCAAGCTGCTCCGCTACCTCATGCTCAACCCGAACCGGGTGCTGTCGAAGGCCCAGATCCTCGACCACGTGTGGGAGTACGACTTCAACGGCGACGCCGGCATCGTCGAGTCCTACATCTCGTACCTGCGCCGCAAGCTCGACCAGTACTCGGCCGAGCCGGTCATCCAGACCAAGCGCGGCTTCGGGTACATGCTCAAGGCCGCCAAGGCGTCCTGATCCAGCAGGTCATCGGCGCGATCCCAGCAGCGGCTGGGTCGCGCCGATTACTGTGATCGCAGCATGCACACACGCCTCGCCCGCTGGTGGAACGAGATCTCGCTCCGGACCAAGATCACCGGGATCACCGTCCTCCTGGTGACCCTCGGTCTGCTCGTCGCGGGGCTCGGCACCATGACGGTGCTCAGCACATACCTGATGAAGCAGCTCGACAACGACGTCCAAGCGACGAAGACCTCGCTGAACGGCCAGAAGCTGACGAGCGTCGAAGGCTACTGCCAGATCAACGTCACCCTGCAGAGCGCGGCCTACATCGCCGTGCTCAAGCCCGACGGCGGCATCGCCTGTCACACGAAGAGCGACTACACGCCGGACCTCGGCGGGGTCGTGGGCAGCTCGCACGTCGACGACGACCACCCGTTCAGCGTGGTCGACGACAAGGGCCAGCACGAGTGGCGGGCCCTCGCGATGACGTCGCCGACCACCGACGCCGCCGGCAACCACTACACGATCGTCGCGGCTGTCTCGAGCCAGGGCACCGACTCGACCATCGCGCGGTTCACGGTGATCTTCCTCGGGTTCGGCATCTCGGTCGTCCTGCTCGGCGGCATGCTCACCCAGCTGCTCGTCACCGCCACGTTCGACCCGCTGCGGGACGTCGAGGCCACGGCCGCACGCTTCGCCGCGGGGGACTTCTCGCAACGCCTCGGTGCGGACACCCCGAACACCGAGGTCGGTCGCCTCAACCACTCCCTCAACGTCATGCTCGAGCGCATCGACTCTGCGTTCGAGGACCGCCAACGCACGATCGAGCAGATGCGCCGCTTCGTCGGTGACGCATCGCACGAGCTGCGGACCCCGCTCGTGTCCCTGCGGGGGTACGCCGAGCTGTACCGGATGGGGGCCCTCCGGAAAGAAGAGGACGTCGCCCAGGCGATGGAGCGCATCGAGAAGGAGGCCCAGCGCATGGGGCTCCTCGTGCAGGACCTCCTGCAGCTCGCCCGCATCGACGAGTCGAAGCCGCTCGAGCTCGGGCCGGTCGACCTCGTCGCCATCGCGCGGGACTCGGCGCTCGACACGATGGCGTCGAACCCCGACCGCGAGATCCAGGTCCTGCTCGCCGACTCCGTCACCGGCGAGAACGTCCCGCAGGTCGTGCCGCAGTGGGTCGGTCCTGCGGCACCCGGAGCGCGGAACGGACAGTCCCCGACCTCGCCGCCGTCGAACGTCACCGGGCCGATCGCCTTCGCGGGGCAGACGCTCGCCCGGCTGCGCGCACGTCGTGGTCGTCCCGTCGGCATCGAGTCCGGCCCGGCCGCGCCGACCACGGCCCCGCTGCCGACCGTCGTCCTGCCCGTGCGGCCGCCGGTCGTCCTCGCCGAGGAGAACAAGATCCGCCAGGTCGTGACGAACCTCATGGGCAACGCGATGCGGTTCACGCCGCAGGACGACCCCATCGAGATCGGGATCGGCGTGGACGAGGCCCGGGGCATGGCGCACCTCGACGTGATCGACCACGGTGAGGGCATCCCGCCGCAGATCCGCGAGAAGATCTTCCAGCGGTTCTGGCGCGCCGACACCTCGCGCGCTCGGGACACCGGCGGCTCGGGCCTCGGGCTCGCGATCGTGTCCGGCATCGTCGCGGCGCACCACGGCGAGGTCGAGGTGTTCGACACCCCGGGCGGTGGTGCGACCTTCCGCGTGTGGCTCCCCCTCCTCCCGCGCGACTACGTCGCCCCCACCCCCTGACCCCTCTGGCGAGATCGCAGTCGTTGCCGTTCTGAGGTCCATCAGAGCGGCAACGACTGCGATCTCACGGCAGTGATGATGACGCCCGGGTGCGGAACACGTCCGACAGTCGCAGGAGGAACGCCGTCGGGTCGGCAACGTCACGCGCGGTGACGTGCAGGATCAGCCATCCGGCGGACACGAAGCCGTTCGACCGGGTCGCATCGTGCTGCCACGTGGCACGATCCGTCCGGTGGTGCTCGCCGTCGTACTCGACTCCGATCCGGAGGTCCGGGTAGGCGAGGTCGACGCGTCCGAGGAATCGACCGGCGGGGCTGTGCACGTCGGTGTTGAGCTGGGGCTCCGGGAATCCCGCGTCGACGATGACGAGTCGGATGAGCGTCTCCATCGGGGACTCCGACCCGAGCCGCACGCGATGGGCCGCGGCCCGGAGCCGCCGTGCCCACCGGGACCGCCGCTCACGACTCCGGCGCTCGAGTTGCTCCGGATCGGCGAGCGCCCGCGCGACCAGGTGGTCCCCGATCACCACCAGGTCACGCTCGGCCAACAGGCCCGCACTCTCGCACCACGCCGCCACCGGGCTGCTGGCCGGGAGGCCCGCACACGCCACCACATCGGCGAACGGTGGCGAGACGCGATGGCCCACCACCCCGGTGCGGCGCATGACCGGTCCGTCCCCCACCGTGCTCACGTGCACGGTCGCGTCGGAAACGACCCAGGGCGGCAGTGGGAGCTCCCAGAGGGCGAGGGCAGTGGTGTGGCTGAAGTGATGCCGTTCACCGAGGACGAGGCCGAACGCGGCGACCCGTGCCGAGAGGTCCGCCAGGTCCAGCTCGGCAGGGACCCGCACGCCTCGGGTCGGCGCGGCGAGGTCCTCCCGACGGAGCCGACCCGGAGTGACCCCGTTCCGGACCGCATCAGCCGTGTGGAAGGCCTGACCGAGGAAAGGATCCGGGAGGCGGGCCGGCGTGCGCGTCATGCGCCGAGCCTCCCGGCCGTACCGCAACACGGAGCACGTGCGCGCCCGACCTGTGGACGGCCGCTGTCCGGCTCCCCCGGTGGATGACCGGACACCTGGCCCGACTCCCCCTCCGCCGAGATCGCAGTCGTTGCCGGTGTGCGGTGGGTCAAACCGGCAACAAGTGCGATCTCGGCGGAGGGAGAGGAGGGAGGAACGGCGAACGGGCCGCCCTCCCGGAGGAGAGCGGCCCGTTCGGAACCGTCAGGCGTGGATCAGAAGTCCATGCCACCCGTCGGGTCGGCCGGAACCGGCGCCGACTTCTCGGGCTTGTCGGCGACGACGGCCTCGGTGGTGAGGAAGAGGCCGGCGATCGACGCGGCGTTCTGCAGCGCCGAGCGCGTGACCTTCGCCGGGTCGATGATGCCCGCGGCGACGAGGTCGACGTACTCACCCGTCGCGGCGTTGAGGCCCCAGCCCGACTCGAGCTCGCGCACCTTCGCGGCGACGACGCCCGGCTCGAGACCGGCGTTCAGCGCGATCTGCTTGAGCGGCGCATCGATCGCGACGCGGACGATGTTCGCGCCGGTCGCCTCGTCACCCGTGAGCTCGAGGCCCTCGAGCGCGGTCTTGCCGGCCTGGATGAGGGCGACACCACCACCGGCGACGATGCCCTCCTCGACGGCGGCCTTCGCGTTGCGGACGGCGTCCTCGATGCGGTGCTTGCGCTCCTTGAGCTCGACCTCGGTCGCGGCACCGGCCTTGATGACGGCGACGCCACCGGCGAGCTTGGCGAGGCGCTCCTGGAGCTTCTCGCGGTCGTAGTCCGAGTCGGTCGACTCGATCTCGCCGCGGATCTGGCGGACGCGGCCGGCGATCTGCTCGGAGTCCCCAGCGCCCTCGACGATCGTGGTCTCGTCCTTGGTGATGACGACCTTGCGGGCACGGCCGAGGAGGTCGAGCGTCGCGTTCTCGAGGCTGAGGCCGACCTCTTCGGAGATGACCTGGCCACCGGTGAGGATCGCGATGTCCTGCAGCATGGCCTTGCGGCGGTCACCGAAGCCCGGGGCCTTGACGGCGACGGACTTGAAGATGCCGCGGATCTTGTTCACGACGAGCGTGGCCAGGGCCTCGCCGTCGACGTCCTCGGCGATGATGAGGAGCTGCTTGCCCGACTGGATGACCTTGTCGACCACCGGGAGCAGGTCCTTGATGTTCGAGATCTTCGAGTTGACGATGAGGATGTACGGGTCCTCGAAGACGGCCTCCTGGCGCTCCGGGTCCGTGACGAAGTACTGGGACAGGTAGCCCTTGTCGAAGCGCATGCCCTCGGTCAGCTCGAGCTCGGTGCCGAAGGTGTTCGACTCCTCGACGGTGACGACGCCCTCCTTGCCGACCTTGTCGATCGCCTCGGCGATGAGCTCACCGATCGTGCTGTCGGCGGCCGAGATCGACGCCGTGGCGGCGATCTGGTCCTTGGTCTCGATCTCCTTGGCGTTCTCGAGGAGCGCGGCGGAGACGGCCGCGACGGCCTTCTCGATGCCCTTCTTGAGGCTGATCGGGTCGGCGCCGGCGGCGACGTTGCGGAGGCCCTCACGGACCAGCGCCTGCGCGAGGACCGTGGCGGTGGTGGTGCCGTCACCCGCAACGTCGTCGGTCTTCTTGGCGACCTCCTTGACCAGCTCGGCGCCGATCTTCTCGTAGGGGTCGTCGAGCTCGATCTCCTTGGCGATGGAGACACCGTCGTTGGTGATCGTGGGGGCGCCCCACTTCTTCTCGAGGACGACGTTGCGGCCGCGCGGGCCGAGCGTCACCTTCACGGCGTCGGCCAGCGTGTTGAGGCCGCGCTCGAGGCCGCGACGGGCCTCCTCGTCGAAAGCAATGATCTTAGCCATGTGTGTTCCTCGTCCCTCCCGGACGTCGCAATGGTCTTGGCACTCGGTACAACTGAGTGCCAACTGATTCTGGCACTCGCACCTGTCGAGTGCAACACAGCGACCTCACGCGGCATGCCGCGTTCCGGGACGCGGACCGGGAGGCCCGCCATCGCCCGACATCGGACCCCGCCGCCGGGTTCCCCGTCGGGGACCCCTCCACACGACGACGAGCGCGCCGCCCCGTCGGGGACGACGCGCTCGGACGCGTGGTGGTCGACGACCGTCGCCGGCGGACCGGCGACCGAGGTCAGGCCGGTCGGACGGACTCGGCCTGCGGACCCTTCGAGCCGGTGCCGACGTCGAAGGTGACCGCCTGCCCTTCTTCGAGGACCTTGTAGCCGTTCATGTCGATCGCGGAGTAGTGGACGAAGACGTCCTGCCCCCCGCCATCGACGGTGATGAACCCGTAGCCCTTCTCGGCGTTGAACCACTTGACGGTGCCGTTGGCCATTCTCTTGCTCCCTGCGGTGTTGCATTGCCACTGACGACGGCGCGACCGGTCCGCGACCGCCGGGTCCGAGCGCATACCTGCCTCACCCGGGTCTTCGCGGTGGAGGCACCGGCACGGTGTCGCCCTCGGATCACTGGGGTGACCAATTCCAGATCGTATCGGCGGACGCGCCGCCGACAAGAGGTGCGGACCAACTTCTTCATCCCGGCCGACGGAACTCAACATGCCCGAAACAAACGTGCAACAAACGGCACGACGAGTGGGGCGGAACGCCCGTCCCGGGTCAGCCGGCGTAATCGGCGCCGAGCACCACGGTGACGGCCGCGTTCGGGAACGCCGACGACTTGGCAACCGTTCCGACGCCGAGCGTCTTGACGATCCCGCGAGCGATCGCCGCCTCGGCGTCCGTCTGGTAGTAGACGATCGTCTGCGAGGCGTCCTGGGATCCGGCGTTGCCGTCGCTCGCGACCACCCAACCCGCGTTCTCGAGCGTCGCGGTGCCGGTGGCGGCGAGTCCGGCGGTGGAGGTCCCGTTGAGCACCGTGAGCGTCATGGTCTTCGGCTGGTCGCTCGGCGCGGCGGTCGCGGCCGTCGTCGACGAGGACGACGCTCCACTCGTGGCCGACGCGGACGCGGACGACCCGGTCGTCCCGGGGTCGGTGAACTGCGTGCTGTTGTTGGCGACCTCGAGCACGACGATGCCGATCACGACGAGCACCGCGCAGGCGAGCGCGGACCAGGCCACCAGGATCCAGCCACGGCCGCGCCTCGGGAGACCGCGGTGTGCCCCGACCCTCGGGCCGTCGGCGACGTCGTCGAATCGGTCTCGGGGGTATCTCGTCATGGCTGTCCTGCGGGCCCTTCACGGTCGGCGCGAGGCGGTGCGAAGGACCGCGCGGCGCGGGCACTGGTCCGTGCCCGGCGCAGTCGCTGCAGTCGCGTCACGAGCTGCGGATCGTAGGCGAGCGCGGCCGGGGAGTCGATCACGCGGTTGAGCACCTGATAGTAGCGGGCCGGCGACATGTCGAAGCGGACGCGGATGTCGGCTTCCTTCGTCCGGTCGTGCCGCGCCCGATCGTGCTCGAACGTGAGGATGCTCCGTGCGAGCTCCGAGAGATCGGAGTCGGTCCGGGATCCGGTCACGTCGGTCCTCCTGGTCGGATGGCTCGCCGGTCGGCTGGCCTCCGGTCATGCTAGGGCGGCATCCACGCCGGACCCTGGCATGGCCCTGGCAGGTCGGAAAGACACCGATCAGGCCGTCGGTGTGCCGAGCGTCCAGGACGGGTCCGCGCCGAGGGGCGTGACGGTCGTGCCGTGGGCGTCGGCGAGCGCCAGGGCGACCCCGTCGAGCGAGACCGTGGCGAAGGCCGACGGAGCGGCGAGGTCGATGCCCCGCTCGGCGAGTTCCCCCACGGGCGGCAGGGTCGCGGCGACGTCGTGGAGCGACCCCGTCCGCTCCATCGCCACCCAGCGGACCCCGCGGTCCCGGAGCCGCTCGACGACGCGCTGCCGGTCCGAGCCCGGCAGGTAGACGAGCGTGCCGAGCGTGAGCACGACGGGCGTCGCCCCGCGCGGCAGCAGGTCGATCGCGCGGTCGAGGTCGTCCGGGGCGGTCCCGCGGACGGCGGTGTACGGGTCGGCCCGCACGGCGTCGGCGGCCCGCCGCATGAGCGCGACACGGTCGGTCGCCTCGACGGGGACGGACTCGACGAGCCGGTCGAACGCCCCGGGGGACCGCAGGTCGATCGGCGCCGGATCGAGCCCGAACCGCGCCACCACGTCGAGCCGGGAGGGCCGGCGCGGCCCTGTCCCGTCGGCCCGGCTCCCGGCGTCATCCGTCGACGGCCGGGAGGCACGGGACCGGCCCGCACCGCGCCTCCCGTCGGACGGAGCAGCGGGTCCCGGACGCATCTGGAACCGGAGCGGGATCTCCGGCTCGCGCGCGGCCTCGGCGACGCGGACGGTGTCGTCGAGGCGGTCGACGTCGACGGTTGCGTGGTCCGGGACGATGCAGAGGCCGGCGCTCACCCCCACCTCGAGGAGCGCGAGCGGCCCCGGGATGCCCGCGAGCACGGGGACGACCGGCGCCATGCGTCGGGGGTCGTTCGTCTGGGTCGTGGACACGGCCAGCTCGGCGAGCAGCCGGTCGGGGGCGTCGCGGACGAGCCGGAGGAGGGCCTCCCGGTCGGTCGGGTCGGCGCCCAGGCGGCGCGCGACGGCGAAGAGCAGCTCGGGCTGCCGCTTGGTCGGGGCGACACGGATCAGCAGGTCGACGGCGGCGTCGTCCTCGGCGATCGATGTCGCCCAGCGGGCGGAGGTCGGCGAAGCGGTCACCATGCGCTCGGCGTGGTGGCGGTAGCGGCGGCGGGTGGCCTCGGGGCCGTCCGGCTCCGGCTGGTGCGGAGGCTCCGCGCGGCCCGGTGCGTCAGCGGACAGCATCGTCCCCGACCGCCGCCGCGCGGTACATCCCCACGTGGCGGATGCCCGCCTCGACGTAGGGTTCGCCGAACGGCACGAACCCGGCGGCGGCGTACAGGCCGGCGACGTACTCCTGCGCGTGGAGGAGGAAGGCCTCGTCCGGGTGGGCGGCGAGCACGGCGTCGACGAGCCGACGCGCGAGCCCCTGTCCGCGGTGCTCGACGGCCGTGGCCACGCGGCCGATGACCCGGGTCGCGGGCAGGTCGACGGCCGGCTGGACCTCGTCCGCGGCGGGCCGGATGCAGCGCAGGTAGGCGCGGGCGACGCCGTCCTCGCCGGGGATCCACCAGTGTTCCGTCTCCGGTTCGCGGTCCCGGCCGTCGAAGTCCTCGGCCGTCACGCGCTGCTCGAGCGCGAACACCCGGTTGCGCAGGCGGACGACGGCGTAGAGGTCGTCCGTCGTCAGGGCGTCCCACCGGCCACGGTGGACGGAATGCTCGGTCATCGGTGCGAGTTTAATGACATGACCGCGTCACGAGTGCGGTCACGACCAGGAGGAACCCATGGCATACAACGTGGAGAAGACCGACGCCGAGTGGCGTGAGGAACTCGACCCGCAGCAGTACGCCGTGCTGCGGCAGGCCGCGACCGAGCGCCCGTGGACGGGTGAGCTGCTCGACGAGGAGCGCGCCGGCGTCTACACCTGTGCGGCGTGCGGTGCGGAGCTGTTCAAGAGCGGCACCAAGTTCGACTCGGGCTGCGGGTGGCCGTCGTTCTACGAGTCGGTGCGCCCCGAGGCCGTGCAGCTCATCGAGGACCGCACGCTCGGCATGGTGCGCACCGAGGTCCGCTGCGCGAGCTGCGGTTCGCACCTCGGGCACGTGTTCCCGGACGGTTTCGGCACCCCGACCGGCGACCGGTACTGCATGAACTCGATCTCGCTCGGGTTCTCCCCCGCGGCGGACTGACCTCCACCGCGACACCTCGGCTCGTCGGTACACTTGGCGGGCCAGCCGGCATGGCGCAATTGGTAGCGCACCGTACTTGTAATACGGGGGTTGCGGGTTCGAGTCCCGCTGCCGGCCCCGATCAGCCGCGTCCGCGGTGTCCGTCTGCCGCGGTGTCAGCGGCACGACCAGTCGAAGTCGAGTCCGCTCGCCACACCCCCGACGACGTACTGCACCATGGCCACCCCGCCGTCGACGAGGCCCGGCCCGGCGCACGCCTCCTTCGCCCGGGCGAGCGGGGTCTCACCCGTGGCGATCCAGCTCGGCGCCGAGGCCAGGGCGCTGTTCGGTGTGGTCCCGCCACTGATGATCCCCCACTGGTACCCGGTCGAGTAGAGCCCGACGGCGATCCCCCGGGCGGCGAACGCATCGGTCATGCCGTCGAGCACCGCGACGTTCGTGGCGGGGTCCCGCCACGTGGCACCGGTCTCGACGTCGAGCCACCAGCGGTACGCCGCCGGATGGGACACGCCCCGGTCGACGACGTCGCGGACCGCGATGTCCCAGCCGTCCATGTACGAACAGGCGACGCCGTCGGAACCGGGCGTGCACACGCCGTACACGCTCGTGACCCTGGCCCCCTCGGGATCGACGTTCGACGTCGGCCAGCCACCGCCCGGCACGTGGCGGCCCGGGTTCGCCGTGTTGACGTACAGCGCGGCACGGGGCTGCGCGGCACCGCCCGCGGAGTCCCGCGCCCAGGCGAGCTGCGCGGCGAGGCACGGGTTCGTCGTGGTGCCGGACCCGTCGTTCACACCGATCACCGCGAACGCCTGTCCCGCCGGCAGGGCCCCGTGGCACTGCGGCCACGAGACGTCGTTCCCGAGGCCGGAGGGCGCCGAGCCGTCCGTGAAGTAGCCGGCGACGTCCAGGTGGAGGGTCGCCGCGCCTCCCGACGCGACGGCCTGCACCGACGCCTGTCGGAGCGCGACGGGCACGAGTCCCGCCACGGCTCGGCCCGCGGTGAACGCCAGCGCGACCCCGCCGTCGTCCCGGCCGTAGGGGGCGACCCGGAGCGCACCGGCGGGGCCGGATCGTTCGAGCGATGCGGTGACGAGCACGGCGGTCGCGTCGCCCGGGACGCCCGCGCCCCCGGCGAGTTGAATCTGCGTCGCGGCGCCCGTCGTCGTGCCGGTGTACGCCCGGACGGCCGTGATCGGGGTGAACACGGCCCCGGAGTCCGAGCGCGCGTACGCGCCGAGCACGTCGAGGGTCACCGTGGCCGAGCCGGCCGACACCGCGACGGACAGGGCGCCGTCGTCGAGCTGGGCCACGACCGCGTTCGCCGCGACGGCCCCGCGCGTGAACTGCTGGACGCCGATCCGGTTCGTGCGTCCTGCCGGGCCGACCCGCAACGACCCCGGCGCGGTCGGGTGCACCACGGTGGCCTCGAGGACGACGGCAGTGGCGCCCCTGGGCACCGTGACGCCGTCCGCCACGGGAACGCGGACCGGATGCGTGCCGACCGTGCCACGGAACGCCCTGGTGGTGTCGACCGGCTGGTACGTCGATCCCTGCGCGGCGCTCGTGTAGGCCCCCGACACGATCACCGACACCGAGGCGGAGCCGTCCGACAGCGCGACCTGGAGGCGACCGTGGACGAGACGGACCGTCGCGAGCCCGGTGACGGTCGTGCCCGCCGTGACGCGCTGTGTGGCCACCGGTGCGTCCTGCCCCGCCGGCGTGACCCGGACCCAGCCGTCGTCCGTCGGAGCCGTGACGCGGACGTCGACGACGACGGCATCGGCCGCGGGGGCGACCCCCGCGCGACCAGCGACCGGCACCGCCACGGGTCGTGTGCCGACGTCGCCGCGGAACACGAGGGCGCGGGTCAGCGGCGTGAACCGGTCACCGGACGACCCGTCCGCCGCGAGGTGGGACGACCGTGCGGACCTGACGGCCACACCCGCCGCGACGGCGAGCGCGAGCACGCCGATGACCGCCACGAGCAACGCGGTGAGCCGGGCCGGACGCCTGCGTCCGCTCCGCATGGTCCCCCTCGGTCGACGTGGACGCTGCACGGCACGAGGCCACGCACCGCCCCCGGGGAGCGCGCGTGGCCTCGTGGTGCGTCCGGTCACGGATCAGGAGAGCGACCGGCGCGACAGCGGGTAACCAGCCCACCGATGCCGAGAGCATGACAGGCGGATCAACGTCGGACAACGTCTCCGAGCCACGCCGCGCCGCTTCCTGTGAGGATTCTTGGTAGCGAGGGGGACGCTCAGCGGCCCCCGGTCAGCTTCCGGTCGCGCTGCGCCACACCGGCGGTGCCGTACGGGTAGTCGTCGATGCGGGGCGTGCTCGCCTCGGAGAGCGCCGTCAGCTCCTCCGGGGTCAGCACGAGGTCCGCCGACGCCAGGTTGTCCTGCAGCTGCTCCACCGTGCGGGCACCGAGGATGACCGAGGTGACGGCCGGCTGCGCGAGCAGCCAGGCCAACGCGACCTGCGAGTACGACGTGCCGTGGGCCTCCGCGGCCGCGCCGACCGCCCCGAGGACGGCCCACGTGCGCTCGTCGGCGTTCCGCGCCTCCCACGCCTCCATGCCGCGCTTCGGGTTCTCACCCAGCCGGGTCGCACCCGTCGGGGCCTGGTCCCGCTGGTACTTGCCGGACAGCCACCCGCCGGCGAGTGGCGACCACGGCAGGAGACCGATGTTCGCGTCGAGGCACGCGGGCACGATCTCGTGCTCGATGTCGCGCACGAGCAGGTTGTACTGCGGCTGCAGGGTCACGGGCGGAGCCCAGTGGTTCGCCTTCGCCTCGTAGACCGCCTTCGTGATCTGGTAGCCGAGGTAGTTCGAGAACCCGTACGCGCCGATCTTGCCGGCGGACACGGCGTCGTCGAGGAACCGGAGGGTCTCCTCGATCGGCGTCAGGGCGTCCCACGCGTGCATCTGGTACAGGTCGATGTAGTCGACACCGAGCCGCTCGAGGGACGCGTCGAGCGCCCGCGTCAGGTGGCGGCGCGAGAGGCCGACGTCGTTCGGGCCGTCGCCCTGGGGGAACCGGCCCTTCGTGGCGATGACGACCTGCTGCGCCTCGGTCGGGTGGTCTGCGAGCCAGCGACCGATGATCCGCTCGGACTCGTTGCCCGAGTAGACGTCCGCCGTGTCGATGAAGGTACCGCCGGCCTCGACGAATGCGTCGAGGATCGTGCGTGAGGTGGGTTCGTCGGCTTCACTGCCGAACGTCATGGTGCCGAGCGTCAACGACGACACGGCGGCACCGCTGTTACCGAGGAGTCTGTAGTCCATGTCGTGGACGCTAGCCCTGGGTGGCCTCCGCGTCCGCGCGGGTGCGCTGCAGGAACGCGATCGCGGCCTCCCGGAACGCCCGCGAGGTCGGCGCGTTGAAGTGGTTCCGGCCCGGGATCTCGACGAACTCGGCACGCGGCGCCGCGGCCGCGAGGCGCTGCGACGCCGCGAGGATGCCGTCCTCGCTCCCCGCCGCCAGGAGCAACGGCTGCGTCGGCGCGTTGTCCGGTCTGGGCTCGACGCTGTCCCGCATCCCCTCGACCATCGCGACGAGCGCACGGAGGTCGTTGCCCGGGACACCGGAGGCCATGGTCAGGTAGGCGTTCGTCACGCGGTCCTCGACGGGCTCGCCATGCTCGATGAACGCCCGCGCCTGGTCGACCCGGACCCGTCGCATCGGGTCCGCGTCCGGGATGCCCCCGAGGACCGCTCGGCTGATCCGGTCGGGGATCCGGTCCGCGGTGTGCCATCCGACGCGTGCCCCGAGCGAGTACCCGAGGTACGCGACGTCGTCGAGCAGGTAGGCGTCGACGACCGCGGTGACGTCGGCGACGAGGAGGTCCATCGAGTACTCCTGCGGCCGGTGCGGCTTGCTGCTGCGGCCGTGCCCGCGCAAGTCGACGACGACGACGCGGTGGCCGGCGCGCGTGAGGTCACGGGTCCAGCCCGACGCGTGCCAGTTGAGGAGCCCGGAGGACGCGAACCCGTGCACGGCGACCACCGCGGGGGCGTCCGGGTCGCCGTGGTCGTACGTGGCGATGTCGAGACCGTCCGGCGAGACGACGACGCGTGGACGGGGGGCTTCGGGAACGAGCGACATGGCGCGGACCAGGCTACCGACGACGTGGCATCGTGGCGGCATGGACGGCTACGGCGCAGACCAGATCCGGGCGGCCGAGGCGCCGCACCTCGCCGCGGGCGAGCCGCTCATGCAGCGGGCCGCCGCCGGACTCGCCGACGTGGTCGACGAGCTGCTCGGCGACCCCGCGGTCGTCCCCGGCGACGGCGAGCGCACCGTGCTCCTGCTCGTCGGCAGCGGCGACAACGGCGGCGACGCGTTGTTCGCCGGTGCGGCGCTCGCCGCACGCGGTCACCGCGTCGAGGTGCTGTGCCTCGGGTCGCGCGTGCACGAGGCGGGGGCGGCGGCCGCGCAGCAGGCCGGCGCGGTCCTCCTCGAGCACCCGGACGACGACGAGACGGTGCGGGCGGCGGCGCTGCGGGCCGACCTCGTGCTCGACGCCGTGCTCGGCATCGGACGGACGAGCTCGACGGCACTCCGCTCGCCCGCACGGGAGGCCGTGGGCGTCATCCGGGACCTCGCGCGGGACCAGCGCGCTCCGTCCGTCGTCGCCGTGGACGTCCCGAGCGGCATCGACCCCGACACGGGCGCGGTCGCTGACGACCACGTGCTCGAGGCCGACGTGACCGTCACGTTCGGCGGCGTCAAGGCGGGACTGCTGCGCGGTCCGGGGCGGGCCCTCGCGGGACGCGTCGTGCTCGTCGACGTCGGCATCGGCGCGGACCTCGCCGCGGTGGAGCCGCTCGTCCGGACCTGACCCGACCGGGAGCGCACCCGCCCCGGGGGACTCAGCCCCGCGCCTCCCGGTACGCCTCGACGAACCGCAGGTACGTGACGGCGATGAGGTCCTGGGCGTCCTCCTCGGCGAGGCCGCGGTCCAGGACGTCGCCGAGCGGCTGCTCCCAGATGCTCCGGCCGATCGCGAAGCCGACGAACCCGTCGAGTGGTGCGGCCACCGAGAGCCAGTGGTCGAGCGCGTCCTCCGAGGCGTCCCGACCGAGGATGACGCACTGCACGCTGTCCCGGCCGCCCTGCTTCGTGGCGGCGACGACCCGCTCGGCGTCCTCGCGGCGGTCGAGGCCCTCGATCTTCCAGATGTCCGGCTCCACGCCGTGCTCCTGCAGGAACCCGATGACGTCGACGGTGAGCGACGGGCGCAGGTCCCGGTCGTAGTCCTCGACCGACGCCTTCTGCTCGTCCGTGCCGGGGACGAGCAGTTCGAGCAGGAACGACCGGCCCGCGTCGCGCAGGGTGCTCGTCACGCCGGCGAGCCGTTCGGCCTGCCCGCGTCGTTCGTCGGCGTCGAGGTCCGGGTTGTCGCGGACGAGGACCTTGACGTGGTCGGGGTCGAACTCCTCGACGTGCTGCATCCACAGCCCGTCGTCCCCGTCGCCGTACTCGAACGTGAAGAAGTCGTGGCCCGACGCCTCGATCGGCATCGCGAGCTGGAGTCCCGCGGCCTTGGCCGCCCGTGCGACCTCGGCGCCGTAGCGTTCGTCGACGAGCACGCCGGTGCGCTCTCGGTCGGCTCCGCGGGTCAGGGCGTCGAGCAGCCCCCGGTAGACGAGCATCTTGCCGTCCCGGATCCGCTGGATGTCGTCCTCGTCGTCGGGCTGTCCGGACGCGATCCGGTAGGTGTGCTTGGCGAGCGAGTCCCGGTGGTCCATCGCCAGGATGAACACGGGATGCTCCGCGTCGAGCTGCGGTCGGTCGTCGAACGTGGACATGTGGCGCTCCCTCCGGGCGCGGCCCGGGAGGCCCGCCCCCACCGATCGAACGCCGTCGCCCTGGCAGCCGCCCGAGGGTCGGCGCGACCGGCCGCGGGTCGGCCCGCCCGCCCGCGGGTCGGCTCGCCCGCCCGCGGATCGGCTCGCCCGCCCGCGGGTCGGGTCAGCCGGCCGAGGACGTCGCGGTCGGAGTCGGGGTCGGCGCCGGCGTCTCGTCGCCGGACGCGTACGTGCTGCCCGCGGCGGTCACGACGAAGGTCCGGAACTCGGCGTTCGTGAACGGCAGGCTGTAGTCGTACCGCTTGCCGTTCACGAAGATCGTCGGCGTGCCGGTGAGCTGCCGGAGCCCGGTGCCGGGCACCCCGTGGGTGAGGACGTCGTTCGTCCGCGCGTCCACCCACGCGGCGTAGCGCTGGGTGTCGATGCACCGCTCGATGGCGTCGAGGTGCCGGATCCCGTGCACGCCCGCCACGAGGTGTCGGAGCTGTGCGTCGTCGAGGCCCTTCGTGTTCTCCTCGGGCTGCTCGGCGTACAGCGCCTGGTTCACGGCGAAGAACTGGTCGGGCGACGAGTTCGCCACACAGGCCGCCGCGTTCGCCGCACGGAGCGAGTACTTCGTGCCCTGCGATCGGTTCGTCAGGATCGCGATGGGGTGGATCTCGACGGTCGCGGCACCGGACGTCACGAGGCCCCGGATGTACGCGTTGTTCTCGTGCTCGAACTGGCCACAGATCGGGCAGAGGTAGTCGATGTACATCGTGATGTGGACGGTGCCCGCGACGTCGACCGCACCCGAGGCGTCCCCGGTCCCCGAAGCACTCGGCGTCGCCGATGCGGTGCCGCTCGAACCGGCGGACGCCGACGCACTCGACGTGGCACGCCCCGCGCCGCCGGCGTCACCGCGCCCCGCTCCGACCGCGCGCAGCCCCTGCCCGATGGTGATGCCGCCGCCCGCCATGTGCGCGGGCCCCGGACCGGCCGGCTGCACCGAGCGGACGAGCACGATCGACACGACCGCGACGATCGCGATGAGGACGACGACGAGGCCCGCCTGCAGCCCGATGCGCACACCGCGCTGGCGTCGCTTCTGGCGGGCCCTGGCCTGTTGTGCTCGGATCCTCGCAGCCGCGCGGCGCTCGTTCCGCGTGGCGCGCTCGTCGCCCTCGGGACGATTCGTCATACCGGTCCTCCGTGATCGGGCCGGCCCCTCCGGCCCTCCTGTCGTCCGCGGTACCTCCCGCACCGCCCGGACGGACCTGGGAAGTGTACTTGCGTGGGCTGGGAGACCGTGGTCGGGAGGCCCATCGACGGCCGCGCCACTGGCGCCGACGTGCGAAACCGTGTTGTATGTCCCTCGATGGTCGATGTCGCCCATCCGGGGGCCTCAGGGTCACCGTTCCTCACTACGGATCGTCCGGCACGTACCTGCCGGTGAAGGAGCAAGAACGCATCATGGCGTCCGTCACCTACGACAAGGCAACCCGTCTCTACCCCGGAGGCAACCGCCCCGCCGTCGACGGCCTCGACCTCGACATCGCGGACGGCGAGTTCCTCGTCCTCGTCGGCCCGTCGGGCTGTGGCAAGTCGACCTCCCTCCGCATGCTCGCGGGCCTGGAAGAAGTGAACGACGGCCGGATCCTCATCGGTGACCGCGACGTCACCGACATCCCGCCGAAGGACCGCGACATCGCGATGGTCTTCCAGAACTACGCGCTGTACCCGCACATGACCGTCGCCGAGAACATGGGCTTCGCGCTCAAGATCGCCGGCGTCGGCAAGGAGGAGCGCGCGACCCGCGTCCTCGAGGCGGCCAAGCTCCTCGACCTCGAGCAGTACCTCTCGCGCAAGCCGAAGGCGCTCTCGGGTGGTCAGCGGCAGCGCGTCGCGATGGGCCGCGCGATCGTCCGTCAACCCCAGGTGTTCCTCATGGACGAGCCGCTGTCGAACCTCGACGCCAAGCTCCGCGTCCAGACCCGCACGCAGATCGCGTCGCTCCAGCGTCGGCTCGGGGTCACGACCGTCTACGTCACGCACGACCAGACCGAGGCCCTGACCATGGGCGACCGCATCGCGGTCCTCAAGGACGGCATCCTCCAGCAGGTCGGCACCCCGCGCGACCTGTACGAGAAGCCGAACAACGTGTTCGTCGCCGGGTTCATCGGCTCGCCGGCCATGAACCTCCTGCCGGCGGACATCGCCGACGGTGGCGTGCGCTTCGGCACGTCGGTCGCCGCGGTCGACCGCGACGTCCTCAGCAACGCCAAGTCGTCGAACGTCACCATCGGGGTTCGCCCCGAGGACGTCGTCGTCTCGCAGTCGGGCGAGGGCCTGCCGGTCCAGGTCGACGTCGTCGAGGAGCTCGGCGCCGACGGCTACCTGTACGGCCACAGCGAGGCCGCCGGGAGCCGCGTCGACGTCGTCGCACGCGTCGACGGCCGTCACCACCCCTTCGCGGGCGACACCGTATACATCACGGCCCAGCCGGGCCGCGTGCACGTGTTCGACACCGAGTCGGGCGAGCGCCTCGGCGACAAGGCCGTCGTCAGCGCCTGATCGGACCGACACCACCGGGAGCCTGCCGGACCGCCCCACGAAGGCGGGCCGGCAGGCTCCCGGCGTTCGGCCAGACCGTACCGTCCGCACCCTGCACCACCGAAAGCGACCCCCTCGTGCCCGACTCGATGTCCATCACCGCCGCCACCGTCGACCCTGGCCTGCTCGACCTGCCGTGGGACCTCCCGCTCGACGCCTGGCCCGACGACACGATCGCCGCGCTGCCGAAGGGCATCTCGCGACACCTCGTGCGGTTCGTGCACCTCAGCGGCTACGTCGTGGCGGTCAAGGAGACGAGCGAGGAGCTCGCCCGCAGTGAGTACGACATGCTCCGGACGCTCCAGCGCATGGACGTCCCGTGCGTGGACCCGGTCGCCGTCATCACGAACCGCGTGGGACGCGACGGGGAGGCCCTGCAGCCGGTCCTCGTGACCCGGCACCTCCGGTTCTCGCTCCCGTACCGCGCGCTCTACTCGCAGACGCTGCGGCCGGACACCGCGACGCGCCTCGTCGACGCCCTGGCGGTCCTCCTGGTGCGGCTGCACATCATCGGTTTCTTCTGGGGCGACGTGTCGCTCTCGAACACCCTCTTCCGCCGCGACGCCGGTGCGTTCGCCGCGTACCTCGTCGACGCCGAGACGGGCAAGCTCTACCCCGGCGGCCTGTCGAACGGGCAGCGTGAGAACGACCTCGAGATCGCGCGCGTCAACATCGCCGGCGAGCTCCTCGACCTGGAGGCCGGCGGTCGCCTCGACGAGAACGCGGACCCGGTCACGGTGTCCGACGGCATCGTGGCCCAGTACCGGACGCTGTGGAAGGAACTGACCGGGTCCGAGGAGTTCGACGCCTCGGAGCGCTGGCGCATCAACAGCCGCGTCGAGCGCCTCAACGACCTCGGGTTCGACATCGAGGAACTCGCGATCCGCACGACCGAGGGCGGCCAGCAGGTCCGTATCCAGCCGAAGGTCGTGGACGCTGGCCACCACCAGCGGCGGCTGCTCCGGCTCACCGGCATCGACGCCGGCGAGAACCAGGCACGGCGGCTCCTCAACGACCTCGACGCCTACCGTGCCCGCAACGGCCGCGACGAACTCGACGAGGAGATGGTCGCGCACGAGTGGGTGTCCCGCGTCTTCGAACCCGTGGTCCGGGCGATCCCCCGGGAGCTCCGCGGGCGGCTCGAACCCGCCGAGGTGTTCCACGAGCTCCTCGAGCACCGCTGGTACATGGCGCAGCAGGAGCAGCGGTCGGTGTCGCTGCCCGAGGCCACCACGGCCTACATGAACGACGTGCTGCGGCACCGCCGCGACGAGCGCATGCTCATCGACCCGCCGACGAACTCGATCGCGCTGCCCCTCGAGGACGAGGACGAGGACGAGGACTGGCGGGCGAACGTCTGACGGCTGCGGTGCACCGGTGACGACACCGGCTCGCGGGCGACGACACCGACGATACGGTCGGACCGTGACGTCCGAGGAACAGCGCGTGTGGGACCAGGCCCGCTGGCAGCGCATGAGCCAGTGGCCGCTCACGGTCGCCGCCGTGGCGTTCCTCGTGGCGTTCGCCGTCCAGGTGCTCGCGGACCTGCACGGCGCAGCCGCCCTGCCGTCGGATCTCGTCATCAACGCCACCTGGGTGATGTTCGCGGTCGACTACGTCGTCATGCTCGTCCTCGCGGAGCACCGCGGCCGGTGGTTCCGCCGCCACCTGCTCGACCTCGCGGCGATCGCCCTCCCGACGCTCCGCCCGCTGCGGCTCCTCCGCCTCGTGCAGCTGTTCCGGGTCCTGCAACGCACCACCGGCACGGCGGTCCGGGGCCGCGTCATCATCTACGTGACGGTGACGACCGCGCTGCTCGTGTTCGTCGCGGCACTGGCGATGCTCGACGTCGAGCGCCACGCCCCGCACGCGACGATCACGGACTTCGGCGCCGCGATCTGGTGGGCGCTCGTCACGATGACCACGGTGGGCTACGGGGACGTCGTGCCGGTGACGCCCGAGGGCCGGTTGATCGCGGCCGCCGTGATGATCGGCGGCATCGCGCTCATCGGTGTCGTCACGGCGACCCTGGCGAGCTGGATCATCGACCAGGTCGGACGGCGCGACGAGGAGAGCCAGGCGGTGACCCAGCGGCAGGTCCGCGAGCTCGCCGCCGAGATCCGCGCGCTGCGCGCCGAACTCGCGGACGCTCGGACCGCACCGACCGCGGGAGTGGCCTCCGCAGCCACACCAGCAGCAACGGCACCCGCCGCAGCCGCACCGACACCAGCAGCAACGGCACCCGCCGCAGCCGCACCCGCACCGACCCCGCGGACGACGCCTCCAGCGCAGTCCCGGTGACGACGGATCCGAGCGTCAGGCCCGTCGACGGCGCCGGGCGACCTCCCACAGGGTGACGCTCGCGGCGATCCCGGCGTTGAGCGACTCCGTGGCGCTCGAGATCGGGATCGACACGACGGCGTCGCACGTGTCCGTGACGAGCCGCGACAGGCCCTTGCCCTCGCTCCCGACGACGATGACGATCGGCCGGTCGGCGAGTTCGAGTTCGTCGAGCTGCACGTCGCCGTCACCGTCGAGTCCGAGCACGAACAGCCCGCGCTGCTGCAGGGCCTTGAGCGTCTGCGTGAGGTTCGGCGCCATCGCCACGGGGATGCGCGCCGCGGCACCGGCCGAGGTCTTCCACGCCGAGGCCGTGACGCCGACCGAACGGCGCTGCGGCACGATGACACCGTGGCCGCCGAACGCAGCCGTGGAGCGGATGATCGCGCCGAGGTTCCGGGGGTCCGTCACGCCGTCGAGTGCCACGAGCAACGGCACCTGGTCACGACGCTCGGCCGCGTCGACGAGGTCGTCCGCGTGGGCGTACTCGTACGGCGGCACCTTGAGCGCGACACCCTGGTGCACCGCGTCGTGGCCCGAGATGCGGTCGAGCTCGGGCCGCATGACCTCGAGCACCGGCACACCGCGGTGCGTCGCGAGCGCCAGGATCTCCTTGACGCGGTCGTCGACCTCGATCCGGGCGGCGACGTAGAGGGTGCTCGCCGGGATCCGCGCGCGGAGCGCCTCGAGCACGGAGTTGCGCCCCGTCACGAGCTCCGACTCGTCACCTGACCGCCGCGGTGCCGGCCGGGAGGCGCGGGGCTGCGGCGCGCTCGACGCACCGTGCCGCTGACGGGCGGTCTCGAGCCGTTCCTGCGCGGCCTTGCGCTTGCCCGCGGGGTGGTACGGCCGGTCCTCGGCCTTCGGGGTGGGGCCACGCCCCTCGAGCGCCTGGCGCCCCTGCCCGCCCGAACCGACCTGCTTGTTGCCGGTGCGGCCGGAGCGGACGGCGCCCGGACGGCCCTTGCGCTTGCCGGAGGTGTTCTTCACGCGATGCTCCAATGGGTTCCGGAGGGGGTGTCCTCGATCGTGATGCCCGCGGCGGCGAGGTCGTCGCGCACGCGGTCCGCCGTGGCGAAGTCGCGGGCGGCACGGGCAGTGGTGCGCTCGGCGACGAGCCGCTCGACGAGTTGGGCGAGCGGACCGGCGGCGCGGTCCGAGGCCTCGGGGCCGGCGGACCAGGTGTCGGCGAGCGGGTCGATCCCGAGCACCTCGACCATGGCCGTAACCTGCTGGTGGGCGGCGCCGAGCGCGGCGATGTCGTCGGCGTCGAGCGCGGCGTTGCCGGCCCGGACCGTCTCGTGGAGCACCGCGAGGGCCTGCGGAACGGCGAGGTCGTCGTCCATCGCTGCGGCGAACGCGTCGGGGACGACGGCGGCCACGCGCACGGGCTCGTCCACGAGGCGCCGGCGAGCGCGCGACAGGAACCCGGCGATGCGCTCGAACGCCGCCTCGGCCTCGGCGAGGGAGCCCTCGTGGTGGTCGATCGTCGAGCGGTAGTGCGCCGACGCCAGGAAGTACCGCACCACGACGGGGCGCGCGGCCGCGAGGAAGTCCGCCGCGAAGATCGAGTTGCCGAGCGACTTCGACATCTTCTGGCCGTCGACCGTGACGAGGCCGTTGTGCAGCCAGTGGGTGGCGAAGGCGTCACCGGCCGCCGTCGACTGCGCGAGCTCGTTCTCGTGGTGCGGGAAGCGCAGGTCGAGGCCGCCCCCGTGGATGTCGAACGCCGCACCCAGGTACCGCCGGGACATCGCGGAGCACTCGATGTGCCAACCCGGTCGCCCCGCACCCCACGGGGACGGCCAGGACGCGGATCTGGGCTCCCCCGCCTTCGTGCCCTTCCAGAGGGCGAAGTCACGCGGGTCGCGCTTGCCCCGGGGATCGGCATCGGTGGCGTCCACCATGTCGTCGCGACGCTGGTGCGTCAGCGCTCCGTAGTCCGGCCAGCTCGCCGTGTCGAAGTAGACGTCGCCCGAGTCGTCCGCCGCGGGGTAGGCGTGCCCGCGCTCGACCAGGCGCGTGATGATCGCCTGCATCTCGGACACGCTCGCGGTGGCCCGCGGTTCATATGTCGGGGGGAGGATCCCGAGCGCCCGGTAGCCGGCCGCGAACTCGAGCTCGAACCGGTAGGCGCGGGCCCACCACTCCTCGCCGGACCCGGCCGCGAGGTCGAGGATCTTGTCGTCGATGTCCGTGACGTTCCGGACGAGCGTGACCTCGTACCCACGGTGCACGAGCCACCGCCGCCAGAGGTCGTAGACCAGCGCCGAACGGAGGTGCCCGATGTGCGGGGAGGACTGCACCGTCGGACCGCAGACGTACATGCCCACGTGGCCGTCGGTCAGCGGCGTGAAGGGGACGACCTCCCCCGCGCGGGAGTCGTACAGGCGAACGGTCACGGCCTCAAGACTATGGGGTCGTCCGTCCGCGTGACTCAGTCGACGGCCGCCGTGTGGACGGTGTCGGCACCCGTCGCCCTGTGCACGAGCGCTGTGGCGATGGCGGCGAGCCCCTCGCCCCGGCCCGTGAACCCGAGGCCGTCGGTGGTCGTCCCGGACACCGCGACCGGCACACCGACGACCGCCGCGAGTGCGTCCTGCATCTCCTCGCGCCGGGCACCGATCCGCGGTCGGTTCCCGATGACCTGCACGCTGACGCTCGTCGGCACCCAACCGGCCTCGGCCAGGAGCGCCACCGCCCCCTGCAGGAACACGGTCCCCGACGCGCCGGCGTAGCGGGGATCATCGGTCCCGAACCGGCCGCCGATGTCCCCGAGCCCGGCGGCGGACAACAGGGCGTCGCACACCGCGTGCGCGACGGCGTCCCCATCGCTGTGGCCCGCGAGTCCGGGCTCATCCGGGAACGCGAGCAGCCCGACCCGGCACGGCACCGCGGCGTCGAACGCATGGACGTCGACACCGAGCCCGACGCGTGTGGCGACCGGCACCCCGGCCGGGAGGCCCGGACCAGGCGGACCCGACGGCCACCGGTCCGCCCCGCGGTCGGCGACCACGGCCTCCGCGCGACGGAGGTCCCAGGCGGTCGTGATCTTGAAGGCGTCCGCGTCACCCGCCACCACGTGCACCACGCCGCCCGCGGCCTGGAACACCCCGGCGTCGTCGGTCTCGGAGCGAGCGGCGGACGCGTACGCGGCCCGGAGTGCGTCGAGCGGGAACCCCTGGGGCGTCTGCACACCGACCAGTGCGGCTCGGTCCACGGTCTCGACGACGACGGCGCCGTCATCGGGACCGAGGACGTCGACGCGCTTCACGGTGTCCGTCACCGGGAGCGCCGGGACGACCCCCGCGCCCGTGGTCCGCACGGCCTGGAACACCCGCTCGACCTGGTCGGCCGGGGTGAGGCACCGGGCGGCGTCGTGGACGAGCACCGAGGCGACGGAGTCCGGCAGGGCTGCCAGGCCGGCCTCGACGGACGCGTGGCGATCGGGGCCTCCCGGCACGACCGCCGTGTGGCCGACCGCCGGTCCGGCGACGTCGGCGACGAGGGCACGGCACTCGTCGAGCCGCTCGACGGGAGCGACGACCACGACGAACGTGGGCTCGGCGAGCGTGAACAGCGGTTCGAGCGCCCGCTCGAGCATCCGACGGCCGGCGACCGGCACGAACGCCTTCGGGACGCCGAACCCGAGCCGGGTCCCCGAACCCGCCGCGACCACGACGACCGCGCGCACGGCGACGGCGCCGACGTCATGGGACGTCGGCGCCGTTGTGGGTGACCGGTGGGTCACGGATGCGTCAGGAGGCGAGGACCTCGTCGAGGACGGTCGAGGCCTGGTCCTCGTCGGTCTTCTCGGCGAGGGCGAGCTCGGAGATCAGGATCTGACGGGCCTTGGCGAGCATGCGCTTCTCGCCGGCGGAGAGACCGCGGTCCTGGTCGCGGCGCCAGAGGTCGCGGACGACCTCGGAGACCTTGATGACGTCACCCGAGGCGAGCTTCTCGAGGTTCGCCTTGTACCGGCGCGACCAGTTCGTCGGCTCCTCGGTGAACGGGGCGCGCAGGACCTCGAACACGCGGTCCAGGCCCTCTTTGCCGATGACGTCACGGACACCGACGAGGTCGACGTTGTCCGCCGGCACCTCGATCGTCAGGTCACCCTGGGTGACACGCAGCTTGAGGTAGACCTTCTCCTCGCCCTTGATGATCCGCGTCTTGACTTCAGAGATGGTTGCCGCCCCGTGGTGGGGGTAGACGACGGTTTCGCCGACCTCGAATTGCATGTGTTGAGCTCCGTTCCGAGACCTTCAGTTTACCACAAGCATTTGTCGAGTAATGGGCGGCCGGTGGGGCTGCACGGGCAGTGCCCCCGCCCATCGCTAGGATGGGGCGGGTCGCCGTGGGCCCGCTGCGATCCGGTGTCGCGCGGGTCGCTGACAGCGGCCCCAGCCGCACCGCGCCAAGCTCGGATGCGTCCATGACGGCTGTCCCACCGGTCAAGCATCGTGACTCCTGGAGGAAAGTGTGAGAGCTCGGGTTCTCGTGTCCATCGCCGTGGCGGCGTCCATCGCCGTCGGGACCGCCGGCTGCGAGTTCCTCACCGAGGCCGGCACCACCAAGGGGTACAACGCGAGTGACGGCGTGAGCACCTCCGTCGGTGCCGTCGACGTGCGCAACGCCCTCCTCCTCACCAAGAACGGCAAGCGGGCACGGCTCGTCGCGTCGCTCGTGAACAACGCGGACAGCAAGCGCACCGTGACGATCGAGCCGAAGGACCACGCGGGGCAGTCCGTGACCGTCGTCATCCCGGGCAACTCCTCGGTGGACCTCGGCAGCACGAGCCCCACCGCGCAGGAGGTCGTGTTCCCGAAGCTCGACTCGAAGGCCGGCTCGCTGGCCCGCGTCTACTTCACCTACTCCGGCGCCTCGGGCAAGTCGATCTCGGTCCCCGTGCTGAACGGCGCGATGGAGGAGTACCGCACGCTCCTGCCCACCCCGCAGCAGTCGCAGACCCCCACCCTCACGCCGACGCCGACCTCGACGGCCACGCCGGTCGGCTGACGGTCCGACGTCCCGCAGCACCGACGGCGCCTCCGACCTCCGGGTCGGGGGCGCCGCGTCGTCCGCCCCGCCGAACGGGGATCGGATCGGACCGGCCGCCGCGGACGCAGCGCCGCGCAGGCAGCGCCGCGGACGCAGCGCCGGGCAGGCAGCGCCGCGCGCGGCCGGGAGGCGCGGGTCGGGCCCGCACCGTCCCTCCCAGTCGGCGGCCGCCGGATCAGGCCTCGATGCGGTAGCCGAGCCCGCGCACGGTGACGAGCACCTCGGGCACGGACGGCGTCCGCTCGATCTTCGAGCGGATCCGCTTGATGTGCACGTCGAGGGTCTTCGTGTCCCCGAAGTAGTCGGACCCCCACACGCGGTCGATGAGCTGACCGCGGGTCAGGACGCGCCCGGCGTTCCGGAGGAGCAGCTCGAGGAGCTCGAACTCCTTGAGCGGCATCGGCGTCTCGGCGCCGTCCACGGTGACCGTGTGCCGCTCGACGTCCATCCGGATGGCGCCCACCTGCAGCACGCCGCTGTCCGCCTGGTCGTCGTCGACGCGGCGCCGGAGCACCGCGCGGATCCGGGCCAGGAGCTCGCGGGTCGAGTACGGCTTCGTGACGTAGTCGTCGGCACCGAGCTCGAGGCCCACGACGACGTCCACCTCGGAGTCCTTCGCCGTGAGCATGATGATCGGCACGTTCGACCGCGTCCGGATCTGTCGGCAGACCTCGGTGCCGGGCAGCCCCGGGAGCATGAGGTCGAGGAGCACGAGGTCCGGCGTCACGGCGTCGAACTGCGCGAGTGCGGCGATGCCGTCGGCGGCCACGGTGGTCTCGTAGCCCTCGCGCTGCAGCAGGAAGCTCAGGGGGTCGCTCAGGGCGGGTTCGTCGTCGACGATGAGGATGTGGGTCACGATTGCTGCTCTTCCAGGTGCTCTTCGAGGGCTGATGTGAGTTCGGGGTCGGCTTCCGGGATCCGGATGGTGAACGTCGATCCGCGGCCGGGCTGGGACCAGACGCGGACGTCGCCGCCGTGGTTCGCGACGATGTGCTTGACGATCGCGAGCCCGAGGCCCGTGCCGCCGGTCGCCCGGGACCGCGCAGGATCGACCCGGTAGAACCGCTCGAACACGCGGTCCAGGTCGACCTCCGGGATCCCGACCCCCTGGTCGGTGACGGTGATCTCGACGAAGCCGTCCGCCCGCCGCACGCCGAGTCCGACGCGGGTGTGGTCCGGTGAGTACTTGACCGCGTTCGCGACGAGGTTCGAGACCGCGACCTGGAGCAGCGCCGCGTCGCCCATGACCCGGAGCTTCGACTTCTTGGCGCGGACGATCTGGATGTCGCGGCTCGCGGCGACGACCGAGTTCGCGTCGATCGCAGCCTGCACGATGCCGTCCACGGCGACCTCCTCGCTCGTCTCGACGACGTCGAGCGACTGCAGCCGGGACAGCTCGATGATGTCCTTCGTCAGTGCGCCGAGCCGCTCGGACTCGGTCACGAGCTGGGCGGCGAACCGGCGGACGTGCTCCGGGTCGTCCGCCGCCGCGACGAGGGTCTCGGCGAGCAGGCCGATCGCACCGATCGGGGTCTTGAGCTCGTGAGAGATGTTCGCGACGAAGTCACGACGGACCTCGTCGATCCGTCGACTCTCGGTGAGGTCGTCGGCGGTGAGCAGCACGTACCGGTTCCCGAGCAACGCCGCCCGGAACCCGAGGTACCCGACCGCGTCGCGGCTCCCCCGGGTCAGCTCGAGGTCCTCGGTCGCGTTCTCGCCACTGCGGCGCACCCGGTCCACGAGGTCGACGAGCTCGTCGTGCACGAGCCGCCGCCGCACGACGAGGCCCACGACGAGCGCCTGCGGCGAGGCCGCGACCACCGTGTTCGACGGGTCGACGACCACCGCGGGGTTGTGCATCGTCGCGATCACCGCCGCGACGCCGTCCGGCAGGTGCCGCTCGGCGACGTCGGCCGCCCGGGCGGTCCGCTCCGCCGCGATCACCAACACCACGACGCCCGCACCGAACACACCGCCGAGGAGCATCGACAGTGGCACGAGCCACGCGTTGTCCATGGACGCCAGTGTAAGGACGGACGCGCACCCCTCCACCCCCGGTCCACGGAGGACCGGGGGTGCCGCGACGACCGTTCAGTCGGCCGTCACCGTCCGTTCACCTGGACGGCCGACACTGTTCGGGCATCCGCCGACGATGCACCAGGTGAGATGTGCCGACGGAAGGGCTCATGATGCGCGAAGTGTTCCAGCAGGAGCTCCAGGACGTCCAGGAGCGGCTCGCCGAGATCGCCGCACTCGTGGCGACCGCGATCGACCGCGCGACCACGGCGTTCAACGACTCGGACGTCGCGCTCGCCGAGCAGGTGATCGCCGACGACGCGAAGATCGACCACGCCGCCCAGTCGCTCGACGAGCTCGCGATCGACATCCTGGCCCGCCAGGCCCCCGTCGCCCGCGACCTCCGGACCGTCGTCAGCGCGCTCCGCATCAGCGCCTCGCTCGAGCGCATGGGCGACATGGCCGAGCACATCGCGCAGCTCGCCCGCTACCGCTTCCCGGAGAAGGTCGTCCCGAAGAGCCTCCGCTCCACGTTCCGCGACATGGGCGCCCTCGACGTCGCGATGGCCGACAAGCTCGCGCGGCTGCTCCTGACCGAGGACGTCACCCTCGCCGAGGAGATCCGTGACGAGGACGACCGGGTCGACGAGCTGCACGCCAGCGTGTTCGACGCCGTGCTCGGGGAGACCTGGAAGGGCGCGACGATCGACACCGTCGACGCGACCCTCGCCAGCCGGTACCACGAGCGCTTCGCCGACCACGCCGTGTCCATCGCCAAGAAGGTGCAGTACCTGGCGACCGGCGACTGGGTGGGCGCGACGGCCGAGTAGCCGGACCCGCCGGGCCGATGGCCGACCCGGCTCTGCGAGGATGGTCGTATGGCTGCCGTCGCGATCCTCGTCAACGGACTCCCGGGATCGGGCAAGACCACGCTCGCGGCCGGCCTGGCCGAGGTGCTCGGATGCCCGCTCCTGTCGAAGGACGCCGTCAAGGAACCGCTCGCCGACATCGCGGGCCCGATGATCACGTCGCGAGCACTGGGCGGCGTCGCGATGGACACCGTCTGGGGCATGGCCGCGGCGGTCGAAGCCGGCGTCGTGCTCGACGCGGTGTGGCTCCCGACGCGTGATCGGGAGCACCTCGTGACGGGGCTGGCGCGCGCCGGGTCCCCGCGGTTCGTCGAGGTCTGGTGCGACGTCGACCGGACGGTCGCCGAGGAACGCCTGCGCGACCGGTACGACCCCGGCTCGCCCCTGCGGCACCCCACGCACGGCGATCTGGAGGACGTGCTCGCCTTCTGGGACGAGCACGCGGCCGCCGCGGGGCCGGTCGGGCTCGGGCCCGTCGTACGGGTCGACACCGGCGCGGCCCTCGACGTCGCGCAACTGGTGCTGGAGATCAGCCGGCACTTCGGCGCCTGAAGAGGGCGCCGAGATCGCAGAACACGCCGCTCACCTCTGGAGGTGAGCGGCGCGTTGTGCGATCTCGGCGGGGAGGGGGAAGGCCGGGAGCTGCCCCTACTTCTTGCCCTGAGCGGCGACCGCGGCGGCACCCGCGGCGGCGGCGTCCGGGTCGAGGTACCGGCCGGGACCGGTCGGACGCTGCTCGTCGTCGAGCTCGTACACCAGGGGGATGCCCGTCGGGATGTTGAGGCCAGCGATGTCGGTGTCCGAGATGCCGTCGAGGTGCTTGACGAGCGCCCGGAGCGAGTTGCCGTGGGCGGTGACGAGCACCGTGCGGCCCGCCGCGAGGTCGGGCACGATGTCCGACTGCCAGTACGGCAGCAGGCGGTCGATCACGAGCGCGAGCGACTCCGTCCGCGGCAGGTCGTCGCCGAGGCCCGCGTACCGCCGGTCGTGCGCCTGGGACCACTCGGCGTCGTCGGCGATGGGGGGCGGCGGGACGTCGAACGACCGACGCCACTCCATGAACTGCTCCTCGCCGTACTGCTCGAGCGTCTGCGCCTTGTCCTTGCCCTGCAGGTCGCCGTAGTGCCGCTCGTTGAGACGCCAGTTCCGCTTGACCGGCAGCCACGCGAGGTCGGCTTCGAGCAGGGCGATGTCCGCCGTCTGGATCGCCCGCGTGAGCACCGAGGTGTAGAGGACGTCGGGCACGATCCCCGACTCGGCGATGAGCTGCCCCGCACGCTTCGCCTCCTGCTCGCCGAGCTCACTGAGCCGCACGTCGACCCAACCGGTGAAGAGGTTCTTCTGGTTCCAGTCGCTGTTGCCGTGCCGCAGGAGGACGAGTGTCGAGGTCATGCCCGGAGTCTACCGAGCGGCCCGGAGGCCCGATCGGACGAGCCCGCCCTGGCCCTACCCTGGGTGGATGCCGATCGGGAACGTCACGCGCGGCACCACCGGCACGAACCGGTTGCGGCGCGTGGACCGGTGGATCGCCGCACTCCCGGTGCTGCGCCGCACGGACGATCCGCTCGTGGCCGACCTCGGCTACGGGGCGAGCCCGACGACCACGCTCGAACTCCGGGACCGCCTGGTGCGAGTCCGGCCCGACGTCGAGGTCACCGGGATCGAGATCGAGCCCGAGCGGGTCCGGATCGCCCGGCTCGCCGAACGTGACGGGGTGACGTTCCGGCTCGGCGGGTTCGAGACACCCACGCCCCGGGGTCGTCGCCCCGCCGTCATCCGCGCGTTCAACGTGCTCCGCCAGTACGCCGAGGACGAGGTCCCGGCCGCCTGGGCGCTCATGACCGACCGACTCCAGCCCGACGGGGTCCTGGTCGAGGGCACGTGCAACGAGGTCGGCCGCGTCGCGAGCTGGATCGACGTCACGCGGGGCGGCCCGCAGACCCTCACGGTGTCGCTCCGCCTGGCCGGACTCGAGGCCCCCTCGATCGTGGCCGAACGGCTGCCGAAGGCACTCATCCACCGGAACGTTCCCGGGGAGCGCGTGCACGACTACCTGCGGGACCTCGACCACGCGTGGGCGGTCGCCGCGCCGCTCGGGACCTACGGGCCCCGCCAGCGGTGGATCGCCACCGTCCGGGCGATGCGCGACCGGGGCTGGCCGGTCCTCCACGGCGTCACCCGATGGCGCCTCGGCGAGGTGACCGTGCCGTGGTCAGCGGTCGCGCCGGCGTGAGCGCGGCCGGATCAGCGCGCCGCCGCCGGACCGACGTCGGCGGCACAGGGGTCAGGAGGTCGGGCGACGGACCGCGCCGAGGCGCGGCATCCGGGGCACGTCCGCCGTCGCCCCCGCGCTCGGCGGGACGATCACCTGCTGCGCGGCCGTGACCACGGTGTCCTCGGCGTCCGTGACGAGGACCGCGGTCGGGTCGACCGTGCGCTTGACCACCGCGAGCGCGATCGGACCGAGCTCGTGGTGCGTCGCCACCGCGGTGACCCTGCCGACCTCGGCGTCGTCGGACTGCGCCCGGACCACGGCGCCCGGCGCGGGCAGGACCCCCTGGGAGCCGTCGAGGTGCAGGAGCACGAGGCGGCGCGGCGGATGCCCGAGGTTGTGCACCTTCGCGACGGTCTCCTGCCCGCGGTAGCACCCCTTGTCGAGGTGGACGGCGGAACGCATCCAGTCGAGCTCGTGCGGGATCGTTCGCTCGTCGGCGTCCGCGAGACGCGGGCGCCACGCGGCGATGCGCAGGGCCTCCAGGGCGAGCGTGCCCGCGGCGGGCACGTCGGACGCGGCGAGCGCGGCAGCGTCCGCGGGCGTGAGCACGGCGAGACGGAGCGACCAGTCCCGGCCCGGGTGGTCGGACGGGTCGGCGTAGCTCCAGCCGCCGACGGCGATCGCGGCCCAGGGGTCCGTCCAGGTGACGACGGGGGCGACCGCGGCCAGGGGCGCGTCCGCGAAGGCGCCGACGACCCGGTGCTCGGCGGACCGGTCGGCCACGTCGACGCGGAGCATGAACCGCATCGACGTCAGCCACGCCGCGAGTGGGGCGGCGTCGCCGGGGTCGGTCACGAGCCAGGTTGTGGTGCCGTCGTCGACGACGCGTGCCGCGTGCTCGAGTCGTCCGGAGGCATCGAGCACGAGGGTCTCGGTCGGGACGCCCGGAGCGAGGCCGAGCAACAGCTGCGTCGTCATCGAGTTGAGCCACGACAGCCGGTCCGGGCCCGTCACCGTGACGACGCCGTACGTGCCGAGGTCGACCACGGCGCGGCCCCGCTCGAGCAGACGCTGTTCGCCGAGCGGGTTGCCGTAGTGCGCCGCGACACCCGCGCCGTCGTCGACGTACCCGTCCCGCCTCGCGAAGGGGGTGCCCTCCCGGTCCGGCGAGGTGGTGCCGTCGGCGTTCGACATGGTCACTCGACCCGGGCGAGCTGCCCGGAGGCGTGCGAGGTGAGTTCCTGCCCGAGCGCCGCGATGTCCCACGCCCAGAACAACTTGCCCTCGACGAGGCCGTACATGCGCGTCGCCGCGGAGTACTCCTTGGCGTTCGAGGAGCGCATCACGGCGTCGGTCGACAGATCGATCCGGGGCCCGTGGATACGCCCGACGTAGAGCTCGTTGACGCCGGTCGGGTGGATGATCGAGGCCTCGATGTCGAAGCCGTCGTCGTTGTTGCGGAGCGCCTCGACGCTCCGCGCCGTGGTGAACGGCATCGCGCCCTCGCCGAGGAGCATGGCGGGACCGCGGTCCCCCGGCTCGGACGGACGGTCGAGCCGCCAGTAGCCCATCTCGGCGGTGAGTGGCGTCTGCCGTTCGTCGAGGAGCCAGGCGGACGACGAGTAGTTGAGGTAGGGCAGGCCGTCGTGGCTGAAGCTGACCCGCTGGCCGAACTCGTGCTCACGGACGTCGTCGCCCACGGGGTAGTGCACGACGCCCGTGCCTTCCCACACGCCGATGAGCCAGGACAGCGGGACGAGCTCGGCCGGGAGGTTCGATGGGATGTCGATCATCGGGTCAGCGCTGACCCTTGAAGAGCTTGACGAGCACGACGACCGATGTGAACGCGATGGCGAGCGACGCGAGCCCGAGGAGACCCACGTAGAAGAGCTCGAGCGGGAGCAGCGAATCCATGCCCGGAGTCTACGCGGCGGCCCTGACGCTCCCGCGTCCGGCGCGGACGGCGAGCCGCAGGCCGGGCGATCCGTCAGGCCGTCGGCCCCGTCCGGCCGGAGGCGCCCGTCGCGCCCGTCGCGCCCGTCACGCTCGGACGAGCAGCAGGACGGTCCCGACGAGCACCACGACGAACGCCCCGGACGACGCCGCGCTGATGCGGAGCACGAGTCCGTCCTTGGTCTGGGTCGCGAGCTGGAGCACGAAGCCGACGAGCACGCTGCCCACGAGCACGAGGAGCATCCAGGCGAAGGGGTCCTCGTGCGCGAGCAGCAGGACGAGGACGGCCCCGACCACGGCGAGCACCCACACCGGGACGACCGACAGGGTGGTCATGCGGCTCGTCCGTGTCGTGTCGCTCATCGTCACATCATCGCACCGGTGCGGGGCGTGCGGCCGGTGCCGGGACCGGGACCGGGAGCGGGAGCGGGCGCAGGCGCAGGCGCAGGGTCCGTCCGGGGGCGTCACTAGGATGTGGGGGACCGCCCCGACCCGTCCTGGAGGTTCCGTGGCCCAGCTGCTGGTGCTCACCTCGACCGCGCCCGGTGAGGTGCTGCCCGCGCTCGGTCTCCTGAGCCACCGCATCCGACATGTCCCGGCCGAGGCCTCGCAGCTGGTCAACGCGCCGTCGAGCGACCTCATGTTCGTCGACGCCCGGACGGACCTCGTGAGCGCGAAGTCCCTCTGCAAGATCCTCTCGACCACCGGATCGACCACGCCGGTCGTGCTCGTCGTGACCGAGGGTGGACTCACCGCGGTGAACAGCGAGTGGAGCATCGACGACGTCGTGCTCGAGACCGCCGGCCCGGCCGAGGTCGACGCCCGCATCCGCCTCGTCGTGGGCCGGGCCTCCCAGGCGCAGTCCGGGTCGAAGATCCAGGCGTCGGGCGTCGTCATCGACGAGGCGAGCTACTCGGCCAAGGTGCGCGGCCGGCCGCTCGACCTCACCTTCAAGGAGTTCGAGCTCCTCCGCTTCTTCGCGACCCACCCCTCACGGGTGTTCACGCGCGAGCAGCTGCTCAGCGAGGTCTGGGGCTACGACTACTTCGGCGGCACGCGCACGGTCGACGTCCACGTCCGGCGCCTGCGCGCGAAGCTCGGGGACCTCGAGTCGCTCATCGGCACGGTCCGCAACGTCGGCTACCGCTTCAACGTGTACGACGACGACGCCGACCGGTTGGCCGGCGACGGTGTCTGACACCGCAGGGGGTGACCTCGTCCGGGCGCTCGCGGCCGAGGCCGCCGCCCACGGCGAGGCACCGCCGTTCTCCGACCAGACCCTCGTCGACGTCCGCGCCGGACGCGCCCGCGTCCTCAGCGACGACGACGGCCGAGGGGCCGCGGTGCTGCGCGACGGCGAACTCGAACTCGCGGTCGGCCGGGAGGCCCGGGGCCGCGGCATCGGGACCGCGCTCGTCGACCGTGCGCTCGCGGTCCGACCGGCTCCGTCGCTCGCATGGGCCCACGGCGACGCACCGGCGGCGCAGGCCCTCGCGGCCCGGGCCGGGTGGCACCCCGTCCGCCGGCTGCTCCAGCTGCGCGCCCCACTCACGGAGGGGAGCGCAGGGGCCGGGACCGCAGCGGCGGGCGGAGGCGAGGTCCGCGTCGCGGCCGACCCGGGCCTCCCGGCCGACCAGCACGTCGACGCGTTCCGCCCGGGCATCGACGAGGACGCCTGGCTCGACCTCAACGCCGCCGCGTTCGCGCACCACCCGGAGCAGGGCCGGATGACGCTCGACGACCTCCGCGACCGCGAGCGCGAGCCGTGGTTCGACGGTGCCGACCTGCTCCTCCTCCGACGCGGTGACGATCCCCGGCTGGCCGGCTCCTGCTGGCTCAAGGTCGAGGACGGCATCGGTGAGTTCTACGCCGTGGCCGTGCGCCCGGACCTGCAGGGGCAGGGGATCGGCGGCGTGCTCATGCGCGCGGGGATGGCGCGTCTGCGCGGGCGGGGACTCACCGCGGCGGCGCTCTACGTCGAGGGCGACAACGTCCCGGCGCTCGCGCTCTACCGTCGCACCGGGTTCACCGAGCACGCGGTGGACGTGCAGTACGGGGCACCCTGACCGACGCCTCCACGTCGTCCGTTCGCCCTGGGTTCTCCACGAGGTCGTCCCACCACCACCGCGTGGGGGACCCGGATGGCAGGATGAGTCCATGGAAACCGAGCCGCAGCTGGACGGCGAATCCGTCACCCCGGATCTCGACGACTTCGACGAGATCGTCCGCGTCGAGCACGAGTCGTTGCCGACGGATCGGTACTTCGACCGCGAGCTCAGCTGGCTCCGGTTCAACCAGCGCGTGCTCGAACTCGGCGAGGACCGCGCGGTTCCCCTGCTCGAGCGTGCGAACTTCCTCGCGATCTTCGCCTCGAACCTCGACGAGTTCTTCATGGTGCGCATCGCGGGGCTCAAGCGCCGCATCGACACCGGCATCGCCGTGCCGACGAACGTGGGCCGCGCCCCGCTCGACGTGCTCGCCGACATCGCCCGCGACGCCCACGAGCTCCAGGACCGCCACGCGCACGCCTTCCGCGACTCGCTCAAGCCCGACCTCGACGCCGCGGGGATCCACGTCGAGAACTGGTCGGACCTGGCCGAGGCCGACCGCGTCCGGATGGACGAGTACTTCACCGACCAGATCTTCCCGGTGCTCATGCCCCTGGCGGTCGACCCGGCCCACCCGTTCCCCTACATCTCGGGGCTCTCCCTCAACCTCGCGGTGCGGGTCCGGAACCCCAAGACGGAGCGACAGGAGTTCGCCCGGCTCAAGGTGCCGCAGAACTTCCCGCGCTTCGTGCAGCTCCCGGACGACGGGTCGGGGCGGCTGCGCTTCATCCCGCTCGAGGACCTCATCGCGAACCACCTGGACGACCTGTTCCCCGGCATGCAGGTGGTCGAGCACCACGTGTTCCGCGTCACCCGCAACGAGGACGTCGAGATCGAGGAGGACGAGGCCGAGAACCTCCTGCAGGCGCTCGAGCGCGAGCTGCTCCGACGCCGGTTCGGGCCGCCGATCCGCCTCGAGATCACCGAGGACATGGACCCGGTGACCCTCGACCTGCTCATCCGCGAGCTCGACGTCACCGAGCAAGAGGTCTTCCGTCTGCCGTCGCCGCTCGACCTCGGCGGACTGTTCGAGATCGCCAAGATCAACCGCCCGGAGTTGCACTACCCGCGGCACGTGCCCACCACGGCGGTGCAGCTGCAGCCCGACGAGCCGAACATGAAGCCCGACCTGTTCCGCGCGATCGGACGCGAAGACGTCCTCGTCCACCACCCGTACGAGTCCTTCTCCACGAGCGTGCAGGCGTTCCTGCAGCAGGCCGCCGCCGATCCGAACGTCCTGGCCATCAAGCAGACGCTCTACCGGACGTCGGGTGACAGCCCCATCGTCGAGGCCCTGATCGACGCCGCGGAGGCCGGCAAGCAGGTGCTCGCACTCGTCGAGATCAAGGCCCGGTTCGACGAGCAGAACAACATCGGCTGGGCGCGCAAGCTCGAGCGTGCCGGGGTGCACGTCGTCTACGGACTCGTCGGGCTCAAGACGCACTGCAAGATCGCCCTGGTGATCCGCCAGGAGAAGAACGGACTGCGGCACTACACGCACATCGGCACGGGCAACTACAACCCGAAGACGAGCCGTATCTACGAGGACATGGGGCTGTTCACCACCGACGATCAGGTCGGCAAGGACGTCACCCGCCTGTTCAACGAGCTGTCCGGCTACGCGATCGAGAAGAAGTTCAAGCGGCTGCTCGTCGCCCCGCTCCACCTCCGCAAGGGCCTGCTCAAGCGGATCCACACCGAGACGGTGAACGCGCTCGCGGGCAAGCCCTCGGGCATCCGGATCAAGGTGAACTCGATGGTCGACGAGGAGATCATCGACGCCCTGTACCTCGCCAGCCAGGCGGGTGTCCCGATCGACATCTGGGTCCGTGGCATCTGCTCGCTCAAGCCCGCGATGGAGGGCTACAGCGAGACCATCCGCGTGCGCTCCATCGTCGGCCGGTACCTCGAGCACTCGCGGGTCTTCTCGTTCCACAACGGCGGCGACCCGGCGGTCTACATCGGCAGTGCCGACATGATGCACCGCAACCTCGACCGCCGCGTCGAGGCCCTCGTCCGACTCACCGCGCCGCGGCACATCGACGAGATGGAGCGGCTGTTCGACCTCGCGATGGCCGACACCACGAGCTCGTGGCACCTCGAGTCCGACGGCGAGTGGACCCGGCACGCGGTGGACGACGACGGCGAACCCCTACTCGACCTGCAGGACAGCCTGATGCGCCAGATCTCAGCGCGGAAGCGTTCCTCCCGATGAGCCAGACGACACCCGACGGCCTCGTGGTCGCCGCCGGTGCCGTGTGCTGGCGACGGCACGAGAGCGGCCCCCAGGTGCTCCTGATCCACCGCGAGCACCACAAGGACGTCTCGTTCCCCAAGGGCAAGGTGGACCCGGGCGAGTCGGTGCCGCATGCAGCGGTCCGCGAGATCCGTGAGGAGACGGGCTACCGCGTGCACCTCGGCGCCCCGATCGGCACGGCCGAGTACGTGCTCCCGAACGGCCGCGACAAGGTCGTCCACTACTGGGTGGCTCAGGTCAAGGACACCGAGATCGAGCGGGCCGGGGCCTTCCACCCGAACGACGAGGTCGCCGCGCTCGAGTGGGTGGACATCGACGCCGCACGGTCGATGCTCACGTACGAGCGCGACATCGCCATCCTCGACCGCTTCGCCGAACGGGCCGCCGTGGGCCAGCACCGGACGTTCGCGATGATCGCCCTCCGGCACGGCAAGACCACGCCGCGGCACCAGTGGAGCGGACCCGACGCCACCCGGCCACTCCTGCCGGTCGGGCGGACGCAGGCCAAGCAGGTCGCGCCGGCGATCGCCGCCTTCGGCCCGCGGAAGATCGTGAGCAGCACGGCCGCGCGATGCCTGGCGACGGTCGAGCCGCTCTCGGCGCGGACGAAGATCGGCGTCACGAGCACCGCCGACATCAGCCAGGACGCCCACGAGCACGGCAAGAGCGACGTGCCGGGGGTCGTGCGCAAGCGGCTCCGGAAGGGACACACCACCGTGCTCTGCTCGCACGGCCCGGTGCTCCCCGACATCATCACGCACATCGCCGCTGCGACCTCGGGCGAGGACTCGCGCTTCGACCTGCACCGGGCCGCGATGCTCTCGACCGGGGACTTCGCGGTGCTGCACATCGCCGACGACGAGCTCATCGCCGTCGAGACCCACTCGTCCGGCGTCCACGACTGACGCGCCCTGCGGTGCCGGAGCGGGCACACACGGATCCACGTATAGCGCGGTCGGCACCGCGCCGCACGATCCCGCGATCCCGTTCCCCGCTCGTTCACCCGTCGTTCACCGAGCGGCGTCGTCCCCGTCACCTCCCTTCCTTACTGTCACTCGCAGGTCGGCCACCCACCGGCCGCCCCTGCACCTGACATCCCCGAAGGGACCCCTGTGAACATCAAGCGAATCGGTTCGGTCGCGGCCATCGCGATCGCCGGCGCGATCGTGCTCTCCTCCTGCGCGGCGAACGAGGGCAGCGGCAGCGGCAGCTCCGCCAGCGCCTCGTCCTCCGCCTCGACGGGCGCGGACCTCTCCAGCCTCTCCGGCACCCTGAACGGCATCGGCTCGAGCGCGCAGGGGACCGCCGAGACGACCTGGATCTCGGGCTTCCAGTCGAAGGCGTCCGGCGTGACGGTCAACTACAACCCGCAGGGCTCCGGCGCGGGCCGCTCGAGCTTCATCTCCGGCGCCGCCGACTTCGCCGGCTCCGACGCAGCACTCGCCGACACCGAGCTGTCGGGCGACTTCAAGGAGTGCAAGACCGGCACCAAGGGCATCGACCTGCCGATCTACATCTCGCCGATCGCCATCGCCTACAAGGTCGACGGCGTCAAGAACCTCACGCTCGACGCCGAGACCGTCGCCGGCATCTTCAAGGGCACGATCACCAAGTGGAACGACCCGGCGATCGCCAAGCTCAACAAGAGCGCGTCGCTGCCGTCCGCCTCGATCAACGTGATCCACCGCTCGGACGACTCGGGCACGACGCAGAACTTCACCGAGTACCTCTCGGCGAACGCGTCGGACGTCTGGAACGCCGCCCCGAGCCAGACCTACCCGTACAAGGTCGGTGACGGCGCGCAGGGCACCTCGGGTGTCGCGAGCGCCATGGGTGGTGCGTCGAACTCGATCACCTACATCGACGACTCCGGCGCCGGCAGCCTCTCGAAGGCCAAGCTCATGGTCGGCGGCACCGCCACCAAGATCAGCGCCGACGGCGCAGCCAAGGTCGTCGCGGACTCCGACGTCGTGTCGGGCCGCGCGAAGAACGACCTCGCGATCGACATCAACCGCAAGGACACCGCGAAGGGCGCCTGGCCGCTCGTGCTCGTCTCGTACGCCATCGCGTGCCAGCAGTACAGCGACAGCAGCAAGGCCGGCCTCGTCACGGCGTACCTGGACTACGTCGCCTCGTCGGACGCCCAGCAGGCCGCCGCGCAGCAGGCCGGCTCTGCCCCGCTGTCCTCGGACCTCGCGAGCAAGGTCCAGAAGGCCGTCGCCACCATCAAGTGACACCGTGTCAGCCCAGACGCCCGGTCACCACCCATCCGACCGGACGTCTGGGCCGGACCCGTTCACGGGCCTGACCGCGAGCGGCTCCGACCGCGAGCGGCTCCGACCGGCGCGCGGTCCACCCGACCCGCACCGTTCCTCCCGGCCCCGCAGCCACCGAGCACACCCCACC
>NZ_QKTT01000008.1:0-174289 GCF_003234555.1 Curtobacterium sp. MCBD17_019 | reverse complement strand
GTGGTGGTCTCGGGCGGCGGGGGAGCGGGGCTCGGCCACGGCGGAGTACGCGGTGGTGGTGCTGGCGGCGGTGGCGTTCGCCGGGGTGCTCGTGGCAGTGGTGCGGTCGGGGGCCGTCCAGTCCCTCCTCAGTGGCATCATCAGCGACGCGCTCTCGCTGTGACGTCCCCGGTCGGTGGGGAGCGCGGATCAGTGACGGTCGAGTTCGCCGTCGCGCTCCCCGTCGTCACGGTCGTGCTGGGGCTCGTGCTCGGCGGCGTGGTGCTGGCCGGCGAGCAGGCCCGGATGCAGGTCGCCGCGGCCGTGGCGGCGCGCGCCGCGGCTCGTGGGGACGGTGCGGCGGCTGCAGGCGCGGCCGATGCCCTCGCTCCAGGCGCCGCGGTCCGGTTCGAGTTCCCGTCCGGACTCGTGTGCGCGGTGCTCCGAGCGGATCGTCGGATGGGACCGATGCCCGCGGTGTCGGTGTCGGCGCGCGGGTGTGCCGCGGCGGGCGGGCGATGACCGGGCCACCCCGGGCGCGAGCGGCGCATCCCGACGCCCGGGACGACCGCGGCGCGGTGACGATCGTGCTGGTCGCCACGGTGCTCGCCACGGTCCTCCTGTCGACCGCGGTGCTCGCCGGGATCCGGCGCGGCGTGGACGCCCTCCACGTCGCGACCGCGGCGGACTCGGCGGCGGTCGCCGGCGCGGCCGCCGCCGTCGGACTCGTCCCGGGACCGCCCTGCGACGCGGTGTCGCACGTCGCCCGCGCCGAGGGCACGGACGTCGAACGGTGCGACGTCGACGGCGCGACGGTGACGGTCCGCCTCCGGGCCGTCGGACCGCTCGTCCCGACGGCGGCGACGGCGCGTGCGGGTCCCGCCGCCGTCGCCCGGACGATGCCCGGGCAGCACCCCGGCCTCACCACACAGCGGCGCACGCGAGCGGCGGAAGCCGCCGGTCGTGTGTGTATGGTGTGCCTGTCGGTCCGCCACCCACCGACACCCACGGTCCTTCGAGCGCCGCTCGTCGCGCGACGACCGCCCGCAGCATTCGATCAAGGAGTCACGTGCCAGGCACGAAGAAGCTCGTGATCGTCGAGAGCCCCGCGAAGGCGAAGACGATCGCCCAGTACCTCGGCGACGGGTACGAGGTCCAGGCATCCGTCGGTCACATCCGTGACCTCGTGGAGCCCAAGAACCTCCCGGCCGACAAGAAGAAGGGCTCGCTCGGCAAGTTCTCCGTCGACGTCGAGAACGGGTTCGAGCCCTACTACGTCGTCTCCGACGCGAAGAAGAAGACGGTCACCGAGCTCAAGCGCGCGTTGAAGGACGCCGACGAGCTCTACCTCGCCACTGATGAGGACCGCGAGGGTGAAGCGATCGCCTGGCACCTGCTCGAGGTCCTCAAGCCGAAGGTCCCCGTCAAGCGCATGGTGTTCCACGAGATCACGAAGGAGGCCATCCAGCGCGCGAAGGAGGCCACCCGAGACCTCGACACCGCGCTCGTCGACGCGCAGGAGACCCGCCGGATCCTGGACCGCCTGTACGGGTACGAGGTCTCCCCGGTCCTGTGGCGCAAGGTCGGCCCGGGCTTGTCCGCCGGCCGCGTGCAGTCGGCGGCCACCCGACTCGTGGTCGATCGCGAGCGCGAACGGCTCGCCTTCGTGTCGGTGAACTACTGGGATCTCACCGCGCGGTTCGCGAAGGACGCGTCGGTCTTCCCGGCCCGCCTCGCGCGGCTCAACGGCACCCGCGTCGCCGCTGGCCGTGACTTCGACGACCGCGGCAACGCCACCTCGGACGCCGTCCGGCTCGACGAGGCATCGGCGAACGGCCTCGCGTCGGTGCTCCAGCAGGCCGGCGATGCGGTCGTCCGCAGCGTCGAGTCCAAGCCGTACACACGTCGTCCCGCGGCGCCCTTCACGACGTCGACCCTGCAGCAAGAGGCAGCCCGCAAGCTGCGGTTCAGCGCGCGGCAGACCATGAGCGTCGCGCAGTCGCTGTACGAGAACGGGCATATCACCTACATGCGGACCGACTCCGCGTCGCTCTCGCAGCAGGCCGTCACCGCCGCGCGCAAGCAGGCGGCCGAGCTCTACGGTTCGGACACCGTCCCGGACAAGCCACGCACGTACGCGGGCAAGAGCAAGAACGCCCAAGAGGCCCACGAGGCCATCCGGCCGGCGGGCGACACGTTCCGGACGCCCAGCCAGATGGAGGGCGTGCTCCGCGGCAACGACTGGAAGCTCTACGACCTCATCTGGAAGCGGACGGTCGCATCGCAGATGGCCGACGCCAAGGGCTCCACGGCCTCCGTGGTGATCGGGATCGCCGCACCCGAGGCCGTCGAGGGGCTGGCGGTCACGCAGGGCGGGACGGACGCCGAGTTCACCGCGTCGGGCACGGTCATCACCTTCCGCGGGTTCCTCAACGCCTACGAGGAGGGTCGTGACGAGGACCGGCACGACGCGAGCGACGCGGCCGACACGTCGCTCCCGCAGGTGGCGGAGCGCGACCACCTCGGCGTCGAGGGCATCGAGGCCAAGGGCCACGACACGTCGGCGCCGCCGCGGTACACCGAGGCGAGCCTCGTCAAGGCGCTCGAGGAGCTCGGCATCGGCCGTCCGTCCACGTACGCCGCGATCCTGTCGACGATCGTCGACCGCGGGTACGTCACGCCGCGCGGCAGTGCGCTCGTTCCCAGCTGGATCGCCTTCAGCGTCGTCCGGCTGCTCGAGGAGTACTTCCACGACCTCGTCGAGTACGACTTCACCGCCGAGATGGAGGGCGATCTCGACCGCATCGCCGATGGCGAGGCCGACCGGGTCGATTGGCTCAACGGCTTCTACTTCGGCACCGACGCCCAACGCGGCCTCCGCGGGGTCATCGACAACCTGGGCGAGATCGACGCGCGCGAGATCAACTCCGTCCAGCTCGCGCCCGACCTGACGCTGCGCATCGGCAAGTACGGCCCCTACATCGAGGCACCGAGTGACGACCCCGAGCAGCCCCGTCGTGTGAACGTGCCCGAGGAGCTCGCACCCGACGAGCTGACGGCCGAGAAGGCGCGCGAGCTGATCGAGGCGCCCGTCGTGGGGGACCGCGTGGTCGGCATCAACCCCGCGACCGGTAAGGAGGTCCTGGCGAAGGACGGCCGGTTCGGGCCCTACGTGACCGAGCGGACGCCGGAACCCGAGGCCGAGGTCGACCAGGCCACCGGCGAGGTCCGGGCGTCCACGGCGGCAGACGCTGCCGAGGGCACGACGACGACCGCGACGGCGCCGAAGCGCACCACGAAGAAGGCAGCGCCCCCGAAGGAGCGCACGGCCTCGCTGTTCAAGTCGATGGACCCGCAGACCATCGACCTCGAGACCGCCCTCAAGCTGCTCGACCTCCCGCGCGTGGTCGGGACGGATCCGGAGTCGGGCGAGGAGATCACGGCGCAGAACGGCCGCTACGGCCCGTACCTCAAGAAGGCCGCCGACACGCGGACGCTCCCGAGCGAGGACGCCATCTTCGACATCGACCTGCCCGGGGCCCTCGAGCTCTTCGCACAGCCGAAGTACGGCGCGCGTCGAGCGTCGAGCGCGCTCAAGGAGTTCGAGGCGGACCCGGTGAGCGGCAAGCCGATCAAGGTCAAGGACGGACGCTTCGGGCCGTACGTCACCGACGGCGAGACGAACGCGACCATTCCCCGCGGCGAGGACGTCGAGGCGGTCGACTTCGACCGGGCCGTCCAGCTGCTCGCGGACAAGCGTGCGAAGGGCCCGGCGAAGCCCCGCGCCAAGGCCACCCGGAAGCCCGCCACCAAGAAGAAGTGAGCGCGTCGGGCCGGACCGGCCGCGGACGGTTCATCACCCTCGAGGGCGGCGACGGCGCGGGCAAGAGCACGCAGGCGGCCCTCCTCGAGGACTGGCTGACCGAGGGGGGCCGGACGGTCGTGCGCACCCGCGAGCCGGGCGGCACCGCGCTGGGCGAGCGCATCCGCGAGATGGTCCTGCACGAGCGTGGGCACGTCGCCCCGCGGGCCGAGGCGCTGCTCTACGCCGCCGACCGGGCACACCATGTCGAGACCGTCGTCCGGCCGGCGCTCGCCCGGGGCGACGTCGTGGTGCAGGACCGCTACATCGACTCGTCGGTGGCCTACCAGGGCGTCGCGCGATCGCTGGGCGCCGACCGGGTCCGAGCGGTCTCGGACTGGGCCGCGGACGGCCTGACCCCGGACCTGACGGTGCTGCTCGACCTCGACCCCGTCGTCGGCCGCCGTCGGGTGGCCGCCGCACGGGGGACCCTGGACCGACTCGAGTCGGAGGCGACCGCGTTCCACACCGCGGTGCGCGACGCCTTCCTCGCCATGGCCCGAGCCGAGCCGGACCGGTTCCTCGTGCTCGACGCCACACGCCCCCTGGAGGAACTGGCGGGGGCGGTGCGCGCTCGGGTCGGGCAGGTGCTCGGAGCGGCGGCGTGACCTCCCGCGATCGCTCCGCGCTGTCGGTGGCCGATGAGAGTGTGTCCCGGTGAGCGTGTGGGACGGGCTGACCGGCCAGGCGGACGCGGTCGCCGCGCTCCGAGCGGCGGCCGAGGCCCCCGAAGGCAGCGGGAGCATGACGCACTCGTGGCTCATCACCGGGCCTCCCGGCTCCGGGCGGTCGAACGTGGCGCTCGCGTTCGCCGCGGCGCTCGTGGGTGACGGCCCCGACGACGACCGCGCCCTGACGCAGGTCACCGCCCGGACCCACCCGGACGTCGCGGTCCTGTCGACGCAACGGGTGATCATCACCATCGACGAGATCCGCTCGCTCGTGACGGGGTCGCACTACGCGCCGTCGGTGGGTCGGCACCGCGTCGTGATCGTCGAGGACGCCGACCGGATGACCGAGCGCACCTCGAACCTCCTGCTCAAGGCGCTTGAGGAGCCCCCGGAGCGGACGGTCTGGATCCTCTGCGCCCCGAGTGAGGCCGACCTCATCCCGACCATCCGCTCGCGGGTGCGGTCCGTGCGCCTCCGGGTCCCGGACGTCGCGTCGGTGGCCGACCTCATCGTCGCCCGCACCGGCGTCGACCGCACCCTCGCGGTCGACGCGGCCCGGCAGGCCCAGAGCCACATCGGGATGGCGCAGCGTCTGGCCACGAGCGCCGAGGCGCGGGACCGCCGTCGCCGCACCCTCGAGACCGTGCTCGCCGTCCGGAGTGTCGGGGACGCGGTGGTCGCCGCGGCCGACCTGCTCGCCGTGGCGGACGAGGACGCCAAGGCCATCACCCAGGAGAAGGACGCCGAGGAGCGTGACGCGGCGCTCCGGTCGCTCGGCGTGGAGCCGGGCGGGACGGTGCCGCCGGCGCTCCGCGGGCAGCTGCGTGGGCTCGAGGAGGACCAGAAGCGGCGCGCCACCCGGAGCCTCCGCGACGGCCTCGACCGCATCCTCGTCGACGTCATGTCCCTGTACCGCGACCTGTTGTTGCTCGGTCTCGGCGCGCCCGTCGAGCCCGTGAACGCGTCGATGCAGGCGGAACTCGATCGTGCGCTCGCATCGGTGCCTCCCGCGTCCGCGCTCGAGGTGCTCGACGCGGTCGCCCTCGCCCGAGACCGCATCGCCGCGAACGTGGCGGCGCTCCTGGCGCTGGAGGCGCTCATGGTGACGATCGCGCGGGCCGTCCGCTGATGCACGGACGCCCTCGGCGGACGACCGTCGCCGACCGCACCGCCTCTGGGATGATCAGACGATGAGCGACACCGAGCCGGGCCTGCGCGAACGCAAGCGTCGGGCGACCCGTCTGGCGATCCAGCAGGCGGCGATCCGGATCGCGCTCGAGCAGGGCCTCGCCGCGGTGACCGTCGACGAGATCTCGCGGCGCGCGGACGTCTCGCCACGCACGTTCTTCAACTACTTCCCGAACAAGGAGCAAGCGCTCTCGGGTGACGATCCCTCGTTGCCCGACGACGCGATCCTGGCCGAGTTCGCGGCTGGCGGACCGACAGGCTCGTTGCTGTCGGACGTCGGTTCGCTCCTGGTCCACTCGACGCAGGAACTCATCGCCGACCGCGAGCTGCTGCCGGAGCGGCAGCGCCTGTTCAGGGAGCACCCCCAGCTCTTCAGTCAGCGCATGGCGTCGATGAAGGAGTTCCAGGCGCAGCTCTCGGCGGTCGTGGAACGACGGCTCCTGCGTGACCACCCCGATGGCGACCCGGTCGTGCTCGCTCGGCGCTCGACGCTCGTGGCGTTGGTCGCACTCGCGGCGGTGCGGCAGGCGTGGTCGCAGTGGTCGGCGGACGAGGACGCGACCCTGGTGGACAGCATCGAGACCGCGTTCGCGGACCTCGCCGTGCTCGTTTCGCGCACACCCGCCTGATCCGCTACAGTTGACACCCGTGCCGCTCCGGATCCGGAGCGTCCGCCGCCTTAGCTCAGTCGGCAGAGCGATTCACTCGTAATGAATAGGTCGTCGGTTCGATTCCGACAGGCGGCTCGATCGAGGCCCACATCCCCACGTCGGGGTGTGGGCCTCTTCGTCGTGAGCGGTGGTCCGCGGCGCGCTTCGCACACGTCCGTCGCGGTCCCGGTAGACAGGGACCATGACGGTTCGCTGGGGCGTGATCGGGACGGGCGGCATCGCTCGCTCCTTCGTGGAGGACAGCGCCGCGCTCGGGGTGCGCTTCACCGCGGTGGGGTCGCGGACGCGGGACAGAGCGCAGGCGTTCGCGGACGAGTACGGCATCGAGCACGCCCACGGCGACTACGACGCCCTGGTCGCCGACGACACCGTCGACGCGGTGTACGTCGCGACCCCGCACTCGGCACACGCCGAGGACGCCCTGCGGGCGATCGAGGCGGGCAAGCACGTGCTGGTGGAGAAGGCGTTCACGGTGAACGCGGCGGAGGCGCGACGGGTCGTGGACGCGGCACGAGCCGCCGGGGTCCTCGTCGTCGAGGCGATGTGGACGCGGTTCCTGCCGCAGGCGAGCCGGATCCGCCAGCTCGTGCACGAGGGACGCATCGGACGGCCTCGTCTCGTCGAGGCGACGCACCACCAGGCCCTGCCGACGGACCCGCGGCACCGGCTGAACGACCCGGCGCTGGCCGGCGGTGCGCTGCTCGATCTCGGCGTCTACCCGCTGGCGTTCGCGGTCGACGCGCTCGGCGTGCCGGAGACGGTCGCGGCGGTGGGGTCCTTGAGCGATCAGGGCGTGGACACGCAGATGGGGCTCGTGCTCGGGCACCCGGACGGCGCGCAGTCGGTGCTGCACTTCGCGCTCGACCTGCGCAGCCCGAACGCGGCGTCGATCATCGGGGACGAAGGGCGGATCGACCTCGACCCGTCGTGGATCGGCCCGACGACCTACCGGCTGCGCGATCGGGACGGCCACGTGCTCGAGGAGTTCGACGGGCGTGAGGACCGCGTCGGCTACCACCACGAGGCGCGGGCGTTCGAGGAGATGATCGCGTCGGGTGACCACGAGGGCGGACCGATGCCGATCGAGCAGACCGTCGCGATCATGGAGGTCATGGACGAGGCGCGTCGGCAGGTCGGCGTGCGCTACCCGGGCGAGACGGACGACACCACCGACACTGGCGCGGAGCCGACCCACCCGTAGAATCGTCGGCGATGTCCGACGACCTCGACGCGCCGAACCACGCCGACCACGTCCCCGCCGCCGACGCCCCCCACGGTGGGCGCGCGGCCTCGACGCGCCTCCGCGGTGCGGTCGCGCGACGCCCGATGCCGTGGGCGGTCGGCGCCTTCGTCGCGGTCCTCGTGCTCGGGTCCGGTGGCGCCGCCGCGATCGCGGCGGCGACGACACCCGGCGCCGGGAGGCCCGTGACCGGCGTGACGGCGGCGAGTGGCGCCTCCCGGTCCGCGCCTCCGGCGACGCGGTCGGCGACACCGACGCCGACGCCGACGGTGGCCGCCCGACCGGTGCCGACCGACCCCGCCGGTCCGACGGCGATCGGGACGTGCTCGGTCGCAGGGGCGGCCTCCGCCGCTGGTCTCGGTCAGTTCGAGGGCGTCGTCGTCGACGCCGCGACGGGCGAGACCCTGTTCGACCGGAGCGGCGGCACGCCCGCACGGACGGGGAGCGTCATGAAGACGCTCACGACCGCGACGGCGCTCGCCGACCTCGGTGCGGGCTACCGCATCCCGACCACGGTGGTCTCCGAGGGCGGCGGCACCGTCGCGATCGTCGGCCACGGTGACCCGACCCTCTCGGCGGGCGGGGCCACCGTCTACCCGGGGGCCCCGACGCTCGTGCAGTTGGCGCAACAGGTCAAGACGACGCTCGGCAGCACGCCCGTGACGACGATCGTCACCGACGACACGTACTGGAACGACGCGGACGCGTGGGACCCGACGTGGCCGGTCGCCGAGCGGACCATCGGTTACCAGCCGGAGATCACCGCGCTCATGGTGGACGGTGACCGCGCCAGTCCCGGTCTCGCGACCTCCCCCCGGTCGACCGATCCCGTCGGCCGCGCTGGCGCGATGTTCCGCACCGCCCTGGCGAACGCGGGCGTGGTCGGTGCGGCGTCGGCGACGATCACGAAGCGCGCCACCACGGGCACGACGACCATCGCCGAGGTACAGTCGCAGCCGGTGTCGACCCTGATCGGGCAGATGATCCCGAACTCCGACAACACGCTCGCCGAGATGCTCGCCCGGATCTCGTCGAAGGTGTCGGGGTCGAACGGCTCAGCGGCATCGCTGACCGGCGTGTACCGCGCGGCCCTGTCGACCTACGGCATCGACGCCTCGGCGATCACGATCCGGGACGGCTCGGGCGAGAGCGCCTCGAACGCGGTCGCACCGGCGCTCGTCGCGAAGCTCATGGTGCAGGTCGCGGCCGGGCAGAAGGGCCTCGGCGTGCTGGCGCAGTCGCTGCCGATCGCCGGTCAGACCGGGACACTCGCCGGTCGCTTCACGGGGGCGAACGCGGTCGCCGCCGGCAAGGTGCACGCCAAGACGGGCTGGATCGACACCGCGAACACACTCGGCGGGTACATGGACGCCGCGGACGGCACGCGGCTGACCTTCGCGTTCTACGCGCTCGGGTCGTCGCGGGCCGCCGCGTTGCCAGCGCTCGACGCGATCACCGCTGCGGTCTACCGATGCGGCGGCAAGCTCGCGAACACCTGACCGTGTGCGGCCGCAGACGGCGGCAGGGGACAGGATGGACGCATGACCAGAGCGCTCGTGATCGTGGACGTCCAGAACGACTTCACCGAGGGCGGCGCCCTCGGTGTGGACGGGGGTGCTGCGACCGCCGCGCGCATCACGACCTTCCTCGGGCGACACGCGGGCGACTACGACGTCATCGTCGCCTCGCGCGACTGGCACCACGGCGACGACGACAACGGCGGTCACTTCGCGTGGGGGGATCCGGACTACGTCACGACGTGGCCGGTGCACTGCGTGGCGGACACCTTCGGGGCCGAGTACCACCCGGACCTCGACACCGCACCGGTCGACATCCACGTGCGGAAGGGCATGGGGGAGCCGGCGTACTCCGCGTTCGAGGGCGTCGACGACCAGGGTCGGGGGCTCGTCGACCTGCTGTACGACCGGAAGGTGCACGCGCTCGACGTCGTCGGCATCGCCACGGATCACTGCGTCCGAGCGACCGCCCTCGACGGTGCCCGAGCCGGCCTCGACGTCTTCGTGTTCGAGGACCTCGTCGCCGGGGTCGCGTCCGGACCGAGCGCGGCCGCGCTCGACGAGATCCGCGCGGCCGGTGGGCACGTCGGTCGGAGCGACGTCGGGGAGGGCCTCGAACGCACCGACGGCGCCCAGATCTGACGCGCGACCCCGAGGAGACGAGCATGAGCGACGGGACCACCACGACCGCGCACCCGAGCGAGACCACCACCGCGCACACGACCACCGTCGACGACGGCATCGTCCGGGTGACGGACGTGCCGACGGGCCTGTTCATCGCGGGCGGATGGCGTCCCTCGTCGTCCGGCCGGACCTTCGACGTCCGCGACCCGTCGACGGGCGCCGTCATCGCCGCCGTGGCCGATGCCACCCCCGAGGACGCGATGGCGGCCCTCGACGCCGCGGTGGTCGCGCAGGACGCCTGGGCTGCGACCTCGCCCCGGGGGCGCTCCGACGTGCTCCGTCGCACGTTCGACCTGGTGCACGAGCACGCCGAGGACCTCGCGCGGCTGATGTCGCTCGAGATGGGCAAACCCCTGGCCGAGGCGCGCGGCGAGGTCGTGTACGGCGCCGAGTTCCTCCGGTGGTTCAGCGAGGAGGCCGTGCGCATCGGCGGCTCCTACGGCACGAACCCCGAGGGCACGGGTCGCGCCATCGTCCTGAAGCGCCCGGTCGGCCCGGTCTACGCGATCACGCCGTGGAACTTCCCCCTGGCGATGGCGACGCGGAAGATCGGGCCGGCGCTCGCGGCGGGCTGCACGATCGTCGTGAAGCCCGCTGACCTCACACCCCTGACGACCCTGTACCTCGCGCGGCTGTTCGCCGAGGCCGGGCTGCCTGCCGGGGTGCTCGGCGTCGTGCCGACCTCGGACGCCGCGGCGCAGTCGGGGCCGCTCATCGCCGATCCGCGACTCCGGAAGCTCACGTTCACCGGGTCCACGCCCGTCGGCTCGGCACTGCTCAAGCTGGCCGCGGACAACGTGCTCCGGACGAGCATGGAGCTCGGCGGCAACGCGCCACTCGTGGTGTTCGACGACGCGGACCTCGAGACCGCCGTGTCCGCGGCGATGGCAGCGAAGTTCCGCAACGTCGGTGAGGCCTGCACGGCGGCGAACCGCTTCTTCGTGCAGGCCGGGATCGCCGATGCCTTCGTCGCGGCGCTCACCGATCGCGTCCGCGGGTTCCGCATCGGCCGCGGGACCGAGGACGGCACGACCATGGGGCCGCTCATCGACGAGCGCTCGGTCGACAAGGCGGCGCGACTCGTCGCGGACGCCGTCGATCGCGGGGCGACCCTCGTGCTCGGCGGGGAGCGCGTGGACCGTCCGGGGACCTACTACGCCCCGACGGTGCTCGACACGGTCCAGCCCGGGTCCGCGATCCTGTCGACCGAGATCTTCGGGCCGGTCGTGGCGATCACCCGGTTCGACACCGAGGACGAGGCCGTCCGGCTGGCGAACGACACCGAGTACGGTCTCGTCTCGTACGTGTTCACGAAGGACCTCGCGCGCGGCCAGCGCATGGCGGAGCGGCTCGAGTCGGGCATGGTCGGGCTGAACACGGGTGTCGTCTCGAACGCGGCGGCACCGTTCGGTGGTGTCAAGGCGTCGGGGCTCGGGCGTGAGGGTGCCCACGACGGTCTCGAGGAGTACCTCGAGACCGTGTACGTCCTGACGCCGGATCCGTTCGCCGCGCCCTGACCGTCCGGGCAGGCCCTCAGACCAGGAGCTGGTGCTTCGCCAGGTCCCGGTAGAGCGGCGTCGTCTGCACGAGTTCCGAGTGGGTGCCCTGCCCGACGACGCGTCCCTGCTCGAGCACGACGATGTGGTCCGAGTCGACGACGGTGGACAGTCGGTGCGCGATCACGAGGAGCGTGCGGTCCTCGGCCACCGCGTCGATCGCGGCCCGCATCCGCTGCTCGTTGATGCCGTCGAGGCTCGACGTCGACTCGTCGAGCAGCAGGATCGGCGGGGCGGCGAGGAGCGCGCGGGCGATCGCGAGCCGCTGGCGTTCGCCGCCGGACAGCATGACGCCGTCCTCGCCGACCTGGGCGTCGAGGCCGCGTTCGTCGCGCTCGAGCACGTCGGACAGGTTGACGGCCTCGAGGACGCGCACGCACTCGGCTTCGGTCGCTTCGGGCTTGCCGAGCAGCAGGTTCGCCCGGATCGTCCCCGCGAGCACGGGGGCGTCCTGTTCGACGTACCCGATCTGGCTGCGGAGCTCGGCACGGTCGAGCCCGCGGACGTCGATCCCGCCGAGTCGGACGACGCCGTCGGTCGGGTCGTAGAACCGCTCGATGAGCGCGAGCGTCGTGCTCTTGCCGGCACCGGAGGGGCCGACGAGCGCGACGCGCGTGCCGCGCCGCACGCCGAAGGACACGTCGTGCAGGACGGCCGTGTCGCTGGCCGTGCCGGTCGTGTCGCCGTCCGGCCGGGAGGCGGTGCGCGCGCCCGGCAGGCCGCGCGCGTCCGCCCCGTCGACCGCGGGGACCGGCACAGCGGCAGCGGTTCCCGGGACCGTGCCGTCCGCCTCCGTCACCGCGCGGACGGTGGCCTCGCGGTAGTGGAAGGACACGTGCTCGAAGGTGATGGCGTCGTCCGTGGCGACCGCGGGGGCCGGGAGGGCGGCGTGGTCGTCCTGGTCCTCGGTGGGCAGGTCGAGGATCTCCTGGATGCGGCCGAGGGCCCCGAGGGCTTGATTGACCGCGACCGCCGCACCGAACGCCTGACCGAGCGGCATGATCATCATGAACAGCAGCAGGATGAACGTCACGAGGGTGGCGACCTGGATGCTGCCCGCGGCGACCTGTCCTCCGCCGACGCCGATCACGACGATGAACGAGAGCTGCATGGCGATGCTCGCGACCGGGACGACGAACGCCGACATCCGAGCGATGTCCAGCCCGCGGCGGTAGGCCTCCGAGGCGTGGCCGTCGATCTCCGTGACCTCGCGTTCGGTGGCACCCGCGGCTCGGATCGTACGGACGGCGCTGATGCCGCGCTCCACTGCGGCCGTCAGGTCGCCCACCTTCTCCTGCGCGGCCTTGCTCGCGGCGCGGATCCGGCGCGACAGCACGCCGACGACGACGATCGAGACGGCGATCACGATGGCGGTGAGACCGAGCAGGAGCGGGTCGATGATCGCCATGCCCACGACGGCGCCGATGAAGGTCAGGGCGCCCCCGATCGCTTCGACGAGTCCCTGGGTCAGGACCGCGCGGAGGAGCGTCGTGTCGCTGCCGACGCGGGACACGAGGTCACCCGTGCGGCGGACGTCGAACTCGGAGATCGGGAGGGACAGGATCCGCGCGACGAGGCGCCGCCGGCTCGACAGCACGACGCCCTCGCCCGCCCGCTGGAGCATGAAGTGCTGGAAACCGTTGATGAGCCCCGCGACGACGACCATCGCCGCGAGCGCGACGACGAGCAGGGTCAGGGTGTGCCCCGCCTCGACGGCCTGGATCACCTGGTTCACGAGCAGGGGCTGTGCGAGCGACGCGGCCGAGCCGAGCACGCTGAGCACGACGATGAACACCATCACCGGGCGGTTCTCGAACAGGTACGGGAGCAGTGAACGGAAGGTCGCGCGGGGTCCGTCCGGCTGCTTGCGGCCGCGTCGGGCCAGGGGATTGCTCATCGGTTCCTTCTCGGATGGTGCCGGGCGCATGCCCGTGACGGAGGTCGCGTCAGCAGCGGCCGTACTTCTTGTGCACGGCCTGACGGCTCACGCCGAGGAGCGTGGCGATCTCCTGCCACGAGGCTCCGGCGTTGCGTGCGCGACGGGCGGCGATCGCCTCGACCCGGTCGACCTCGCGACGGAGGTCCCGCACGGCACCGAGGGCCGTGAACGGGTCGTCGTCGCCGGCGTCGGCCGCGAGCGCGGTGATCGTGCCGCTGTCCATGGGTGTCAACCTACATTGACACTCGCGGCATGTCAACCCGCGTTGACGGAGGCGCCCGTCCGCGCCACGGCGACGGACGCCCGTCGACCGGTGCCGGTCCTCCCGGTCGGTCGGCGAGCGCCCGTCGTGCTGGCGGTGGCCCGCGTCAGGGAGCGAGGCTCCCCGCGCTGGTGGTCCCCTCTGTCGTGCCGGCGCCGACGGTGCCGTCCGTGCGGTCGAAGTCGCTTCCGCGGGTCTCGCGGACGAAGAACAGCGCGACGAGTGTGACCACCGCCGCTCCCGTCAGGTAGAGCCCGACGAGGAAGATGTTCCCCTTGGCGCTCCACAGGGCGATCGCGACGGTCGGGGCGAGGGAGGCACCGAGGATGCTCGCGACGTTGTAGGCGACGGCCGAGCCCGTGTACCGGACGTTCGCGGGGAACAGCTCGGGCAGGAGCGCACCCATCGGACCGAACGTCAGGCCCATGAGCGAGAGTCCGACGACGAGGAACGTCACCGTGCCGAGCGGCCCGTGCGCGGACGCGAACCAGAACTGGAACGTCAGGCCGAACAGCACGATACCGATCGTCGTCAGGATGAGCGTCGGGCGGCGCCCGAAGCGGTCCGCGAGCATGCCGGCGATCGGCGTGAAGATCCCGAAGAAGACGACGCCGATCATGAGGAGGCCGAGGAACTCGCCCCGCGGGTACCCGAGCCCGATCTTCGCACCGGCGGTCACGGTGGACGGCGCCGTGCCGTACGTCAGCGTGAACGTCGTCATGAAGTAGAACAGCACGTACGTCGCGACCATCCCGAACGTCCCGACGACGACCGCACGCCAGGACGTGCGGAACACACGGCCGAGCGGCACCTTGGCGACCGCGCCCGATTCCACGACCCCCGTGAACACCGGCGACTCGATGAGCTTGAACCGGACGTAGAGTCCGATGACCACGAGCACGGCGCTGAGGAGGAACGGGATCCGCCAGCCGAAGGACTGGAACGCGGGCGACGCCGCCTGTCCCGCCGCGGCCGGCATGAGCGCGTTGAGCACGATGAAGACGCCGTTGGCGATGAGGAACCCGATCGGCGCGCCGAGCTGGGGGAGCGACCCGAAGACGCCCCGGCGGCCGGACGGCGCGTTCTCGGTCGCCAGGAGCGCCGCCCCGCTCCACTCGCCCCCGAGGCCGACGCCCTGGCAGAACCGCATGACGGCGAGGAGGACCGGCGCCCAGACACCGATCTGCGCGAACGTCGGCAGGACGCCGATGAGGAACGTCGCGCTCCCCATCACGAGGAGGGAGGCGACCAGCGTGGTCTTCCGGCCGATGCGGTCACCGAAGTGGCCGAAGATGATCGATCCGACCGGGCGTGCGAAGAACGCCAGCGCGAACGTCACGAACGACGACAGCTGCGAGGCGACCGCGCTCTCGTTCGGGAAGAACAGGCTGGGGAACACGAGGACCGCGGCGGTCGCGTAGACGTAGAAGTCGTAGAACTCGATCGACGTGCCGACGAGGCTGGCGATCACCACGCGGGAGCGCGGGTTGGTGGTGGGTGCGGCGACGGACGTCGCCGGAGCGGGTGCGGACATGGTTGCGCGTCGGACTCCGAGGGGAGCACCCGGGACGGGTGCGGTGCGGACACGAACGTCGGGTCGACGACCGGTTCGCGCAGGTGGGCGCGGACACCGGTCGGATGCGTTCGTCGAGGTACCGCTCGTGACGGTCCACACAGTCTACGTGCTCGTCGTCGAACCTGCGAATCCGCCCAGAGCCTGGGATACCAACGCCGCGGCGCCGGATGGGCTCCGCCGCCCGACCGATCAGCCGGGGAGGTCCGCCTCGAGATGCGCGGGGAGGGCGTGTCCCATCCGGTCGCGCTTCGTGTCGAGGTAGCCGGCGTTCTCGGCCGAGACACCGACCACGAGCGGCACGAGCTCGTCGACGACGATCCCGTGCTCCTCGAGCTGCCGGCGCTTCTCGGGGTTGTTCGACAGCAGCCGGATGTGGGTGATCCCGAGGTCCGTGAGGATCCCCGCGGCCCCGCCGTACTCACGCGCGTCCGCGGGCAGGCCGAGCGCGAGGTTCGCGTCGAGCGTGTCGAGCCCGTCCTCCTGCAGCCGGTAGGCGCGGAGCTTGTCGATGAGCCCGATGCCCCGGCCCTCCTGCCCCCGCAGGTAGACGACGACCCCGCCCTCGGCGGCGATGGTGTCGAGCGCGGCGTCGAGCTGCGGGCCGCACTCGCACTTGAGCGACCCGAAGGCCTCGCCGGTCAGGCACTCCGAGTGCACTCGAACGAGCGCTCCGTCGGCCGGGGCGTTCCCGGTGCGGTCGCGCGCGATGACGGCGACGTGGTCCGCCCCGGTCACGAGGTCCCGGTACGCGCGCATCTCGAACCGGCCGTGGACGGTCGGGACGGTGGTGGCGACCTCGAACCGCACGGGACTGCCCGGTGTGGGGGAGGTCAGCGCGTCGCTCATGTGGTGCTCCGGTCGATGCGGGCCCGGAACAGCAGGTCCGGGCCGAGTTCCGTGGACGATGCGATGGTCAACCGCAGGCGGTCGTCCATGCTTCCCACGCCGAGGTCGTCGAGGGCCGTCCGTGGACCGCCGAGCAGGACCGGCGCCGTGTACACCAGCAGTTCGTCGGCGAGGCCGTGCCGGATGAGGGCGCTCGCGACCGTCGGACCGCCCTCCGCGAAGACGGTGTGCACCCCGAGGGGGCGGAGGGAGCGCAGCGCTGCCTCGAGGTCGTGGCCCGGAACCGCGCGGTAGCCGCGGGGATGGCGGCGGAGCGCGGCGTCGTCCGGCACCGCGCGGTCACCGACCACGACGGGCAGGGGCTGCACCGGCATGAGCTCGCCCGCGTCTCCCCGCGCGGTGAGGCTCGGATCGTCGGCGAGCACGGTACCGGTACCGACGAGCAGCGCATCGTGGTCCGCGCGCTGCTCGTGGACGTGCTGCCGCGCGGCCGCCCCCGTGATCCACTTGCTCGAGCCGTCCGCCGCCGCGGCCCGGCCGTCGAGGCTCATGGCCCACTTCACCGTCACCCAGGGCCGGCCGAGTCGGACCGAGAGCAGCCAGCGCTCGAGGAACGACTCGGCCTCGTCCGCGAGGAGCCCGGACACGACGTCGACGCCCGCGGCGCGGAGGCGCGCGGCACCGCCGTGCGCGTGCTCGCCCGGGTCGTCGATCGCGTACACGACGCGGGTCACCCCGGCGTCGAGCAGAGCGACCGAGCACGGTCCGGTGCGGCCGACGTGGTCGCACGGCTCGAGCGTGACCACCATCGTCGCACCACGGGCCGCGCCCGGCGGGAGCGCTGACAGTGCGTCGACCTCGGCGTGGGGCGTGCCCGCACCACGGTGGTGTCCCTCGGCGAGCACGGAGCCGTCCGGCGCCAGGACGACGGCGCCGACGCGCGCGTGGTCGCCGACGCGCGGGCCCTCGGCCGCGAGTTCGAGCGCGCGGCGCATGGCCCGCTCCTCGGCCGGGGAGACGGGTCCGGAGGGCGCGGTGCTCACCCGGTCGAGCATAGCGAGGCTCCCGGCCGCCGGCCGGGCGTCAGGCGTCGAGCGCGGCCGCGGGCCACGGCAGGTCCGAGGCCGATCGGCCGTCCGCTCGGAGCAGTCCCTTCCAGCAGGTCACGGGGGTGCCGTCACGGCCGGGGATGAGCCCGGGTCCGGTCCCGGTGTAGGCGAACCCCGCCCGTCGCGCCACCGCGGCCGACGCCCGGTTGCCGACGAAGCACTCCCAGTACACGTCCTCGTGGCCCTGCTCGAACGCCCACCCGGTCACGAGTCGCACGGCCTCGGCCATGAGCCCGTGCCCGCGCGCCGAGGGCGCGAGCCAGAACCCGATGTCGCGGTGCGCGGGCCGGAACGCCACGACGCCCTCGAGCCACGTGCTCGACGGCCGGCGGATCGCCCACGTGTACTCGCGGTCGGACGCCCAGCCCGGGCCGACCAGGGCGTCGACGAACGCATGGGCGTCACGGGGCCCGTACCGCATCGGGATCGTCGTCCATCGCGCGATCTCGGCGTCCTGGCACGCCTCGGTGATCGCGGGTGCGTCCGCCCGCGTCGGCATGTCGAGGCGGGCGACGGGGGACCGCAGCGTGACGGGGAGCACGTCCGGCGGGGACGGGTCAGCGGTGCCGCGGCACGAAGCCGATGCGGTCGTAGACGGTGGCGAGGGTGGCCTCGGCGATCGACTCCGCCCGGTCCGCCCCGACGGCGAGGAGCCGGTCGAGCTCGGCCGGGTCGTCGAGCAGCTCGAGGGTCCGCGCGCGGACGGGCTCGAGCTCGGCCACGACGGCGTCCGCCACGGAGCCCTTGAGATCGCCGTAACCCTTGCCCACGAAGGCCTGCTCGAGCTCCGGGACCGGGGTCCGCGTGAACGCCGACAGGATCGTGAGCAGGTTGGTCACGCCCGGCTTGTGCTCGCGGTCGGCCCGGACGTCGCGCTCGGTGTCCGTGACGGCCGATCGGATCTTCTTGGCGGTGCGCTTCGGGTCGTCGAGCAACTGGATGAGACCCGCGTCGGTCGCCGCCGACTTGCTCATCTTGCTCGTCGGCGTCTGCAGGTCGTAGATCCGTGCGGTCTCGGCCAGGATGTGGGCCTCGGGCACGACGAACGTGTCGCCGAAGCGCGAGTTGAAGCGGCCCGCGAGGTCCCGCGTCAGCTCGACGTGCTGGCGCTGGTCGTCGCCGACCGGCACGATCGCGGACCCGTAGAGCAGGATGTCGGCGGCCATGAGCATCGGGTACGTGAACAGGCCGACGGACGCCGACTCGGTGCCCTGCCGTGCGGCCTTGTCCTTGAACTGGGTCATCCGGCTCGCCTCGCCGAAGCCGGTGATGGTGTTGAGCACCCAGGCGAGTTCGGCGTGCGCGGGGACGTGCGACTGCACGAACAGCGTGGACTGCTCGGGGTCGATCCCGGCCGCGATGTACTGCGCGGCCGTGCGACGGGTGTTCTCGCGCAGGGCGGCCGGGTCCTGCGGCGAGGTGATCGCGTGCATGTCGACGACGCAGTAGATGGCGTCGTACGTGGTCTGCAGGTCCCGCCACTGCATGAGCGCGCCGATGTAGTTGCCGAGGTGGAGCGATCCGGCGGACGGCTGGATGCCGGAGAACAAGCGGGTCTTCGTCATGGTGCAGGTGTCCTTGCGTGGGCGGCCGAGGGGGCCGGGGAGTCGGGGGTCAGACCTCGTAGTCGACGACCACGGGGGTGTGGTCGGACCATCGCTGGTCGTACGCGGCCGCGCGGTCCACCGCGTACGCCGTGACCTTCGCCGCGAGCGCGGGCGTCGCCATCTGGTAGTCGATGCGCCAACCGGAGTCGTTGTCGAACGCCTGGCCGCGCCACGACCACCACGTGTAGGGGCCGGGGACGTCGCCGGCCTGCTCCCGTCCGACGTCGACCCATCCGAGCCCGGTGCCGGTGGTGCCGTCGACGCAGTCCACCTGCTCGCCGGCGGCGCCGAGGAAGCGGTCGAAGTAGGCGCGCTCGCGGGGCAGGAAGCCGGCCCGCTTCACGTTGCCCTTCCAGTTCTTGATGTCGCGCTCGTCGTGCCCGACGTTGAGGTCGCCGACGACGACCGCGAGCTCGTTGTGCCGCTGCAGGGCCGGGAGGCGCTGCTCCATCGCGTCGAGGAAGCGCCACTTCTCGTCCTGCTTGGGGGTGTCGGCCTCGCCGGAGTGCACGTAGGTGCTCACCACCGTGACGACCGCGTCGCCGACCTCGTAGTCGGCCTCGAGCCACCGGCCCGCCGAGTCGAAGTCGTCCGGGCCGAGCTCGACACGGTGGATCCGGGCCCGGTCGCGCGAGGCGATCGCCACGCCCGCGCGGCCCTTCGCCGTCGCAGGGTCGTGCACGACGTTCCAGTCCTCACCGAGGAGCTCCTGGAGGTCGTCGGTGGACGCACGGACCTCTTGCAGGGCGAGCACGTCGACGTCCCGCCCCTGCAGCCAGTCGCCCATGCCCTTGCGGAACGCGGCGCGGATGCCGTTGACGTTGACGGTCGCGAGACGCAGGCGGGTCATGGGTTCAACCCTAGCGGCGGCCTCCGACGGGGCCCGTCCCGGACGTGCGCCCCTGCCGGGAGGTCCGTGGCGGCGCCACCACGGGCCTCCCGGCCGGCGGGTGGCACGACGCGGCCGCCGCGGCCGCGGTCAGGCCGCGTCGTGGTCGGTCTGCAGGAAGGTCACGAGTGCGTCGGCGGTCGCGTCGGCGTCGTCGCCCGTGACCGTGAGCGTGACCTCGTCGCCGTTCTCGACGCCGAGCCCGAGGAGACCGAGGATGCTGCCCGCGTTGGCCGACTTGTCACCCTTGGCGATCGTGACCTGGTGACCGGACGCCGTGACGTTCTGCACGAACAGCGAAGCGGGGCGGGCGTGCAGCCCCGATCCGCTGGCGACGGTGACGGTGCGGGTGGCTTCGGACATCGGAACTCCTGTCTCGATCGGACGCGTGGTCCGGGTGGATGCGCCCTCATGGTAGCGAGCGCGGCCGGTGTGGCCGTGGACGGTCGCGGCCGACGGGTCAGTCCCGTCCGGGCCAGAAGACCTCGGTGCCGGCGGCCTCGACCTCGCGCACGAGGTCGAGGTTGACCGCGGGGTCGGTGATGATCGTGTCGATCGCGGCGAGCGGTGCCACGCGCCCGAACTCCTCGCGGCCGAACTTCGAGTGGTCGGCGAGCAGGATGCTCCGCCGCGCGGCCTTGATGAGCGCGGTCTTCACGGCGGCCTCCGCCAGGTTGTGGGTCGTCAGGCCCCGCTCGGGTGTGATGCCGTTGATGCTGAGGAACGCGACGTCGACGCTCACCATGCCGACGAGCTGGTGGGTCCACGTGCCGACGCCCGCGAGGGAGTCGCTCCGGATGTTCCCGCCGAGGAAGTGCAGGTCGATCCCGGGCCGGTTGGCGACCGCCATCGCCACCGGCAGCGAGTGCGTCACGACGGTGAGCCCGCGGTCGGTCGGCAGCATCTCGGCGAGGCAGATGGTCGAGGTGCCCGCGTCGATGATGATCGAGCCGCCCTCGGGGAGTTCGTCGAGCGCGGCCTCGGCGATCACCATCTTCTCGGCCGTGTTGATGCCGCCGCGGTCGCCCACGCCCGCGTGGATCGTGATCCGCTCGACCGGGATCGCGCCGCCGTGCGCGCGCCGGACGAGGCCGCGCCGTTCGAGGCTCGTGAGGTCGCGGCGGATCGTCTCGGGCGTGACCGCGAGGAGTTCGGCGAGGTCCTTGACGTCGACCCGCCCCTGCGCGCGCGCCTGCTCGACGATGCGCTGGTGACGTTCTGGTGCGTACATCGGACCTCGGAGTGGGCGAAACGGGCATGGACCGACGTCCCCGGAGGCCCGAGTGGCCGGGGCGGGGGGAGTCAGACGCAAACGGGCATCTGTTTCTGCATTTTTATCCCCGGATTTGTTTGTTTGTCAATCGGAATCGATGTATGGTCGTCGCAGCGCGCCGCCCGTGCGCCGTCGTCCAGCCCCACCGCACCGCCTGATCTGCGCGATGAGATGAAGGAGTCTCGAATGTCCGAACTGCCCGGAACCGGGGTGGGCCGCGGCGTCGCGCTCGGACCCGTGCTGCGCATGCCCGAGCCCCTCGGCGCTCCGTCGTCGGCACCGCTCGACGGTCCGGTCGAGGCCGCGGACGCCGCCGTGCACGAGGCCGTGGCCGCGGTCGCCGACGACTTGACGAAGCGCGGCGCGCTCGCCGGTGGCGACGCCCAGGCCGTGCTCGAGGCCCAGGCGCTCATGGCGCAGGACCCGACGCTGCTCGACGACGTCCACACCCGGATCAGCGGTGGCGCGAACGCGGAGCGCGCCGTGCACGACGCGTTCGCCGCGTTCCAGGACATCCTCGCCGCGATGGGCGGCTACATGGGGGAGCGGGCGGCCGACCTCGGCGACGTGTCCCAGCGCATCATCGCGAAGCTCCGTGGGGTGCCCGCACCGGGCGTGCCCGACTCGGACACCCCCTTCGTCCTGGTCGCGCGCGACCTCGCCCCGGCCGACACCGCCCTGCTCGACCTCGACAAGGTGCTCGCGCTCGTCACGAGCGACGGCGGCCCCACCTCGCACACCGCGATCCTCGCCCGGGCGAAGGGCATCACGGCGATCGTCGGCGTCGAGGGCGCCGCGGACCTCGTCGACGGCCAGACGGTCGTCGTCGACGCCGCCGCCGGCGTGGTCGTCACCGACCCCGATCCCGACCTCGTCACCGCGACGGAGGCCCGGATCGCCGAGCGTCTCGCCGCGGCCGACCGACCGGTCACCCCCGGCGCGCTCGCCGATGGCACGCTCGTGCCGCTCCTGGCGAACCTCGGCAACCCCGCCGATGCCGCGGGCGCCGTCGCGCTCGGCGCCGAGGGCGTCGGCCTGTTCCGCACCGAGTTCCTGTTCCTCGACTCGCCGACCGCACCGACCGTGGAGGCGCAGCGTCAGGCCTACGTGCAGCTGCTGTCCGCGTTCCCCGGCAAGAAGGTCGTCGTCCGCGCGCTCGACGCGGGGGCGGACAAGCCGCTGTCGTTCCTGACCGACCAGGACGAGGAGAACCCCGCACTCGGTCGCCGTGGCCTCCGGGCGCTGCGACACCACGAGGCGGTCCTCCGTGACCAGCTCACCGCGCTCGTCCAGGCCGACGCCGAGACCGAGGCCGACCTCTGGGTGATGGCGCCCATGGTGGCGGACGCCGAGGAGACCGCGTACTTCGTGTCCCTGGCCCGCGAGCTCGGTGTCCGGACCGCGGGTGTCATGGCCGAGGTGCCGTCGCTCGCGCTCCTCGCCGAGCAGGTGTTCCAGCAGGCGGACTTCGTCTCCATCGGCACGAACGACCTGACGCAGTACACGCTCGCCGCGGACCGGCTGCTCGGGTCCGTCGCCTCCTACCAGGACCCGTGGCACCCCGCGGTGTTGCGCCTCGTCGCCCAGCTCGGTGCTGCCGGGCGTGACGCGGGCAAGGCCGTGGGGATCTGCGGTGAGGCCGCGGCCGACCCGCTGCTCGCCGTCGTCCTCGTCGGTCTCGGCGCCACCACGCTCTCCATGACCCCCGCCGCCCTCGCGGACGTGCGCGCCGAACTCGGCCAGCACACCCTCGAGCAGGCGCGCGAGATGGCCCGGGCCGCGCTCGCCGCCCCGTCCGCCGCGGCCGCACGTGCCGCTGCGACGTCGGCGCACGTCGCCTGACCTCCCCGTCCCGTTCCCTCCGATCCGCTCCCACGAACCCACACCAGAAAGAACGCACATGACAACGACGTCCGTCGCAGCGACCGGCGCCCCCGCACAGAAGCGGGGCGGCGGTCGGGTCGCCGTCCAGAAGTTCGGCGCCTTCCTCTCCGGCATGGTGATGCCGAACATCGCGATCTTCATCGCGTGGGGCATCATCACCGCCTTCTTCATCCAGACCGGCTGGACTCCCGTCGGCGTCCTCGGCGGCTTCGGCACCACGCACGGCGTCGCGAACGTCGGCGTGGTCGGCCCGATCCTCACCTACCTCATCCCGCTCGCGATCGCGATCCAGGGTGGTCGGATGGTCTACGACATCCGCGGTGCGGTCGTCGGCTCGATCTTCACCATGGGCGTCATCCTCGGCGCGTCGGGCACGACGATGATCCTCGGCGCGATGATCTGCGGCCCGCTCGGCGCGTACCTCATCAAGCAGGTGGACCGCATCTGGGACGGCAAGATCAAGCCGGGCTTCGAGATGCTCGTGAACAACTACGCGGCCGGCATCCTCGGCTTCGGGTTGTTCATGGTCGGCTTCTTCTGGCTGTCCTGGATCTTCCTCCGCATCGCGGACGGCCTCGGTGCCGCCGTCGAGTGGCTGGTGCACGCGCACCTGCTGCCGCTCGCGAGCGTCATCATCGAGCCGGCGAAGGTCTTCTTCCTCAACAACGCGATCAACCACGGCGTGCTCGACCAGCTCGGCGCGCAGCAGGTCCAGCAGTCCGGCAAGTCGATCCTGTTCCTCCTCGAGGCGAACCCCGGCCCCGGTCTCGGCATCCTCCTCGCCTTCACCTTCTTCGGTGTCGGCGTGGCGCGGTCGACGGCTCCCGGCGCGATCCTCATCCAGTTCTTCGGTGGCATCCACGAGATCTACTTCCCGTACGTGCTGCAGAAGCCGATCCTGTTCATCGCCGTCATCCTCGGTGGTGCGACCGGTGTCGCCACGAACGTCACGTTCGGGTCCGGTCTCGTCGCCCCGGCCTCGCCCGGCTCGATCCTCGCGGTGCTCTTCAACACCTCGCGGGACAGCTACGTCGGCGTCATCCTCTCCGTCGTCCTGTCGGCGCTCGTGTCCGGCGCCGTCGCGTCCTTCTTCCTCATCTCGACCCGCAAGCGGGACCTGGCCGCCGGTGGTGGCGACATGAGCGACGCCCTCGCCCGCATGCAGGCGAACAAGGGCCGCGACGTCAACGCCGCGACCGCGGGCATCTTCGGCTCGAACGCCCCGGCGAACGAGGAGGAGACCGAGTCGTCCTTCGGCGGCGTCGGTTCCGCGACGGGCACCACCACCGCCACGCGCGTCCAGAACGTCGTGTTCGCCTGCGACGCCGGCATGGGCTCGAGTGCCATGGGCGCGAGCGTCCTGCGGAACAAGATCAAGAAGGCCGGTATCGAGGGCGTCACGGTCGTCAACAAGGCGATCGCGAACCTCTCGGGTGACGAGGACCTCATCATCACCCAGGAGGAGCTCACCGACCGGGCGAAGCAGAAGAACCCGAACGCGCAGCACGTGTCGGTCGGTAACTTCATGAACGCGCCCCAGTACGACCAGGTCGTCGACCAGCTGAAGCAGCAGTAACCGCACCACACGGCACCACACCCACGGGGCGGGGGAACGCGGATGACGCGTTCCCCCGCCCCACAGCCACGAACAAGGAGAACCACCGATGCCCGTCCTGCAGGAGAGCCAGATCCGGATCCACACCGAGGACACCGCTCCGACCAAGACGGAGGCGATGAAGGAGGCGGCCGACATCCTCGAGGCCGCCGGTGCGGTCACGGGGGACTACTACCCCGCCATGCTCGAGCGCGAGAAGAGCGTGTCCACCTACATGGGCAACTTCCTCGCGATCCCGCACGGCACGAACGAGGCGAAGGACGCCATCAAGACGTCCGCGCTGTCGTTCATCCGCTACGCGTCGCCCATCGACTGGGACGGCAACGAGGTGCGATTCGTCGTCGGCATCGCCGGCGTCAACAACGAGCACCTCGACATCCTGTCGAAGATCGCGATCGTGTTCTCCGACGAGGACCAGGTGCAGGCGCTCACCGAGGCGCCCGACGCCGCGGCGATCATGGCGATCCTCGGCGAGGTGAACGAGTGAGCGTCGCCGTCCACTTCGGTGCCGGCAACATCGGGCGCGGCTTCGTCGGGCTCCTCCTCCACGAGGCTGGGTACGAGGTCGTCTTCGCCGACGTCGCCGCGCCGCTCATCGAAGCGCTCGCGGCCGCCGACTCGTACACGGTGCACGAGGTCGGCACCGGTGCGCAGGACCACGTCGTGACCGGTTTCCGCGCGGTGAACAGCGCTCAGGACGAGGCCGGCGTGGTCGCCGAGGTGGCCGCGGCCGACGTCGTCACCTGCGCCGTCGGGCCCACCGTGCTCCGGTTCATCGCCCCGGTCATCGCGCGCGGCCTCGTCGAGCGCGACCCGGAGGCAGCGCCGCTCGCCGTCATGGCGTGCGAGAACGCGATCAACGCGACCGACCGCCTCCGCGAGTTCATCGTCGACGCGCTGCCCGAGGGCGAGCGGGACGCGGCGCTCGCCAAGGCGGTGTTCGCGAACACCGCCGTCGACCGCATCGTCCCGGCACAGCCGGCCGACGCGGGCCTCGACGTCACCGTCGAGACCTACTTCGAGTGGGCGATCGACCGCACGCCGTTCGCCGGCACGGAGCCCACGATCCCCGGAGCGCACTACGTCGACGGGCTCGCCGCGTCGATCGAGCGGAAGCTCTTCACCGTCAACACCGGGCACGCGACCGTGGCCTACCACGGGTACCTCGCCGGTGCGGACAAGATCTCGGACGCGATCGCGATCCCCGCGGTCCGGTCGGCCCTCGAGTCCGTGCTCGGCGAGACGAGCGACCTGCTCGTCCGTCGGCACGAGCTCGACCCCGAGGTGCACCGCGCCTACGTGACGGCCATCATCGCTCGCTTCGAGAACCCGCACCTGCCCGACACGGTGACGCGGGTGGGGCGGCAGCCGCTCCGCAAGCTCTCGCGCGACGAGCGCTTCGTGTCGCCCGGGGCTGCCCTCGCCGGGGAGGGCGTCGAGCCGACCGCGCTGCTCGACGCCATGGGCGCCGCGCTCCGCTTCGACGTCGCGGACGACGAACAGAGCGTCGAACTCCAGGCCCTGCTCCGATCGGATGCCTCGGACACGGACGTCGCGCAGCAGATCACCGGTCTGGAGGCCGGACACCCGTTCCTCGCACCGTTCACCGACCGCGTGGCCGCGGTCCGCGCCTGACGCGGAGCCGCATCCCGCACCGAGGCAGGCCCGCACCGGGCCAGCTCGACGGCCGCCGTCCCTCCCGGGCCGGCGGCCGTCGTGTCGTCTGCGCTCAGCGCGCCGTGGCGGTCGCCGACCGCCCCGCTTTCCGGCCGGCTCCGGGGCGCCGTGCAGCCGTCGGGCGTTGGATGGCGCGGACGGTGCCGAAGGACGACACCGGACGGGAGTGGACCGGGATGGCCAAGCGGTGGATCGCGCCGGAGTTCGGCGGCGTCGAGGTGTTCGAGTTCGTGGAGACGACCGTGCCGGAGCCCCGCGCGGGTGAGGTGACGATCAGCGTCCGGGCGGCCGGCGTCAACCCCGCCGACTACAAGCACACCCAGGGCGGTCCGAACGCCGACCGCTCCCAGTTGCCGATGGGGATCGGGTACGAGGTCGCGGGCGTCATCAGCGCCATCGGACCGGGGACGACGATCGCGTCCGGCGGTGGGAGCACCGGCGACCGCGTCATCGCGTTCCGGGTCGACGGCGGCTACGCGACGGACATCACCGTCCCGGCGCACGACGTGTTCGCGGCGCCGGACACCCTCGACGATGCCGCGGCGGCGAACCTGTTCCTCGCCGGGACGACGGCGGCCGACGTGCTGCGGGTCGTCCACCCGGGCGAGGGCGACACGGTGCTCGTGCACGGTGCATCCGGATCGGTCGGGGTCAGCGTGCTCCAGCAGGCGCGACAGCGGGGCATCCGCCTGATCGGCACCGCGTCGGAGGCGAACGCCGAGACGGTACGGCGGTTCGGCGGCGAGCCCGTGGCGTACGGCGAGGGCCTGGCCGACCGGGTGCGCGCGCTCGCACCGGAGGGTGTCGCGGCGGCGATCGACTGTGTCGGCACCGACGAGGCGGTCGACGTGTCGCTCGAGCTCGTGGTCGACCGCGACCGCATCGTGACCATCGCCGCGCACGGTCGTGCCCAGCGGGACGGCTTCCGGGCCGTGGGCGGTGCGCAGCCCGAGAGTGCCGCGTTCCGCGACTCGGTGCGGCAGCAGCTCGTGGACATGGCGGCGTCGGGGGAGCTCGTCGTGCCGGTCGCCCGGACATGGCCGCTCGCCGACGCCGTCGAGGCGCTGCGGTTCCTGCAGGAGGGGCACCCGGGCGGCAAGCTCGCACTCGTCCCCTGAGCAGGGCGCCTCGGTGCGGTCGGCGGAGCGGTCGCGGTCAGACGACCCGGAGTCGGACGAGCGAACCGTCGACCACGAGGTCGCGCACCGTCACCCCGGGATCGGCGATCGCGAACCGCAACGCACCGCCGGGCTGGTCGAACCAGGGCTGCACGAGCCGGACGTTCACGAGGAACGGCCGGTCCGTCACGTAGCGGTGCACGTCCGGGCGCTGCATCGCGTGCGGCGGCAGTGACCGAGCGGGGAGCGGGGTGTCCAGGGGGTGCAGCAGGTAACCGTCCGGACCGCCGACGCGGTCGACGGGGATCCCGGCTGGGATCTGGATCGTCAGGCCCGCGTTGCCCGCGCCGTGCGCCTGCGCCGCGAGCTGCGGGTACGTGGCGCCCGCACGATCGCGGAGGGCGTCGAGGTCGGACTGCCGGACGTCGCGGGCCGGCGGGAACGGACGGTTGAGGAACCGCCGGAGCATCTCGACCGCGTCGTCCTCACTGCGGGCCACGGCCAATCGGCGGGGGTTGCCGTAGTCGACGACCTCGAGGGCCCAGTCCTGCCCGTGCGCCGACGCGGCATCGACCGGCACGATCCGCAGGGCTCCCTCGACCGGCTCGTCGAGCGGGTGCTCCCCGGGGAGCACCACGTACCGGTCGGTGTAGCCGAGCTGATCGAGCGTGGGGCGGACGTCCGCGAAGGTCATGGTCGGAGCCTACCGAGCGGTCCTAGGCGCGGCCTCGGACGAGTGCCTGCTTGACCTCTGCGATCGCCTTGGTGACCTGGATGCCGCGCGGGCAGGCGTCGGTGCAGTTGAAGGTCGTGCGGCAGCGCCACACGCCCTCCTTGTCGTTGAGGATGTCGAGACGGACCTTCGCCTCGTCGTCCCGGGAGTCGAAGATGAACCGGTGCGCGTTGACGATCGCGGCCGGACCGAAGTACTGCCCGTCGGTCCAGAACACCGGGCACGAGGACGTGCACGCCGCGCACAGGATGCACTTCGTCGTGTCGTCGAAGCGCTCACGCTCGGCGACGGACTGCACGCGCTCCTTGCCCTTCTGCGGGGCGGACTTCGACTGCAGGAACGGCTGGACCTCGCGGTAGGAGGCGAAGAACGGCTCCATGTCGACGACGAGGTCCTTCTCGAGCGGCAGGCCCTTGATCGCCTCGACGTAGATCGGCTTCGACACGTCGAGGTCCTTGATCAGCGTCTTGCAGGCGAGCCGGTTCCGACCGTTGATGCGCATGGCGTCCGAGCCGCAGACGCCGTGTGCACACGACCGGCGGAAGGTCAGCGAACCGTCCTGCTCCCACTTCACCTGATGCAGGGCGTCGAGGATCCGGTCCGTCGGCAGCATCATCACGCCGAACTCCTGCCAGTGCGGCTCGGCGTCGACGTCCGGGTCGAACCGGCGGACCATGAGGGTCACCGGGAACGAGCCGGGAGGCGCGGTGCGGTCCTCGGCGCGGCTCGCGGGGGCGTCGCTGACCAGCGTGTCGGTCATCTCAGTACTTCCTCTCCATCGGCTGGTACCGCGTGATGACCACGGGCTTCCAGTCGAGTGTGATGTGGTCGTCGGCGAGCGAGGAGTGCGGATCGCCCGTCAGGTACGCCATGGTGTGCTGCATGTAGTTCTCGTCGTCGCGCTTCGGGTAGTCGTCGCGCATGTGGCCGCCACGGGACTCCTTGCGGTTCCGCGCGGAGAACACGACGACCTCGGCGAGGTCGAGCAGGAACCCGAGCTCGACGGCCTCGAGCAGGTCGGTGTTGAACCGCTTGCCCTTGTCCTGGACGGAGACCTGGAGGTACCGCTCACGGAGCTCGTGGATGGTCGCCGTCACCTTGGCGAGCGACTCGTCCGTGCGGAACACCTGGGCGTTCTTGTCCATCTCGTCCTGCAGCTCCTTGCGGAGGCTCGCCACGCGCTCCGTGCCCGTGGAGGCCCGCAGCTGCTCGAGCATGCGGCGCACGTTGCCCGCCGGGTCCTCGGGGAGCGGGACGAACTCCGCGGTCTGCACGTAGGCCGCCGCGTTGTTGCCGCTCCGCTTGCCGAACACGTTGATGTCGAGCAACGAGTTCGTGCCGAGCCGGTTCGACCCGTGCACGGACACGCAGGCACACTCGCCGGCGGCGTAGAGGCCCGGCACCACGGTGTCGTTGTCCCGCAGGACCTCGGCGTTCGTGTTCGTCGGGATGCCCCCCATGGCGTAGTGCGCGGTCGGCATCACCGGCACGGGCTCCGTCACCGGGTCGACACCGAGGTACGTGCGCGCGAACTCGGTGATGTCCGGGAGCTTGGTCTCGAGGACCTCGGCCCCCAGGTGCGTGCAGTCGAGCAGGACGTAGTCCTTGTTCGGGCCGGCCCCGCGGCCCTCCGCGACCTCTTGCACCATGCACCGGGCGACGATGTCGCGGGGCGCGAGGTCCTTGATGGTCGGTGCGTAGCGCTCCATGAAGCGCTCGCCGGAGGCGTTGCGGAGGATCGCGCCCTCACCGCGGGCGCCCTCCGTGAGCAGGATGCCGAGGCCCGCCAGGCCCGTCGGGTGGAACTGGAAGAACTCCATGTCCTCGAGCGGCAGGCCGGAACGCCACACGATGCCGACACCGTCGCCGGTGAGGGTGTGGGCGTTCGAGGTCGTCTTGTAGATCTTGCCGAACCCGCCGGTCGCGAAGATCAACGCCTTGGCGTGGAACACGTGGAGCTCGCCCGTCGCGAGCTCGAACGCGACGACGCCGACGGGCTGCTCGCGGGTGACGCCGTCGTCGCCCGTGACCTCGGCCATGACGAGGTCGAGGGCGTAGAACTCGTTGAAGAAGTTGACGCCCAGCTTGACGCAGTTCTGGAACAGCGTCTGCAGGATCATGTGGCCCGTGCGGTCCGCCGCGTAGCAGGCGCGGCGCACCGGCGCCTTGCCGTGGTCGCGCGTGTGGCCGCCGAACCGACGCTGGTCGATCTTGCCCTCGGGCGTCCGGTTGAAGGGCAGCCCCATGTTCTCGAGGTCGATGACCGCGTCGATGGCCTCCTTCGCCAGGATCTCGGCGGCGTCCTGGTCGACCAGGTAGTCACCGCCCTTGATCGTGTCGAACGTGTGCCACTCCCAGGAGTCCTCTTCCACGTTGGCGAGCGCCGCCGCCATGCCGCCCTGCGCCGCGCCCGTGTGGGATCGCGTCGGGTACAGCTTCGAGATCACGGCCGTGTTCGCCTGCGGGCCGGCCTCGATCGCCGCTCGCATGCCGGCGCCTCCCGCGCCGATGATGACGATGTCGAACTGGTGGTGGTGGACCCCGTCGACGACGGAGCTCGTGGGTGCAGCGGTGGTGTCGGTCACGGACTTCTCTCGAATGTGGTCAGGAGGGCGGAGCTCAGTGCGCGGGGCAGAACGACGGCAGGTCGGCGGCCGCGGCACCCGCGGGGCACGGGTCGAACGTCCAGCAGACGAGCGTGCCGAGCGCGATCAGCACGACGCACGCGACGAGCACGGCGCCGAGCAGCGTGCGCCGCACGGCCGGTCGGCCGACGTAGTCGTTGATGATCGTGCGCATGCCGTTCGAGCCGTGGATGAGCGCGAGCCACAGCATGAGCGTGTCCCACACCTGCCAGAGCGGACTCGCCCACTTGCCGGCGACGAAGGCGAAGTCGATCTGCTTGACGCCACCCCCGGCGACCATGTTGATGAACAGGTGCCCGAAGATGAGCACGACGAGGACGATCCCCGACGCGCGCATGTAGATCCAGCCCCACTTCTCCCAGTTGGTGGTGCGGCGGGCGGCCGTGGCGGAACGCGGGGCCTCGACGGTCTCGGTGGTCATCGGATCTCCTCCGCTCAGTGCAGGTCGGCCACGAGGTTCATGATCTGGGTCGGCAGGAAGCCCGCGATCAGCACCACCCAGATCCCGACCACGATCCAGAACATGAGCCGCTGGTACTGCGGTCCCTTGCTCCAGAAGTCGACCGCGACGATGCGCAGGCCGTTGATCGCGTGGAAGACGATCGCCATCACGAGGCCGGTCTCGCCGAGGTTCATGATCGGCGTCTTGTACGTGCCGATGACGGCGTCGTACGCGGCGGGCGAGAGTCGGACGAGGGCCGTGTCCAGGATGTGCACGAGCAGGAAGAAGTAGATCGCGACGCCCGTGATGCGGTGCAGCACCCACGACCACATGCCGGCGCCGCCGCGGTAGAGCGTGCCCGACGGGGCCCGCGGTGGTCGCGGTGTCGGTGCCGACGTGGGACCGACCGGCGCCGCGACTGCCGTCGCGCCACCGGGTTCGTCGTGCACAGCGGTCTGCTCGGCCATGAGCGCGCCCTCCCGTGGGATGCTCGGCCGCCGATCGGCGGCCGTTGCCGTTCGTGTTCGTGTGGAACACGGACCATCCTACGGCCGGGCACCGACCTCCTCGTGCCATGCCGTCCGGGGGTGACCACGTGAACGGGCCGTGGCGATCCGGGGACGGGAGCCGCGCCTCCCGGACCGGCGGCCGGTGCCCCTGCCGCTCGTGCCGCCCCCGCCGATATGGTGACCGGATGACCGACGACCTCGAGCGCTTCTACGCCATCATCCCCGCCGGTGGCATCGGCTCCCGACTCTGGCCGTTGTCCCGGGCGGACGCGCCGAAGTTCCTCCACGACCTGACCGGCACGGGCGCGTCCCTGCTCCGGTCGACCTGGGACCGCCTCGCCCCGCTGAGCGGCGACCAACGCATCATGGTCGTCACCGGCCGGGCGCACCGCGCTGCCGTCGAACGCCAGCTCCCCGGTCTCGCCGACCACAACGTCGTGCTCGAGAGCGAACCGAAGGACTCGACCGCCGCGATCGGCCTCGCCGCCGCGATCCTGCGCCGCCGCGAGCCCGACGTCGTCATCGGCTCGTTCGCGGCCGACCACGTGATCGGTGACGTCCGCGGGTTCCGCCGGTCCGTGCGGGAGGCCGTGGTCGCGGCCGAGGCCGGGTACATCACGACGATCGGCATCACCCCGACCGAGCCGGCGATCGGCTTCGGCTACATCCACGCGGGGGAGCGGATCCACGTCGACTCGGCGAAGGACGTCCACGCCGTCCAGTCGTTCGTCGAGAAGCCCGACCTCGAGACGGCGACCGCGTACGTCGCAGACGGCTCCTACATGTGGAACGCGGGGATGTTCATCGCCCGGGCGGACCGACTGCTCGAGGAGATCGGGCGGAGCGAACCGGAACTCCTCGCCGGGATCGAGGAGCTCGCCGCCGCGTGGGACACGTCCTCGCGCGGGGCCGTCGTCGACCAGGTGTGGCCGCGACTCAAGAAGATCGCGATCGACTACACCGTCGCCGAGCCCGCCGCGGCGGCCGGGCGCATGGCGGTCGTGCCCGGGGACTTCGACTGGGACGACGTCGGCGACTTCGCCTCGCTCGCCAAGCTGCAGTCCGGCGGCCGACCGCACAACCTCGCCGTCCTCGGGGACAACGCCCGCATCCTCGCGGACTCGTCGAGCGGCATCGTGGTCAGCCACAGCGACCGGCTCATCTCGCTCATCGGCGTCGACGACATCGTGGTCGTGGACACCCCGGACGCGCTGCTCGTCACGACGAGCGCCAACGCGCAGCGGGTCAAGGGCGTCGTCGACGCGCTCAAGATCAGCGGCCGCGACGACGTGCTGTAGCCACGCCGCGTCGGAGTCCGCGCTGGTACCCCGGTGCCCGCGTCCGGGGTACCAGCGTTACGAGCGCGTTACAGGTTCGTCGCGATCGGGCAACGGTGCCCAGCCCCCGGCCGGAGCGGTCCTGCACCGGCCGGACCGTCGTGTACTGTCCTTCCGATCGCCCGGTGCGCAGAGCCGGGCTGCACCCCTGTGGAGGACACCCCGTGACATTCAGCACCCGTAAGCTCGCGCTCGGCGGCCTGGCCCTGCTGGGCACCGTGACGATGCTCGCCGGCTGTTCGGCCGCCCCGTCGTCGTCCAGTGCGTCGGGCTCGAAGTCGGACTTCCTGCCGTGCATGGTCTCGGACAACGGCGGCTTCGACGACCACTCGTTCAACCAGCTCGGCTACGACGGCCTGCAGGACGCGGCAAAGTCGCTCGGCGTCACCCCGAAGACGGTGCAGTCGACCGACTCGAACGACTACAACCCGAACATCCGCACCCTCCTCAGCCAGAAGTGCAGCCTGATCGTGACGGTCGGCTTCAACCTCGAGGCCGCGACGAAGTCGAACGCCGCGTCGAACGCCAAGACGAACTTCGCGATCATCGACGACACCCTGCAGTCGAAGAACATCAAGCCGATCACGTTCGACACCTCGCAGGCGGCGTTCCTCGGCGGGTACGCGGCGGCCAGCTACTCGAAGACCGGCGTGGTCGGCACCTTCGGCGGCCAGAAGCTCCCGACCGTGACCATCTACATGGACGGCTTCTACGACGGCGTCCAGTACTACAACCAGCAGCACGGCAAGGACGTCAAGGTCGTCGGCTGGAACGAGAAGACGCAGCAGGGTTCGTTCACGGGTGGCTTCTCGGCCGGCACGCAGGCCAAGTCGGTGGCGCAGTCGCTCCTCGACCAGAACGCCGACGTGATCTTCCCCGTCGGTGGCCCGATCTACCAGTCCGCGGCCGAGGCGATCAACGACGCCAAGAACGGCAGCGTCCTCATCGGCGCCGACAGCGACCTCTACACCGCGGACCCGCGCTACAAGAGCATCGCCCTGACGAGCGTCCTCAAGGGCATCCGACAGGCCACGACCTCGGTCGTCGAGACCGCGGGCAAGGGCAAGTACTCGAACGCCCCGTACGTCGGCACGCTGAAGAACGACGGCGTCGGGCTCGCCCCGTTCCACGACTACTCGTCCAAGGTCGACTCCTCGCTCGCCGGCGAGCTGAAGACGATCAAGGCCGGGATCATCAGCGGCAAGATCAAGGTCGCGACCCAGTCGAACGTCAAGTAACACCCCGTCGCGGGCGGGCGGCTCCGGCCGTCCGCCCGCGTTCGTGCGCCCGCCATCGGACCACCGCGGCGGCGCCGCCCTCCACCAGCGGACCCGCGCCCACCCCAGCGCGACTCCCGAGAGAAATAGAATCCGGCCCATGAAGCTCGAGCTCCGCGGCATCACCAAGCGCTTCGGCGCCCTCGTCGCGAACGACCACATCTCGCTCACCGTCGAGCCGGGCGAGATCCACTGCTTGCTCGGTGAGAACGGCGCGGGCAAGTCCACGCTCATGAACGTCCTCTACGGCCTGTACCAGGCGGACGAGGGCGAGATCCTCCTCGACGACACGGTGCAGCACTTCGACGGCCCGGGCGACGCGATGCGCGCCGGCATCGGGATGGTCCACCAGCACTTCATGCTCGTGCCGGTGTTCACCGTCGCCGAGAACGTCATGCTCGGACACGAGCCCACGACCTTCGGTGGCCGTCTCGACCTCGCGGGCGCCCGCAAGCGCGTCCGCGAGATCTCCGAGCGCTTCGGGTTCGACGTCGACCCCGACGCCAAGGTCGAGGACCTGCCGGTCGGCGTCCAGCAGCGGGTCGAGATCATCAAGGCCCTGTCGCGGGACGCCTCGGTGCTCGTGTTCGACGAGCCGACCGCGGTCCTCACCCCGCAGGAGACCGACGAGCTCATGTCGATCATGCGGCAGCTGCGCGAGGCCGGCACGGCGATCGTGTTCATCACCCACAAGCTCCGCGAGGTCCGCGAGGTCGCCGACCGCATCACGGTCGTGCGGCTCGGACGCGTCGTCGGCGAGGCCTCGCCCACCGCGTCGAACGCCGAGCTCGCCGCGCTCATGGTGGGCCGCAGCGTCGAGCTCGTCGTCGACAAGGCCCCGGCCACACCCGGGGCGGACGCCCTCGTGGTCCGCGACCTCACGGTGACCGACGCAGCGGGCCACGTCCTCGTCGACGACCTGTCGTTCTCGGTCCGACGTGGCGAGATCCTGGCGATCGCGGGCGTCCAGGGCAACGGCCAGACCGAGCTGACCGAGGCCATCCTCGGGCTCGAGACCGTGCACGCGGGCACCATCACCCTGGACGGCCGGGACATCACCGACGCGAGCGTCAAGAAGGTGCTCGACGCCGGGGTGGGCTTCGTCCCCGAGGACCGACAAGAGGACGGCCTCGTCGCCGAGTTCTCGATCGCCGACAACCTCATCCTCGACCGCACGTCCTCGTCCCAGTTCGCCAGCGCGGGCACGATCCGGTCCGCCGAGCGCGACCGTTTCGCCGACGACAAGATCGCCGAGTTCGACGTCCGGACGCCGAGCCGGACCACCGCCGTCGGACGCCTGTCGGGCGGGAACCAGCAGAAGGTCGTCATCGCACGCGAGCTGAGCCGCGACCTCCGGTTGTTCGTCGCCGCGCAGCCCACCCGCGGCATCGACGTCGGGTCGATCGAGTTCGTGCACAAGCGCATCGTCGCCGCGCGCGACCAGGGCGTCCCCGTCATCGTCGTCTCGACCGAGCTCGACGAGGTCGTCGCGCTCGCCGACCGCATCGCCGTGATGTACCGCGGCACCATCATCGGCATCGTCCCGGCGGACACCCCGCGTGACGTGCTCGGCCTCATGATGGCGGGGGAACTCCCCGCCGGGACGGAACTCGCCGCATGACCGACGACACCCGGACGCCGACGACGGCGGCCGAACCGGACCTCCAGACCGACGACCGACTGCAGGACCTCGAGGCGGGCACGTCGCTGACCACCGAGACCGCCGACGACGGCGGCGGCGTGGACCGCTGGTCGGCGGCGCTGCGCGGGATCCTGGGCGGCTCGGTCCTCGTCACGGTGTTGGCCGTGGTCCTGGCGCTCGTCGCCAGCGGCATCCTCATCGCGATCACGGACAAGACGGTCACGACGGCGATGGGCTACTTCTTCGCCCGTCCCTCCGACACCTTCGTGGCGATCGGGCACAGCGTGGGCGGCGCGTTCCTCAGCATGTTCGACGGCGCGGTGTACGACCCGGGCCAGTCGACCTTCTCGTCGGGCATCGCGTCGCTCTGGACGACGATCGACTTCGCCACGCCGCTCATCGTCGCGGGCCTCGGGGTCGCGGTGTCGTTCCGCTCCGGACTGTTCAACATCGGCGGCCAGGGGCAGATCCTCGTCGGCGCCGCCTCCGCCGCCTGGTTCGGGTACTCGTTCCACATGCCGGCGATCGTGCACATCCCGCTGACGGTCGTCGCGGGCATGGTCGGCGGTGCGATCTGGGGCGGGATCGTGGGCGTGCTGAAGTCCCGCACGGGCGCGCACGAAGTGATCGTCACGATCATGCTCAACTACGTGGCGCTGTACCTGCTCGAGTACGGCCTCGGCACGAAGGGGCTGCTCCAGGCGCCCGGGAGCGCGAACCCGCAGTCGTCGCCGACGCTGCCGTCCGCGGTCCTCCCGACGCTCATCGGTGGCCAGGGGACCGGTGTCGACATCGGGATCCTCATCGCCATCGCGGCCGTCGTGTTCACGTGGTGGCTCATGAGCCGGTCGACGCTGGGGTTCCGCTTCCGCACCGTGGGCGAGAACCCCCGTGCGGCGCGCGTCGCCGGCATGGACGTCGGCAGCATCACGATCTGGGCCATGGTGATCTCCGGGGCCCTCGTCGGCATCGCCGGGGCCTACCAGGTGCAGGCCGCGGTCACCAGCGGGTACGACCAGGGCATCGACGCGGGCATCGGGTTCGACGCCATCACGGTCGCGCTGCTCGGTCGGTCGAAGCCGTGGGGCGTCTTCTGGGCCGGTCTGCTGTTCGGTGCGCTCAAGGCCGGCGGCAGCTACGTGCAGGCCAGCCAGAACATCCCCATCGACATCGTCAGCGTCATCCAGGCGCTCATCGTCCTGTTCATCGCGGCCCCGCCGCTCGTCCGCGCGATCTTCCGTCTCCCGCAGCCGGGTGCTCGCCGCACCAAGCGGAAGGCGGTCGCCGCGTGAGCGTCCTCGCCCCCAACGCCACCGCGCCGGCCGCGTCCGCCGCGGACCGTCCGGTGACGGCCGTCCGGAGCTGGAAGGCACCGATCGGGTACGGCGTGTTCACGCTGTTCGCACTCGTGCTGTTCGGCGTGTTCCACAAGCCCGGCACGTCCACGTTCGAGCTCGCGTCGGCGCACGACCTCGTGCAGCTGCCCGCCGTGCCGCTCCCCGCGACCGGGACCGGCATCGTCGTCATCGTCCTCCTCGCCATCGGGACCGCCTACGCCACGTGGCGGGCCGCACGGTCGCGGAAGGTGCAGACCTGGGTGACCGTGCTGTTCGCGATCGCCTTCGTCATCGCGTTCCTCACGTGGGCCTCGCCCGGTTCGACGATCCCCGTCCCGGGTCTGCTCGTCGGCGCGCTCGGCCTGTCCGCCCCGCTCATCTTCGGCTCGCTCGGCGGTGTCATCTCCGAGCGCGTCGGTGTCGTGAACATCGCGATCGAGGGGCAGTTCCTCGCCGGTGCGTTCGCGTCCGCCGTCGTCGCGAGCATCACCGGTTCGGCGTGGGTCGGACTCGTCGCCGCGGTGATCGCCGGGGTGCTCGTGTCGTTCATCCTCGCGGCGTTCAGCATCAAGTACCTCGTCGACCAGGTGATCGTCGGCGTCGTCATCAACGCGTTCGTCTCGGGCCTCACCGGGTTCCTCTACTCCAAGGTCCTCGCGACCGACACGGCGCTCAACGTCGGCGTGCGGTTCCCGGCGATCGAGATCCCCGGACTCTCCGCGATCCCGATCATCGGCCCGGTGTTCTTCCACCAGTCGGTGATCGTGTACCTCATGTACATCGCGGTCGCCGCGGTCACGATCGGCCTGTTCACCACCCGCTGGGGCCTCCGGCTCCGGGCCGTCGGCGAGCACCCGCAGGCGGCCGACACCGTGGGCATCAACGTCACCAGCACCCGGTTCTGGAACATCTCGCTCGCGGGCGCGATCGCCGGTCTCGGCGGTGCGTACTTCACCCTCGGGAACGCGGGCCCGTTCGCGAAGGACATGACGGCCGGTGCCGGGTACATCGCCCTCGCTGCCGTCATCTTCGGTCGATGGGACCCGATCAAGGCGACGCTCGCCGCGCTGCTCTTCGGGTTCGCATCGAATCTGCAGAACCTGCTCGCGGCGATCCACTCGCCGGTGCCGACGCAGTTCCTGCTCATGCTGCCGTACGTCGTGACGATCTTCGCCGTCGCCGGACTCGTCGGGCAGTCCCGCGGTCCAGCCGCGTCCGGCAAGCCGTACATCAAGTCCTGATCCACCGCGGCCGCCCCCCAGGGGGAGCGATCGGCCGCGACCTGCTCCACCGGGAGGCACACCCCATGTCCGCAACCGACCCCGCCACCCAGTCCGCTCACGCGGCGGAGGCGGCCCCGTCCCTCCCGGCCGACGTGGACTGGGACGCCCTGCGGGCGGCCGCGACCGAGGCGATGGGCCACGCGTACGTGCCCTACTCGTCGTTCCCCGTCGGGGCCGCCGCGATCACCGAGGACGGCCGCGTCGTCGCCGGCTGCAACGTCGAGAACGCCTCGTACGGTGTGACGCTCTGCGCCGAGTGCTCGCTCGTGTCCCAGCTCCACATGACGGGCGGTGGCCGGCTCGTCGCGTTCACCTGCGTCGACGGCAGCGGCTCCGTGCTCATGCCCTGCGGGCGCTGCCGGCAGCTGCTCTTCGAGCACTCCGCGGACGGCATGCTGCTCGAGACCGTGTCGGGCGTCCGCACGATGGACGAGGTCCTGCCGGACGCGTTCGGGCCGCGGACCCTCGCGACCTACCGGGCGGAGCACCAGTGACCGCCGTGGAGCCGTTCGACACCGTCGACCTCATCCGCACGAAGCGGGGCCGCGGCACGCTGTCGACCGCCGAGATCGACTGGCTCGTCGACGCCTACACCCGCGGGTACGTCGCCGACGAGCAGATGGCGGCGCTCGCGATGGCGATCTTCCTCAACGGCATGGACCGGCGCGAGGTGCGCGACCTCACCCTGGCGATGATCGCGTCCGGCGAACGCATGTCGTTCGACGGACTCGGCAAGGTCACGGTGGACAAGCACTCGACCGGTGGCGTCGGCGACAAGACCACTCTGCCGCTCGCCCCGCTCGTCGCGTCGTTCGGCGTCGCCGTGCCGCAGCTGTCCGGCCGTGGACTCGGGCACACCGGTGGCACCCTCGACAAGCTCGAGTCGATCCCCGGCTGGCAGGCCTCGCTGTCGAACGCCCGGATGCGTGAGGTGCTCGCCGACGTCGGCGCGGTCGTGTGCGCGGCCGGGTCCGGTCTCGCGCCGGCGGACAAGAAGCTGTACGCGCTCCGCGACGTCACCGGCACGGTCGAGTGCATCCCGCTCATCGCGTCGAGCATCATGAGCAAGAAGATCGCCGAGGGGACGGGCGCGCTCGTCCTCGACGTCAAGTTCGGGTCCGGCGCGTTCCTGCAGGACATCGAGCAGTCCCGGGCCCTCGCCCGCACGATGGTCGAACTCGGGCAGGACGCCGGCGTCGCCACCACGGCACTGCTCACGGACATGGACGTCCCCCTCGGCCGGACCATCGGCAACGCGCTCGAGGTCCGTGAGTCCGTCGAGGTCCTCGCCGGCGGCGGTCCGGCCGATCTCGTCGAGCTGACGCTCGCGCTCGCGACCGAGATGCTGCAGCTCGCCGGCCTGCCCGACGCCGACCCGGCCGCCGCGCTCGCGGACGGACGAGCGATGGACACCTGGCGTCGGATGATCGCCGCGCAGGGCGGCGAACCGTCCGCGCCACTCCCGACGGCTCGCGAGACCCACGTCGTCACCGCGCCGCGCTCGGGCGTGCTCACCGAGCAGCGAGCGCTGCCGTTCGGCATCGCGGCCTGGAGGCTCGGTGCCGGTCGTGCGCGCGCGCAGGACCCGGTGCAGGCGGGCGCCGGGATCGAGCTGCACGCAAAGCCGGGCGACGCCGTGACCACAGGGCAGCCCCTGTTCACGCTGCACACCGACGAGCCCGCGCGCTTCGACCGGGCCCTCGATGCGCTCGAGGGCGCCTGGGGGATCGGGGACACCGCGCCGGAGCGCGGTTCGATCGTGCGGGAGCGCATCGGCCGGTAGCCTTGGGGGCATGAGCGCCCCCGACCAGAACTACCGGCTCCCGGACGGCGGGGCGGTGATCAACGACCTGCCCAAGGTGTCCCTGCACGATCACCTCGACGGCGGCCTCCGCCCGACGACCATCGTCGAGCTCGCCGACGCGGCCGGGGTGTCCCTGCCGACGACCGACCCGGACGACCTCGGGCGCTGGTTCGCGGACCAGTCGAACTCCGGGTCGCTCGTCGAGTACCTCAAGACGTTCGACGTCACGACCGCCGTCATGCAGAGCCGCGAGGGACTGACGCGTGTCGCGCGGGACTTCGTCGAGGACCTCGTGGCCGACGGTGTCGTGTACGGCGAGGTGCGCTGGGCGCCCGAGCAGCACCTCCAGGGCGGTCTGACGCTCGACCAGACCGTCGAGGCGGTGCAGCAGGGCATCGAGGAAGCCGTGGACGCCGCTGGCGGGCGGATCCGCGTCGGCCAGCTCGTGACCGCGATGCGCCACGCCGACCGCGGGCTCGAGATCGCGGAACTCGCTGTGCGGCACCGTGACCACGGGGTCGTCGGCTTCGACATCGCGGGCGCCGAGGACGGCTTCCCCGCATCGCGGCACCGTGCGGCGTTCGACTACCTGGCGGCGCAGTTCATGCCCGTCACCGTGCACGCCGGCGAGGCGGCGGGGCTCGACTCCATCCGATCGGCGCTGCTCGACGGTCGTGCGCTGCGGCTCGGGCACGGCGTCCGCGTGTTCGAGGACGTCGAGATCACCGACGCCGACACCGACGGCTCGGCCCTCGCGGCCCTGGGCGAGATCGCGTCGTGGGTGCGGGACCGTGAGATCCCGCTCGAGGTGTCGCCGTCGTCGAACCTGCAGACCGGGGCGATCGCGGCCTGGGGCGACGACCTGGCGGACCACCCGTTCGACACGCTCTACCAGCTCGGGTTTCGGGTCACGGTCAACACCGACAACCGGCTCATGAGCGACACGTCGTTGTCGAAGGAGCTCGCGCTCCTCGCCGCGACGTTCGGGTACGACCTCGACGACCTCGCGGCGTTCCAGATCAACGCCGCGCTCGGAGCGTTCCTGCCCCTCGAGGACCGCGAGGAGATCATCGCGACGATCACCACGGGTCACGCCGAGGCATGACCGCCACGCTCCCGCCGCTCCCTGACAGCGCCGTCGTGATCCACGAGACGGCGGCGGACTGGCGCGCGGCCATCGGTCTCGCGGGCGGAGCGCTCGCGGCATCGGGAGCGACGGACCCCTCCTACGGCCGGTCGATGGTCGCCATGGTCGAGGAGCACGGCCCGTACATCGTGATCTCGCCCGGGCTGGCGTTGGCGCACGCCCGACCGGGTCCCGAGGTGCACCGCGACGGTCTCGCCGTGGTGACCCTGGCCGCACCGGTGGTCTTCGGGCATCCGCACAACGACCCCGTTCGGGTCGTGCTCGGGCTCGCCGTGGCGTCCGTCGGAGGGCATCTCGACTCCATCGGCGCCCTGGCCAACCTGTTCAACGACGCCTCCGTGACCGATCGGTTGGCGGCGGCGCAGAGCCCGGACGAGGTCCGGCAGATCATGGGGGTGACGGCATGAAGATCGTGACGATCTGCGGTGCGGGTATCGGTTCGAGTGGGATCCTCAAGGTCAACGCGGAGCGGGCGCTCGCCGACCTCGGGCTCGACGCCGACGTCGTCGCGGCCGACGTCGCCTCGGTGCGGGACGTCGCGGCTGACGCCCAGGTCATCCTGACGAGCGAGGAGTTCGTGGAGGCCATCGGACGGACCTACGCCGAGGTCATCGTCATCCGGAACCACTTCGACCAGCAGGAGATCTCGACCGCGGTCGAGCGAGCGCTCGGCTGACCGCGGCCGGGTCGCTCCCGCTCGTTGCGCCACTGTGAACCGCCGAGTGGACAACGAGCCGGGCCATCGCGCGGCTCAACCCGCTGCGGCCCGGTTCGACTTCAGCCAGCTCATGCCACGTGCGCGAGGAGACCGACCCGAGCGAGTTGCTCCGGTGCTGTGCCGCCGGGTTGGATGTCGGCCCACACGAGACGGAGCACCGTCCGGACGCCCGGAACGCTCCGGAGCCGGTCCTCGCGCCGCTTCTCGTCCATCACGACACGCTCGATGGAGCGACCGTGCCGCATCGCTCGCGACCGGTACTTCACCGCGCCGTCGAACTCGACGATGACGCCACTGGTCGGGAACCAGAAGTCGACACGTCCGATGAGACCGTCGGCGTCGTGGAAGGGTGCTTGCAGGACCGGCATCGGCGCACCGAGATCGTGCATGAGCAGGCGCGTGACGCTCTCGCCCGGGGACCCGCTGTCCCCGCTCGCGAGGGCGATCAGGTCTGCAGCACGGCGACGGGCGCGTGACGCCGGACGCATGCGGAGTTCTCGCGTGAGTTCTGGCCGCCGGACTCCCGACCGCAGCAGCGCATCGAGGACGACGATGGCGTGCCGTCGATCCTCGGCGAGTGCGATGTCGACGCCCGTGGCAGCCGGGGTCGTGACGAGGGACCGACGCCAGCGGGTCACCGTGATGAACCGCGTCGCTCCGCCGAGCTTCCGGATCGTGCTCCGCCGTTGACCGTTGACGCGCTTCGGATCGGTGACCGTGACGATCGACGGGAACGCACCGAGCCAGGGGAGACCGTGCACGGCGACCGCTGACGAGTGAGACACCACCGTCCCCGGCGCCGTGGTCGGCAAGACGGCGCGGATCCGAGCACGGTGTCGCACGTCGGCGCTCGCGGCATCCCAGTGGTCGGTCCGGACGAAGCGACCGGGAGCGAGGCGTGTCAGCGCACCTCGCTCCGTCGCTCGTCGCAGTTGTCGGCCGAGCTCGGGGTCGGACGGGGTCGCGATGACGGACAGCTCGTGCATGCGGCCATGGTGCAGGAAGCACGGTGCAGCACCGTCCCTCGGACCGTCGGTTGTGGAGAATCCGGGGGACTAGCAGACGAGGGGGCGCACCGCGTCCGCGATCCGCTGCACGAGGACCGCCGCGGCGTCCGGGCCCTCGGAGGACACCGTGTCGATGTAGACCTTCACCTTCGGCTCCGTACCGCTCGGCCGCACGATCACCCGTGCGCCGCCGTCGAGGTCCCAGCGCAGGATGTCGGACGGCGGGAAACCGTCCACGCCGTCGCGGAAGTCCGTGACCTCGAGGACACGTATGCCGTCGAGATCGGCCGGCGGCGTCTCCCGGAGCGCGGACATCACCTGTCCGATGCGGTCGAGGTCGTCGACACGGACGGAGACCTGCCCGGAGCCAGCGGCACCGAACGTGTCGGCGAACTCCTGCAACCGGTCGGCGATGGTGCGGCCACGAGCGGCGAGTTCGGTGGCCAGACCCAGGAGCACGACCGCCGCCGAGATGCCGTCCTTGTCGCGGATGACCTGCGGGTCGACGAGGTACCCGAGGGCTTCCTCGTACCCGAAGACGAGGCCCGGGACCCTGGAGACCCACTTGAAGCCGGTCAGGGTGTCGCGGTAGTCCAGGCCGTACCGCTCCGCCACGTGCCGGAGTGCGGGGGAACTCACGATGCTGGCGGCGAGGGCCGGCCTGGTGCCCTCGTCCGCGGCGTCACCCGTCGCCCGCCCAGCTCGACCCTGAGCAGCCTGCTCCGCCGCACGCCAGCCGAGCAGCCATCCGACCTCGTTGCCCGAGAGCCGCCGGAAGGACCGGGAGCCGTCGTCGGCGGGAACGGGGATCGCGAGCGCCAGGCGGTCGGCGTCCGGGTCGTTGGCGACGACGAGATCGGCGTCGAGCTCGACACCGCGCGCGAGCGCCAGGTCCATGGCCCCCGGCTCCTCCGGGTTCGGGAAGGCCACGGTGGGGAACGCCCCGTCGGGCTCGATCTGCTCGGGGACGACGTCGGGCTCGGCGAACCCGGCAGCCGCGAACACCTGGCGGGCGGTGGCCCAGCCGACGCCGTGCATGGCCGTGTAGACGACGCGCGGCTGCTCCTGCGGCGGCAGGGCGGGTGCGTCGACGAGACCGGCGGTGGCGGCGACGTACGCGTCGACGACCTCGGTGCCCTGGATCGCGTAGGCATCGCTGCGGGCGAGGTCACGGATGTCGCCCGCGGCGACGGCGTCGATGGCCTGGGCGATCTCGGCGTCGACGGGGGGGACGATCTGGGAGCCGTGGTCGCCCTGGCCGAGGTACACCTTGTAGCCGTTGTCCCGCGGCGGGTTGTGGCTCGCGGTCACCATCACCCCGGCGCCGACGTCGAGGTGCCGCACGGCGAACGCGAGCACGGGCGTCGGCAGGGCCTCGGACAGCAGCGTGACCTCGATGCCGAGCCCCGCCAGGACCTCGGCGGAGTCGCGGGCGAACACGTCCGAGTTGACGCGGCCGTCGTAGCCGATGACGACACTGCGGACGCGCCCGGAGTCGATGAGGAAGCGTCCGAGTCCCGCCGCGGCCTGGGTGACGAGCACGCGGTTCATCCGGGTCGGTCCGGCGCCGAGCTCGCCCCGGAGGCCGGCCGTGCCGAACGCGAGGCGTGACCCGAAACGGTCCGCGAGCGGCGCCCAGTCGTCGTCGTCGCGCGCAGCACGGAGCAGCGCGTCGAGTTCGGCGCGGGTCTCGTCGTCGGGGTCCTGGTCGAGCCAGCGCGTCGCGGCATCGAGCAGGGCTGCGCGTGTCGACTCGTCGTCCGGGTCGTGCGCGCCGGACACCGTGCCGCTCACAGTGCCGCCACGACCCGGGCGAGCAGGTCGGCGATCACGGGCTCGGCGTCCTTGCCGGCTTGCAGGACCTCGGCGTGCGAGAGGGGTTCCTTCTGGATCCCGGCAGCCAGGTTCGTGATGAGCGAGAAGCCGAGGACCTCCATGCCGGCCTGCCGCGCGGCGATGGCCTCGAGCGCGGTGGACATGCCGACGATGTCACCGCCGATCGTCCGGGCCATCCGCACCTCGGCCCAGGTCTCGTACTGCGGCCCGCGGAACTGCGTGTACACGCCCTCGTCGAGCGTCGGGTCGATCTCCTTCGCCACGGCGCGGAGCCGTGCGGAGTACAGGTCGGTCAGGTCGACGAAGGTCGCGCCCTCGAGCGGGCTGTCCGCGGTGAGGTTGATGTGGTCACTGATGAGGACGGGCGTGCCGGGCGTCCAGTGCTCCTTGATGCCGCCCGCGCCGTTCGTGAGCACCATGATCGACGCGCCGGTCGCGGCAGCGGTGCGGACGCTGTGCACGACCCGGCGGACGCCGTGGCCTTCGTAGTAGTGCGTCCGAGCGCCGATGACGAGCGCGTGCCGCCCGTCAGGCATCCGCACGGATCGCAGCGTTCCGGTGTGTCCGACGACCGCGGAGGCGCTGAACCCGGGGACCTCGGTGGCGGGGACCTCGGACACGGTCTCGCCGAGGAGGTCCGCGGCCTTCGCCCAACCGCTCCCGAGGGTCAGGGCGATGTCGTGGTGCTCGATGCCCGAGCGGTCCGCGATCACGGCGGCGGCGTCACGGGCGACCTCGAACGGGTCGACCGCGGGGTCGTTCAGGGGGTTCTCGCTGGTCGTGGTGGCCATGCCGACAACTCTAGATGCGCCTCGCCCGCGCGCTCGTCGACGGCCCCTGCGTGTGGAGCCGCGCCGCGCCTCCCGGCGTGTGGAGGACCAGGGCCGCGCTACGCGAGCTCGAGCAGCACGTGTCCCGAGGACACGGTCTGCCCGACGGGCGCGTTCACGGCGCGCACGACGCCGTCGCGGTGCGCCTGCACGGGCTGCTCCATCTTCATGGCCTCGAGCACGACGAGCAGATCGCCCTTGACGACCTCCTGGCCCTCCTCGACGGCGAGCTTGACGACGGTCGCCTGCATCGGCGAGGTGACGCTCGCGCCGGACGGACCACCGGCGCCGCCGCCCCGGACCGTGGAGGTGCGGCGCTTCGGGGGAGCGGTCCGGTGCCGGGGGGACGCCGCGACGCCGACGACGCTCGGCATCGTGACCTCGATCCGCTTGCCCGCGACCTCGACGACGACCCGTTCGCGCGCCGGCGGCTCGGGGAGCGCCTCGGGCTCGCCCGACCACGCGGGGATCTCGTTGACGAAGTCGGTCTCGATCCAGCGGGTGTACACGCTGAACGGTGCGTCGTCGGCGGTGGCGAACGCCGGGTCCTCCACGACGGCGCGGTGGAACGGCAGGACGGTCGGGAGGCCCGTGACCTCGAACTCGGCCAGCGCACGACGCGAACGCTCCAACGCCTCGGCGCGCGACGCTCCGGTGACGACGAGCTTGGCGAGCAGCGAGTCGAAGGCACCGGTGACGACGTCGCCGGAGACGACGCCGGAGTCGACGCGGACGCCGGGACCGGACGGGGAGTGGAACACGTGGACCGGGCCGGGCGCGGGGAAGAAGTTGCGGCCGGGGTCCTCGCCGTTGATGCGGAACTCGAACGAGTGCCCACGGGCCTCCGGGTCCGGGTAGTCGAGCGTGCCGCCCTCGGCGATGCGGAACTGCTCGCGGACCAGGTCGATGCCGGTGACCTCCTCGGACACCGTGTGCTCGACCTGCAGGCGCGTGTTCACCTCGAGGAACGAGACGGTGCCGTCCCGACCGACCAGGAACTCGCAGGTGCCCGCGCCGAGGTAGCCGACCTCGCGCAGGATGGCCTTCGAAGAGGTGTACAGCTGCTCGGTCTGCTCCGGCGTCAGGTACGGTGCCGGGGCCTCCTCGACGAGCTTCTGGTGGCGGCGCTGCAGCGAGCAGTCACGCGTCGACACGACGACGACGTTGCCCTCGGCGTCGGCCAGGCACTGGGTCTCGACGTGGCGCGGTTCGTCGAGGTACTTCTCGACGAAGCACTCGCCGCGTCCGAACGCCGCCACGGCCTCGCGGGTGGCGGAGTCGAACAGCTCGGGGATCTCCTCGCGGGTCCGGGCGACCTTGAGGCCACGACCGCCGCCGCCGAACGCCGCCTTGATGGCGACGGGCAGGCCGACCTCGTCCGCGAAGGCCACGACCTCGGAGACGTCCTGGACCGGCTCGATGGTGCCGGGTGCGAGCGGCGCGCCGACCGCCTCCGCCACGTGCCGGGCGGACACCTTGTCGCCGAGCCGCTCGATGGCCTCGGGCGACGGGCCGATCCACACGAGTCCGGCGTCGATCACCGCGCGGGCGAAGTCCGCGTTCTCGGCGAGGAACCCGTACCCGGGGTGCACGGCGTCGGCACCGGAGCGTCGGGCGACGGAGACGATCTTGTCGATGACGAGGTAGGTGTCGGCGCTCGTCGTCCCGTTCAGCGCGTAGGCCTCGTCGGCGAGGCGGGCGTGCAGGGCGTCACGGTCCTGGTCGGCGTAGACGGCGACCGAGGCCTTGCCCGCGTCACGTGCCGCTCGGATGATCCGGACCGCGATCTCGCCACGGTTCGCGATGAGGACCTTGCTGATACGGGGCATGAGAACTCAGCGTATTCGCGCCCCGGGTGCCCCCATTGACCGGCATGCACAAAGAAGGCGTGGTCCGGCCGTGCGGTTGCTACAACGCCCTCCGGGTCAGGCGGTGGCCCACAGATCGTGCCAGGCGATGCCGAAGCCGTGGCGGAGCATCGACCGCAGCATGGGCAGCGACAGTCCGACGACCGCGCTCGGGGCACCGTCGATCCGGGTGATGTACGCGGCGGCGGCGCCGTCGATCGTAAACGCGCCCGCGACCTCGAGCGGCTCGCCGGTCGCCACGTACGCCGCCACCTCGTCGGGGTCGACGTCGTCGGCGAAGGTGAGCCGCGCACCGTCCACCGCCACGACGGTGTCACCCTCGATCCGCATGCCGGGAGGAACGGCACCGGCCCGGCCCGCCGGTCCCGCATGCGCACCGGTCGCGTGGTCGTCGGCGGTCGTCGACGCGGCCGTACCGGAGCCTCCCGGCCGGTCCCGTCGGCGGTCGACGACGCAGTGGCCGGACCACAGGGTGCCGCCGCCGGCCGCGAGCATCCCGCGCCACCGCTCGCGCGCGACGACCGGGTCGTGGGGTTTGCCGTACAGGTGGCCGTCGACCTCGAACGCGGAGTCGCCTCCGAGGACGACACCGTCCACGGGGGAGCCGGCGATCGACCGGTCCGCGACGGCGCGGGCCTTCGCGACGGCGAGCAGCGACACGAGCTCGGGGCCCGTGAGCGCCCAACCGAGGCGCTGTGCCTCGGCGGCGGCGGTGGACTCCTCGTCGACGCCGGGCGCCACGAGGACGGGCTCGATCCCCGACTGGGCCAGGAGGGCCCGCCGTGCCGGGGAGGTGCTCGCGAGGTACAGGCGGGTGCGCATGCGACCATCGTTCCATGGGTGACCAGGTCGGAACGCTGCTCGAACTCGACGTCACCGGGATCGCGCACGGCGGGATCACGGTGGCGCGGCACGAGGGACGCGTCGTGTTCGTGACCGACGCGATCCCGGGCGAGCGGGTCGTCGCCCGGGTGGGTGAGGACCGGAAGAAGTCGTTCTGGCGCGCGGACACCGTCGAGGTGCTCGCGCCGTCACCGCACCGTCGTCCGCACGTCTGGGAGGCCGCCGCGATCGAGCGCGATCCCGCCGAGCGGGCCGGTGGTGCCGAGTTCGGACACATCGCACTCGAGCACCAGCGGGCACTGAAGCAGCAGGTCCTCGTCGAGGCGTTCGCGCGGTTCGCGCACCTCGACCTGCCCGACGTCGAGGTCGTCGCCGCGCCCGGGGACGACGCCGCGGACGGTCTCGGCTGGCGGACCCGCGTCCGGCTGCACGTCGACGAGGACGGCACGCCCGGCCCCTTCGCCGCGCGCTCGCACCACGTCGTCGCGGTGCACGACCTGCCGCTCGCGGCGGCCGCCGTCGCGGCGGCCGCACCGCTCGGCGCGAGGACCATGCCGGGCGCGGCCGTGGTCGACGTCCTGGCCCCGTCGGAGGGGTCGGGCGAGGGTCGGCTCGTCATCGACGCGCAGGCACCCACCGTCGTGCACGAACGGGTCGGCGAGCGGGTGTTCGCCGTCGACGACACGGGGTTCTGGCAGGTGCACCGTGCCGCACCCCGGGTCCTGACCGACGCCGTCCGGCGCGCCGTGGATCCGGACCGGCTCGACCCCCAGGGCCACCACCTCGACCTGTACGGCGGCGTCGGGCTGCTCGCGGCGGCGCTCGGTGACCTCGTCGGAGGTGGATACCGCGTCACGAGCGTCGAGAGCGCCGCGGCCGCGACCGAGCACGCCCAGGAGAACCTCGCCGAATGGGTCGGAGCGCGTGCCGAGACGGGGCGCGTCGACCGGTGGCTGCGGCGCACGCTGGACACCGTCGGGCGGACCGAGCGGGACCGGTTCGCCGCCGGCACCGTCGTGCTCGACCCGCCGCGGGCCGGGGCCGGGAGGGACGTGGTCGAGTCCGTCGCCGCGCTCGCGCCCGCCCAGGTCGTGTACGTCGCGTGCGACCCCGTCGCGCTGGCGCGCGACGTCGGCACGTTCGCCGAGCTCGGGTACCGGCTGGACGACGTCCGCGGGCACGACCTGTTCCCGCACACGCACCACGTCGAGGCCGTGGCGCGGCTCGTCCCCGAGGTCTGACCCCGTCCTCGCCGTCCCCCGAACCGCGGACCGGAACCGAGCCCGATGCTGGTGGCGGCCTGAGTACGATGGTGACGGCGAGCGGAACAGGGGCCGCACGCCGGAAGCGAGGCGACCGTGGCATCAGGAACGACGTCCACCAGCGTGGACCACACGAGCACGACGACCAGGCCGGTCCGGGTCGCGATCGTCGACGACCACGAGTCCGTCCGGCTCGGCATCCAGGCTGCGTGCCAGGCCGAGGGCTACGAGGTCGTGCTCACCGCCGCGAGCGTCCCGGAGTACGTCGAGGCCCTCGCCGGGCGCGAGGTCGACGTCGTCGTGCTCGACCTGTCCCTCGGCGACGGCTCGACCGTGACCGAGAACGTCAAGCACGTCCAGGGCACGGGGGCCGCCGTCCTCGTGCACAGCATCGCCGACCGCGTCGCGAGCGTCCGAGAGGCCCTCGCCGCCGGTGCCGCCGGGGTCATCCCGAAGTCCTCCGCGACGAAAACCGTCATGGCCGCGGTCGCGACCGTCGCGCGCGGGGACGTCCTCAACAACCTCGAGTGGGCGAGCGCCATCGACGCCGACCGCGACTTCGCCAAGGCCCAGCTCGGGCGTCGCGAACGCGAGATCCTGCACCTGTACGCGTCCGGGCTGCCGCTCAAGCTCGCCGCCCAGCAGCTCGGCATCGGCTACTCCACCGCGCGCGAGTACCTGGACCGCATCCGCGTGAAGTACGTCGAGGTCGGACGCCCGGCCCCCACCAAGGTCGATCTGCTGCGCCGTGCGGTCGAGGACGGCATCCTGCCGGGACTCGACGCGGACGGCGATGGTCGCTGACGCCGCACCGCCGGTCGCGGCGGACCCGAGCCGGAGCATCCGGCCGGCCATCACCGCGACCACCCTCGAGCGGGCCATCGCGGTCATGCTCGCCGCGGCGGCCCTCGGGTTCGGCGCGGTCACCGTCCCGCCGGTGCTCCAGCAGCTCCCGTCGCTCGACCCCGTGTGGGGACTCGTCGTGGCGCTCGTCGTCTGCGCCTCGATCGTGTTCGTCGGGGCGACGGCCGTCGTCCGCCGGCTCGCGCGGACCGCGCAGATCGTCGTCGCGGTCGTGTTCCTCGTCGCGCTCGTCACCTGGCCGTTGACGGTGCCGGGGAGCCTCCCGCAGGCGCAGGTGCCCTGGCTCTGGTGGTTGTGCAACGTCGCGACGATCGCAGCCGCCATCGCGTTCCGCACGTGGCAGATCGCAGCCGTCTACAACGTCCTCGTGCCCGTCGCCTACGTCGTCGTCCGGATGACCCCATCGGGTGGCGCCGTCTCGCTGCCCCGCGCCGTGCTCGACGGCGTGTACGTCATGATCCTCGGGGGCGCGGCCCTCGTGCTCATCGTCGTGATCCGCCGTGCCGCCGCCGCCGTCGACGCCGCGCAGGCGACCGCGGTGCAGCGCTACGCCCGTGCCATGCGCGAACACGCCATCGAGCTCGAGCGGGTGCAGGTCGACGCCATCGTGCACGACAGCGTGCTCACCACCCTGCTCTCGGCGGCGCGCGCCGACACCCCCGAGGCGAAGACCCTCGCGGCGACGATGGCGCGGAACGCGATCGCCCACCTCGACGCGGCGGCCGCGCGGGGCGGCCCCGCCGTGGTGCCGCCGGTGCCGTTCTCCGCGGTCCGGTCCCGCGTGGTGGAGACCGTCGGGGCGCTCGCCGCCCCCGTGGACGTCCGCTCCCAGGACGTCGACGACCGCGACCTGCCGGCGTCGGTCGCCGAGGCCCTCGCCGCCGCGACCCTGCAGGCCGCGGTGAACAGCGTGCAACACGCGGGCGACGACGCCGTCCGTCGGTGGGTCACGCTCATCGGGATCGGCGCCGCCGGCGTGCGCATCGAGATCGGCGACGACGGCGCCGGGTTCGATCCGGGGGCCGTGCCGGCCGAGCGGCTCGGCGTGCGTCGGTCCATCATCGAGCGCGTCGGGGTCGCCGGCGGGGAGGCGCGGCTCGTCAGCGCGCCCGGCCGTGGCACCCGCGTCGTGCTCACCTGGGCGCCCGCGGCCGCGCCCGCGTCCGTCCCGGTCGAGGCGGCTCCGTCGCGGGGTGGACGATGAGGGCCTCCCTCCCCGCCGGCGTCGCCACCGCGCTCGCCGCGATCTTCTCGCTGTACCACCTGGTGCTCGCCGTGACGTCCTTGTCCGAGGTCCGGGACGTCCAGCCGGTCATCGCGTGCATGGTCCTCTACGTCGCCGCCACCGCTGCCGCCCTCGTCACGACGGACGGCACGCTCCCGGTGTGGTCGGCCTGCTTCGCGCTCGCCACGTCGGTCGTGATGCCGCTCGTCATCGCGCCGGAGGTCCCCCCGGCCTCGGTCGGCACCGGGTACGCGACCTGGTACGTCGCGGCCGTCGGGACGCTCATGGTCATCCTCGTCGTCCGCCAGCGCACGGCGTTCGCGTGGATCGGCGTCGGGTTCCTCGCGCTCCACTCGGTGCTGTGGGCGGGACCGGGCGGGCTGGCGTCGCTCGGGGTGATCGGGAGCCTGTCGTGGGTGGCCATCGCGTCGGCGTTCGTCGCGGCGATGAACGGTGCGACCCGCGTGCTCCGCGACTTCGTCCGGGCCGAGCAGGAGACCGTCGACTGGCAGGCGGCACAGGACGCCCACGTGCACGAGCGGCAGTTCCGGCTCGAGCAGACGACCCGCATGGCGCTGCCGATGCTCCAGCGGATCATCGCCACCTGCGGGGACCTGTCCGCCGAGGAGCGACTCGAGTCCGTCAACCTCGAGGGTGCCATCCGCGACGAGATCCGGGGGCGGAGCCTGCTCTCGGACGAGGTCCGGCACGAGGTCATGGCGCTCCGGCGCGCCGGTGCCACCGTCCAGCTCCTCGACGAGGGTGGTCTCGACGAACTCGAGGACGAGGACCGCGCGCGCGTCCACGCGGAGCTGGCGCGGGGCCTCCGGGCTGCCGCGGGTGCCGACACCGTGGTGATCCGCACCGTTCCCGGGGGATCGGACACCGCCGTCACGGTCGTCGGACTCCGCCTGGACGGCGACGCGAGCGAGTCCGCGGCGCTCGGAGCCGGTCTCGACGACGAGGACGGCGACGAGGACGACTCCGTCGTGCTGTGGCTCGAGATCCCACGGCACCTCGACCCGCGCCCGGCCGGCTGAGGGACGGCGTCCCGCGACGCTCACGCGCCTCGTGGAACGACGAAGCGGGCCGGTGGTCCACCAGCCCGCTCGTCGAAGGGAACGAGTCAGAGCGACAACCCGAATGTCGCTCTGACTCGACGGGAGCGACGCCGAACCCGAATCGGTCGTCGCTCGGCGATGTTCCTCGAAGAGGCACATCGAACACTTCGATGATGACACGGCCGCGGTCCCGGGACAGTCGTCATTTCGGGGGACATTCCTGGATGTCGTACCCCGGAATGTCGGGACGCGGCCGCGGCGGTGCCCGGGATCAGCGGAGCGAGCGGGACCAGGTGCTGGCGGCACCCGACGGCATCGTCCGCGGAGAGCGGCTGGCGGCCTCCCACCCGGCGCGGGGGTCGACCGACACCACGGTGCGGCCGCGCGCCGCTGCGGCGTCGGCGGCAGCGCGGAGCACGGCCGTGACGGCCGCGATGTCCTCGGGTGTCGGCGACCCCGCGACCACCGAGAGGTCGATCCCGTCGGCGCTCCCCGGGCCTCCCGGCCGGTCCGACGCGTTCGCGTCGGCGCTCACAGCGGGATGTTCCCGTGCTTCTTGGGCGGGAGGGCCGCACGCTTGCCGCGGAGGGCGCGCAGGGCCTTGACCACGGCGACCCGCGTCGCGTGCGGCTGGATGATCCCGTCGAGCTCGCCGCGCTCGGCGGCCAGGTAGGGGCTCGCCACGTTGTACGTGTACTCGTTGGCGAGCTGCGCCCGGACCGCGGCGACGTCCTCGCCGGCCTCCTCGGCGCGCTTGATGTCGCTCCGGTAGAGGATGTTGACGGCGCCCTGGCCGCCCATCACGGCGATCTCGGCCGTCGGCCACGCCAGGTTGATGTCGGCGCCGAGCTGCTTGGAGCCCATGACGATGTAGGCCCCGCCGTACGCCTTGCGCGTGATGACCGTGACGAGCGGCACCGTGGCCTCGGCGTAGGCGTACAGGAGCTTCGCGCCGCGCCGGATCACGCCCGTCCACTCCTGGTCGGTGCCCGGCAGGTACCCCGGGACGTCCACGAGCGTGAGGATCGGGATGGAGAACGCGTCGCAGAACCGGACGAAGCGGGCCGCCTTCTCGCCGGCGTCGATGTTCAGGGTCCCCGCCATCGCCTGCGGCTGGTTCGCGATCACGCCGACCGTGCGTCCCTCGACGCGACCGAACCCGATGACGATGTTCGGTGCGAAGAGCGGCTGGACCTCGAGGAAGTCGCCGTCGTCGACGACGTGGTCGATGATCGTCATGACGTCGTACGGCTGGTTCGTCGAGTCCGGGATCACGACGTCGAGCTCCCGGTCCGCGTCGGTGGTCTCGAGCTCGACCGCGGTGTCGTAGGCCGGGGCGTCGGACAGGTTGTTGTCCGGCAGGAACCCGACCAGCGAGCGGGCGTAGTCGAGTGCGTCCTGTTCGTCCTCGGCGAGGTAGTGCGACACCCCGGACACCGCGTTGTGGGTCTGCGCGCCGCCGAGTTCCTCGAACCCGACGTCCTCGCCGGTGACGGTCTTGATGACGTCCGGTCCGGTGACGAACATGTGGCTCGTCTTGTCGACCATGATCACGAAGTCCGTGAGGGCGGGGGAGTACACCGCGCCCCCCGCGGCCGGACCCATGACGATGGAGATCTGGGGGATGACGCCGGACGCGGCGGTGTTCCGGCGGAAGATCTCGCCGTACTTGCCGAGTGCGACGACGCCCTCTTGGATGCGCGCGCCACCGGAGTCGAGGATCCCGATGATCGGGACACCCGTCTTGAGCGCCAGGTCCATGACCTTGACGATCTTCTCGCCCGCGACCTCGCCGAGTGATCCGCCGAAGACCGTGAAGTCCTGCGCGTACACGGCGACCTGCCGGCCGTGGATCGTGCCCGTACCCGTGACGACCGCGTCGCCGTAGGGGCGCTTGGCGTCCATGCCGAAGGCGGAGGTGCGGTGCCGCACGAACTCGTCGAGCTCGACGAACGAGCCCTCGTCGAGGAGCGCCGCGATGCGCTCGCGGGCGGTCATCTTGCCCTTGGCGTGCTGCTTCGCGATCGCGGCCTCGCCTGCGGCGGTCACGGCCTCGTGGTACCGCACCCGGAGGTCGGCGAGGCGCCCGGCGGTGGTCGACAGGTCCGGCGCGTCCACGCCGTTGGGGGACTCGGGGGTGCTCACCCGATCACCCTACCGGCCGGTCGAGCGCCGTCCGTTGGAGGGTCCCCACGGTTCCTGGGGGTCGGAGTGCACGGTGTCATGCAACCGGTGGACGTGCTCCCGGCGGGGGCGCGACCCGTACATTGGCTCGCATGTCGTTCGAACGATCCCGTGCCGCCGGGGTGCCGCTCACGGTCGTCGCGTCGACGGGGTCGACGAACGCAGATCTCCTCGCCACCGCCCCGGCGACCGATCACCTCGCCGCGCTGGCCACACTCGACCAGACGGCCGGGCGCGGGCGGCTCGACCGCGTGTGGACGGCGCCGCCCGGTCGCACGCTCGCGGTCAGCGTGCTCGTCCGTGCGGACCTCGACCCGGTGGCGCGGGGCTGGCTGCCGCTCGTGGCCGGCGTGGCGATGCGGGACGCGGTCGCGCCGCTCGTCACGGCGACCGCGGTCGCCGTGAAGTGGCCGAACGACGTGCTCGTCGACGACCGGAAGCTGTGCGGGATCCTCGCCCAGGTCGCCGCGGACGGGTCCGTCGTCGTGGGCGCGGGCGTGAACCTCACCCTGACCGAGGACGACCTGCCCACACCCGTCGCGACGTCGCTCGCGCTCGCCGGTGCGCGTGGGGGCGCCGACGACCTCGCCGACGTCGTGCTGGCCGGCTTCTGGACGCGGTTCCGGGAGGCCGTGTCCGGTCTGTCCGCGGACCTGCCCGCCGTGCGCGCCCGGGTCCGTGCGGCGTGCGGAACCATCGGACGCGAGGTGCGCGTCGAGCTCCCGGACGGATCCGTGCTCGAGGGGACCGCGACGGACCTCGACGACGAGGGGCGTCTGGTCGTCGAGGGGCCCGGCACTGCGTCCACGCCGGGAGCAGGCCGTGCATCCGGTGCCGTCACGGCGATCGCCGTGGGCGATGTGACGCACCTGCGGTATGCATGACGCCATGCCCGACGAGGACGGACCCAGCGAGCGCGTCGTCGCCCGGATCCGGCCCTCCGGGCGCCAGTTGGTCCGGCCCGTCGTCGCGCTCCTCGTCGCGGCCGCGGGCTACGGCTCCGGTCACGGCGTGTTCCACGCGCAGTGGGCGTGGGTCGACCTCGTCGTGTCGGTGGCGGCGCTCGTGGTGCTCGTGCTCGGGGCGCTCGTGCCGTTCCTCCGCTGGTTGTCGACGCGGTTCGTCGTCACCACGCACCGACTCGTCGCGCACGAGGGGGTCCTCATGCGGCACCGCACCGAGGTGGTGCTGACGCCATCGCTCGTCGTGTCCGTGCACCGCTCGATCGGCCAGCGGCTCTGCGGATCCGGGGACGTGGTCGTGCAGGGGGCGTCGGACCGTCCGGTGCTGTTCTGGGACGTGCCGGGTGTCGCGCTCGTGGCGGCCGCCGTGCAGGAGCTCGCCGGCCGTGCCGCACCGCCGCCCGCCGCGCACGCCACCGGTCCGACGTGGGAGGAGATCCTCCGCGGCCCCGGGTCCGACGACGTCGGACCCGGAGGCGCTCGGCCGTGACGCACCGGTGATCCGGGGTCCGGGCCCACGGGGACACCGGGGGTGGGGCGCCGGGTGAGGCCCCGGTGCGTCCGGCCGCTCGGGTCGGCGCGCTCCGGTAAGTTCGTCGGGTGCGCATCTCAGTGATCGGCTGTGGGTACCTCGGTGCCGTCCACGCCGTCTCCATGGCCAAGCTCGGACACGAGGTCGTCGGCGTCGACGTCGATCCCGTCAAGATCGCGGCGCTGTCCCGCGGTGAGGCACCGTTCTTCGAGCCGGGACTCCCCGAGATCCTCAGCGAGGCCCTCGCGACCGGCCGCATCCGGTTCACGACGGAGATCGCGGACGTCGCGGGGTCCGAGGTGCACTTCCTCGCCGTGGGGACCCCACAGGGTGCCGACGGCGCGGCCGACCTCCGGTACGTCGACGCGGCGGTGGCCGCACTGCTGCCGCACGTCGGTGCCGGACAGCTCGTCGTCGGCAAGTCGACCGTGCCGGTCGGCACGGCGGCGCGCCTGGCGGACGACCTCGCCGCGGCCGAACCCGACGCGACGCTCGTCTGGAACCCCGAGTTCCTGCGCGAGGGCTTCGCCGTGCAGGACACGATCAGCCCGGACCGGATCGTGTACGGCGTGCCGGACGGGGTCGAGGGTGAGCGCGCGGTCGAGGTGCTCGACGACGTCTACGCCGCGGCCCTCGCCGCGGGGACGCCCCGACTCGTGGTCGATCGCGCGACGGCCGAACTCGTGAAGGTGAGCGCGAACGCGTTCCTCGCGACGAAGATCTCGTTCATCAACGCGATGGCCGAGATCGCCGAGGTCACCGGCGCCGACGTCACCGCCCTCGCCGACGCCATCGGGCTCGACGCCCGCATCGGCCGGCGGTTCCTCAACGCGGGCCTCGGGTTCGGGGGCGGGTGCCTGCCGAAGGACATCCGTGCCTTCCGTGCCCGGTCGATCGAACTCGGCCTGCCGCACACGCTCGACTTCCTCGAGGACGTCGACGCCGTCAACCTGCGGCGTCGCGACCGCCTCGTGGACGTCGCGACGGAGCTCCTCGGCGGTGACGTCCAGGGCCGCCGCGTCGCGGTGCTCGGTCTGGCGTTCAAGCCCGACTCGGACGACGTGCGCGACTCCCCGGCGCTCGACATCGCGGCACGACTGCGGGCGGCGGGGGCCGTGGTCGTGGCCTACGACCCCGAGGCCGTCCACACCTCGCAGCGCGTCCATCCCGAACTCACCTACGCCGAGAGCGCCGCCGAGGCCCTCGGCGGTGCCGACGTCGTCCTCGTGCTGACCGAGTGGCAGGAGTTCCGGGACCTCGAGCCGGCCGCGGTCGGTGCCCTCGTGGCGGCCAAGGCGATCGTCGACGGCCGCAACTGCCTCGATCCGCAGGCCTGGCGGCAGGCGGGGTTCACGTACCGCGGCATGGGGCGCTGACCGGAGTCCGACGCTCCACCGGCCGCCCGGTCCGCGCCCGCCCGTCCGTCAGGCCGTCGAGACGACGCTGCCGGTCGTCGCGTCGACGACGACCGTGTGGGTGGTGCCGCCGGCACTGACGAGCACGGTCCACCGGTGCGACGATCCGGCGGCGCCGAGGCGGAGGGACGTCACCCTGCCGCCGTCGACCGCGGCGGTCGCCGTCGTGGCGGCGTGGGCGACGTCGACGCGTGCCGCCGTCGCCGCGGCGGCGTCCGCGGCCTGCGTCGCGGCGTCCACCTGCTTCGGGAAGGGGCCGCTGATCACCCGTTCCGTCGTCCCCGAGACGACCGACTGCGTCTCGGCCCCGCCGGTCCCCACGACGAGCACGGTCCACCCGTCGGCACCGGACTTCGAGAACGCGATGACGGTGCCACCACCGGCGGCCGTGACGCCCTGCGCGGCGATCCCGGCGACGTCGACCGGCGCTGTCGTCCCGGTGCCGGCCCCGCCCGAGGACGACGACCCGCCGGAGCCGGACCCGCCGGCACCCGCGGTCGCTCCCGGGTCGGCTGACGCCGGTCCCGATGGCGCGCCGCTGCTGATCGGGGCAGCACCCGCCGTCGCACCCGTCGCGGTGGTGGCGTCGCCGGTCGGGTGGGGCGTCGCGCTCGCGCCGTGCGCGGTCCGTGTCGGTGTCGGGTCGCCGCCGCCGCTGCACCCCGTGAGGGCGAGGGCCACGCCGACCCCGAGTGACACGACGACGGGCAGCGGGGCGAGACCGCCCCGACGGCGAGAACCTGGCATGGCCCGATCCTGGCAGGCGGGCCCCACCCGACCCGGCAACGGCCGGGAGGGTCGTGGAACGCGCCGACGACGGCTCGCGGTCAGGGCGTTGTGTCGGCTGCGACCGCGGGGACGCTGCGGTCCTGCGTGTCCAGGGTGCGGTCCGGGTGGTACACCCACACCTTGTACAGCCAGAACCGGAAGGCCGTACCGAGCACGAGGCCGATCACGTTCGACGAGATGTTGTCCGCGAGCGCGGAGTGGTAGCCGAGGACGTAGTGCGAGATCCAGAGGCACCCGAGGGAGATGAGCATGCCGCCGAGTGACACGACGACGAACTCGATGCCCTCACGCACGGCCACGGAACGGCGCTGGTGTCGGAACGTCCAGTAGCGGTTCCCGACCCAGTTCACGAGGATCGCCACCGTGGTCGAGATGAGCTTGGCGAAGAAGGGACCGGCGTGCACGTGCTCGGGGGCGAGGACGGTGAGGCGGAGGAGGTTGAACAGGCCGGTGTCGACCACGAACCCGACTGCTCCGACGATGCCGAAGCGCGCGAGCTGTGCGAAGAGACGCCGCACGGGCCCTCCCGGTTCCGTAGAGTTGTGGCCGGCGGATGCGAGAACGGCCGCCGCGAGTCTAGATGACGCTCTGGGATCGGTCCCGGTCGTCGTGGAGGGAACACACGGACATGGCGTTGCGCGTCGGCGTGATCGGTGGCGGACAGCTGGCCCGGATGATGGTGCCCCCGGCCGTGGAACTCGGCCTCGACATCCGGGTGCTCGCGGAGCAGCCGGGCATGGCGGCCTCGATCGCCGCGACGGCCACGGGTGACTACCACGACGCCGCGACCGTGCTCGCCTTCGCGCGCGAGGTCGACGTCGTGACGTTCGACCACGAGCACGTGCCCCAGGACGTGCTGGCCGCGCTCGTCGACGCCGGCGTGGCCGTGCGTCCCGGCCCCGCCGCCCTCGCCGTGGCGCAGGACAAGATCGTCATGCGCACGCGGCTGTCGTCGCTCGGGTTGCCCGTGCCGGACTGGGCCGCCGTGCACGACGCGGCCGAACTCGGCGCCTTCCTCGACGCCCACGGCGGCCGCGCGGTCGTCAAGACCGCCCGTGGCGGGTACGACGGCAAGGGCGTCCGCGTCGTGACGGCGTCCGACCAGGCCGACGACTGGTTCACCGCCCTGGCCGAGACCGCCTCGGGTGACGCGTTGCTCGTCGAGGAGCTCGTCGCCTTCACGCGGGAGTTGGCCCAGTCCGTGGCGCGGCGTCCCTCGGGCGAGGTCGTCCCGTGGCCCCTCGTCGAGACCGTCCAGCGCAACGGCGTGTGCGCCGAGGTCATCGCGCCGGCGCCGGGCAGCGCGGGGCGGATCGCGGACACGACCGAGGACATCGCCGTCCGCATCGCCGAGGAGCTCGACGTCACGGGCGTGCTCGCGGTCGAGCTGTTCGAGACCGACGATGAGCGGATCCTCATCAACGAACTCGCGATGCGGCCGCACAACACCGGGCACTGGTCCATCGACGGTGCCACGACGAGCCAGTTCGAGCAGCACCTCCGCGCGGTCCTCGACCTGCCGCTCGGAGCGCCGGGCATGCACGCGCCCATCGCGGCCATGGTGAACGTGCTCGGCGGGCCGGCCGACGGTGACCTCGCGGCGCGCTACCCCGCCGCACTCGCCGAGTTCCCCGAGGCGAAGTACCACTTCTACGGCAAGGCGCCGCGGCCGGGGCGGAAAATCGGCCACGTCACGGTCACGGGCGACGACGTCGACGACGTCGTGTTCCGTGCCCGGGCGGCCGCAGCGCACTTCGAGGACTGACGGGCGGCCGCGCGACGGCCCGGCGCCGTCCCTCCCGACCGGCGCCGTCCCCCGATGGGGGATCCCCCGGACTGGGCGGTGCACAGGGGTGACCACTGCTGTTGTCATGGACAACAGCCAGTCACGTGTGCTCCCGACGCACGTTCCACCCCGTGCGTCCCCGACGCACGACCGCGCCCACCACGCCGTCAGGAACGTCCATGCTCCGCTCTCTCTGCGCCGCGACCGCCGGGATCGTCGCGGCCGCCGCCGCGGTCGTCTCGATCGCCGTCGTGCCCGTGTCCGCGGCGTCGGCCGCGTCGGGCACACCCCTCACCGCCGCCACGGTCCACAGCGCCGCGTCGAGCGGCGTCTTCGCCGGCGGACCGTACCGCGAGCCCACGAGCCAGGCGGCCCAGGCGGCCAGCAGCCTCGCGGCGGCGGGCGACAGCAGCGGGGCCGCGGCCGCCCGCGCCATCGCGCAGTACCCGGTCGCGATCTGGCTGGGCGAGTGGTACTCGAACGCGCAGCTCGTCGACCTCCTCACCTCGACGGAGGCCGCGGCGGCCGGGGCGGGCACGACGCCCGTCTACGTCACCTACGCGATCCCGAACCGCGACTGCGGCGGCTACTCGTCCGGCGGCATGACCGCGACGCAGTACACGCGGTGGGTGGACCTCATCGCATCGACCCTGCGGGGGAAGCGAGCGGCCGTGATGGTCGAGCCGGACTCCCTCGCGATGCTGAGCAGCTGCCCCGACGAGGCGACGAGCCGGTACGCGCTCCTGTCGCACGAGGTCAGCGCCTTCACCGCCGCGGGGGTCCCGGCGTACCTCGACGGGGGGAACTCGAACTGGGTCCCCCCGGCCACCATGGCGCAGCGCCTCCGTTCCGCGGGTGTCGCCGATGCGCGCGGCTTCTTCAGCAACGTCGCGAACTACTACCCGACCGCGCAGGAGCAGGCCTACGACCAGCAGGTCTCCGCGGCGACGGGCGGCGCCCGCTACGTCATCGACACGTCACGCAACGGGCAGGGCTGGCGGGGCACCTGGTGCAACGGGCCCGGAGCCGGACTCGGCGCGGCCCCGCGCGTCGTCGACGACGGCACGGCGCTCGACGCCCTCCTGTGGGTGAAGACCCCCGGCGCGAGCGACGGTTCCTGTGGCGGTGCGCCCGCCGCGGGCGAGTGGTACCCGAGCTACGCCCGGGCCCTCGTCGCGAACGCCGTGCTGGACCCGAACGGCACCGTGAGCGCGAGCTCCGGCAACGGCGGCACGACCGCGCCCGCGGGATCCGCCCCGAAGGGGTCGTTCGACCGCGCCACCGCGGTCACGGCCGGTGTCACCGTCCAGGGATGGGCCTTCGATCCCGACGCGACCCGAACGCCCCTGTCCGTCCGGATCACCGTCGACGGCGCGGCGACCACGATCACCGCGAACGTCACCCGGCCCGACGTCGCGCGCGCCTACGGCGTCACGGCCGCGCACGGGTTCTCCGCCACCGTCCCGGCGACGAGCGGGAAGCACGCGGTCTGCGCGAGCGCGGCCGGGGTCGCGGGCGGCGGCGACAGCAGCCTCGGATGCAGGACCGTGACCGTCCCGTCCGTCAGCCCGAAGGGGTCCTTCGACTCGGCGACCGGCGTGGCCGGTGGCATCCGGGTGGCCGGATGGGCGTTCGACGGCGACCAGACCGGGACCGCCCTCACCGTCCGGGCCGCCATCGGGTCGACGACGACCACGTTCACGGCCGACACGACGCGGAAGGACGTCGCGCGGGTGTACGGCGCGGGGGCGTCCCACGGCTTCACCGCACTCGTCCCCGCGGCGGCCGGGTCGCGGAGGGTCTGCCTGACGGCGGTGAGCGTCGGCGGTGGCGCCGACACGAGTCTCGGGTGCAAGACCGTCACGGTGCCGAACACGAGCCGGTAGGCCCACCGACCGCGGTGGCCGGTGTGCCGGCGCGGCCATCTCGACGCGCGGACGGACGGACGAACGGACGGACGGATCGCGGCCGGGTGGCCCGTCCCGCGCCGGTAACATCGACCCGTGACCGACACCACCGCACCGCCGACCCCGCTCGTCGCGATCGTCATGGGATCCGACTCGGACTGGCCGACGATGCGCGCGGCCGCCGAGATCCTGACCGAGCTCGGCATCCCGTTCGAGGCGGACGTCGTCTCCGCCCACCGCACGCCCGACAAGATGATGCGGTTCGGTCGGGAGGCCGCCGGTCGCGGCATCCAGGTCGTCATCGCCGGCGCGGGTGGTGCGGCGCACCTCCCCGGCATGCTCGCCGCCGTGACGACGCTGCCCGTCATCGGCGTCCCCGTGCAGCTCGCGCGGCTCGACGGCCTCGACTCACTGCTGTCGATCGTGCAGATGCCCGCGGGAGTACCCGTGGCGACCGTCTCGATCAACGGCGCGGCCAACGCGGGGCTCCTCGCGGCCCGCATCATCGGTTCCGCCGACGCCGCCGTCTCGGCGCGTCTGGCCGACTACGCCGCGGGACTCGAGGACCTCGTCGAGCAGAAGGCGGCAGCGCTCCGCGCGCAGCTCTGAGGGGTGCCGGGCCGACCACGGCGTCCCGGGCGACGCGGCGAGTCCGGTGACGGGCCTCCCGCGCGTGCCGCTCAGAGGTCGGCGTGCAGGTGCCAGACCTCGGCGGCCGAGTCGCGCCAATCGAACATGCGCGCGCGGTCGGGACCGGCGACCCGGAGCTGCGCGGCGAGCGCCTGGTCGCCGACGACCTGGAAGATCGCGTGGGCGAGCCGTTCCGGGTACGTCTCGATGGGGTTCGTGTCGACCACGACCGCGGCGTCCGCGGCGACCTCGCGCACGGCTGGCGCGTCCGAGTGGATGACCGGCGTGCCGAGGCTCATCGCCTCGATCACGGGCAGGCCGAAGCCCTCGGCCAGGCTCGGGAACACGAACACCGACGCGCGGGCGTAGACGACCGCGAGGTCGGCGTCCTCGATCCGTCCGAGGACCTTGACGCGGTCCGGGGCGAGGCCCGCGGCGGCGGCCGTGCCGGCCACGTCGACGTCGCCCCAGCCGTCCGGACCGCTGATGACGAGCGGGAGGTCGGCGGGAGCATCGGGGCGCGCCATCGCCGCGATGAGGTGCCCGAGGCCCTTGCGCGGTTCGAGCGTCCCCACCGCGAGCACGTACCGTTCCGGGAGGCCCAGGCGCTCGGCCCGCACGTCGGCGTCGACCGGGACCCGGAGGCGCCCGCTCGGCGCTCCACCGATCACGCGGAGGCGGTCCTCGAACCGGTGGATCTCGTTGAGCTCGGCCGCGACCGCGTGCGTGGGCACCACGACGGCGTCCGCGTACTTGTACGCGCGCTTCACCATCGCCTTGTGGAAGTGGACACCGCGGGGCGTCAGGGTCTCGGGGTGGGTCCACGGCACGACGTCGTGCACCGTGACGACCGTCTGCCGGCCCGGCTCCAGACCACGGTCGTGCTTGACCAACGGGGCGAGCACGCTCGGCGCGTGCACCATCCCGCGGCTGGCGCCGTGGGCGAACCCGCCCTGCCAGGCGAGCGAGAGCTCGCGGCGGGGCAGCGACAGGCGCTCGAGGTCCGCCAGGCCCGGCAGGAGCGTCCGGATGTGCGCCAGGTCCCCGGCGTCGACGGCCGACACGATGCCCTCGACGTCGCAGCCCGCCGGTGCGGTGGCGATGAGTTCCCGCGTCAGTTCCTCGGCGTACCGCCCGATCCCGCCCGGCACCGGGGCCACGATCTGGTCGACGATCACGCGGAGGGTGGTCATGGGGCTGTTCGGTCTCCTGGAGTTCGCCGACGACGCGTCGGACCCGGTCTCGCTCGGCCCGCGGACGTCCCCGGCAGGCCGCACGAACCTATCAGTGCTGCCCTGGAGTTCCGCGAGAGCCGAGCGCGCCGAGGTCGTCCCGTTCGGTCGGGACCGCGACGGGCGGCACGGGACGGTGCCGCCGGTTCAGCACGAACACGGCCGCGAACACGACGTCGACGACCGTGAGCAGCACCCGGGACATCACCGCGACGCTCACCGCGGTCCCGCTGGCGAGCGGCACGCCCGCCACGAGCAGCGCGGTGAGCGTGGCCTCCCGCCCGCCGAGCCCGGCCGGCAGGAAGAACACGACGAAGCCGACGAGCCACGCGAGCGCGTAGCCGCCGATCACGAGCAGGAACACGCCGGGGCGGAGGTGCGCGAGCGGCGACAGGACGAGGGCGATGTGCGTGCCGAACAGCCCCCAGGCGAGCGCCGCCCACCCGAACGCGCGGGCCAGGGTCGGGTAGGGGATCGTGAGCTGACCGAGCTCCCGACGCGTCACCCGTGAGGCCAGGCGCATGCCGAAGCCGAGCACGGACGGGTGGAGTGCGGCGACGACGATGGGCACGAGCAGGAGCACGAACCAGTAGGTCCGGAAGGCGCCGGGGGCGACGAACGGGATCGTGACGGCCGCCACGCAGACGCCGGCACCGCAACTGACGAGCAGGGTCAGCATGCCGACGGCGACGCTCTTGGCCGCGGGCACCTTGTGCTCGCGGCCGAGGTCCGCCTGCGCGACGATCGGCCACACCGAGCCCGGGATGTACTTGCCGATCTGTGACAGGAAGAACACGCGCTGCGCGGCACCGAGCGGGAGGCGGTGCCCCGCGCCGGCCAGGAGGCTCCGCCAGGACAGGAACGTCACCCACGTCGCGGCGAACCCGAGCAGGAGTGCGAGCGCGAGCGGAGCCGGACGCTGCCGCGCGAAGGCGGCGGCGATGTCGTCCGCGCGCGGCACGAGGAACGCCACGCACAGCGCCAGTGCGAGCACGAGGGCGACGACGCGGATGACGGTCCGGCGGCTGCGTCGCGGGGCGGGCGGCGTCTCGGGGCTCGTGGTCATGATCACCTAGGGTAGTTCGCGGCCGATGACGCATCGGCCCGGGCAGGGAGGACACGAGGCCACGTGCGCATTCTCGCATTCGGGACGTACCAGGCGGCGAACCACCCGCGCGTCACGGTCCTCGTCGAGGGCCTCCGCGCCCGGGGCCACCGGGTCGTCGAGGCGAACGTGCCGCTCGGCCTGAGCACCCGGGACCGCGTGGCCATGCTCGGGTCGCGGACCGGGGCGGTCCGGATGGCCGTGCGGCTGCTGTCGTCGTGGAGCCGGCTCGCCGTCCGGGCACTGCGGGTCCGCGCCGCCGGTCGTCCCGACGCACTGCTCGTCGGGTACCTGGGGCACTTCGACGTCTGGTTGGCGCGAGCGCTGTTCCCCCGGACCACCATCGTGCTCGACCACCTGATCTTCGCCGCGGACACAGCGGCCGACCGCGGCGTCGGCGGTGGCGTCGTCCAGCGCGCCCTCCGGTGGCTCGACCGCGCCGCCCTCACCATCGCCGACGTCATCGTCCTCGACACCGAGGAACACCGGGACCTCGTGCCGGCCGCGCTGCGGTCGAAGGCGGTCGTCGTGCCCGTCGGCGCGCCCGCGGAGTGGTCCGCGGTCGAGCCCGCGCCCGAGCCCGGGGACGGACCCGTCCGCGTCGTGTTCTTCGGACTGTTCACGCCCCTCCAAGGGGCCGCGGTGATCGGGCACGCGCTCGCGGGCCTCCCCGAGGGGCTCGTCGAGGTCTCCATGGTCGGGGCCGGTCAAGACCTCGACGCCACGCGCGCGGCCGTCGGCGACCGACCCGACGTCACCTGGACGCCCTGGGTGGAGGCCGCCGACCTGCCGTCCGTGGTCGCCGCGCACCACGTCGGTCTCGGCGTGTTCGGGACGACCGACAAGGCGCTCCGGGTGGTGCCGAACAAGGTGTACCAGTGCGCCGCGGCGGGCACCGCGATCGTCACGAGCGACACACCGCCGCAGCGACGGATGCTGGGGGAGGACGCGCTGTTCGTGCCGCCCGGGGATGCCGACGCGCTCGGCGCGGCGCTGCGCGGTCTCGCCGAGGACCGTGATCGGTTGGCGGCGCTCCGGAGGGCCGCCCGGAGCCGTGCCGCCGGGTTCCGACCGGCCGCGGTGGTCGCCCCGCTCGAGGAGCGGCTCGCCCGGCGCTGAACGCGGTCGGCGCAGGGCGCGATGGCCCAGGGCGCGACGGCCCCGGGCGGCGCCGGGCGCGACGGCGCCGGGCCGCGACGGCGCCCGGCGACCCTCAGGCCGTCAGGACCCCCGCTGCCGCGGCGGCGTGCAGGGCGTCCCGCCAGTCGCGCATCGGCGCGATCCCGGCCGCCGCCCAGCCGTCGTGCCCGAGCACGCTGTAGGCCGGACGCGGTGCCGGACGGACGAACGCACTGCTGTCCGTCGGGAGCACGCGCTCCGGGTCGAGGCCGGCCTCGGCGAAGATCGCCTTCGTGAACTCGAACCACGAGGCCTGCCCGCTGTTCGTGCCGTGGTAGACCCCGGCGGGAGCGTCGGCGTCGAGGAGCGCGACGATCTGCCGTGCGAGGTCGCCCGTCCACGTGGGCTGGCCGACCTGGTCGGTGACGACGCTCACCGTGTCGTGCGACGCCGCGAGCCGGAGCATCGTCTTGGCGAAGTTCGGGCCGCCGGCGCCGTAGAGCCACGCGCCCCGGACGATGTACGACGAGTGCGGGGCGACGGAGCGGACGAACGCCTCGCCCTCGGCCTTCGTGCGACCGTAGGCGCTCACCGGGTGGGTCGGCGTGTCCTCGGCGTAGGGCGTCGTCGCCGTGCCGTCGAACACGTAGTCCGTCGACACGTGGACGAGCCGGGCACCGGACTGGACCGCGGCCCGGGCGAGCATCTCGGCGCCCTGGGCGTTGACGCGCCGCGCCGTGGCCTCGTCGGTCTCGGCGTCGTCGACCTTCGTGTACGCCGCCGCGTTGATGACGACGTCGTGGCCCTCGACCGCGGCACCGACGGCGCTGCCGTCGCTGATGTCGAGTTCGGCACGCGTCAGCGCGGTCACCGCCCGCCCGAGGAGCGCCTGCTGGATGTCCTGGCCGAGCATGCCGCCGGCGCCGGTGATGAGGTACCGGGTCATGCGAGCGCCGCACGCTCCTTGAGCGGCTCCCACCACGCGCGGTTGTCGCGGTACCACTGCACGACGTCGGCGAGGCCCTGCTCGAACGGCACGAGGGGCTCGTAGCCGAGCTCGGCCTGGATCTTCGAGATGTCGACGGAGTAGCGGAGGTCGTGCCCGAGCCGGTCGGCCACGCGGTCGACGTACGACCAGTCCTTGCCCGTGGCGTCGAGCAGCAGCTGGGTCAGCTCCTTGTTCGTGAGCTCCGTGCCGCCGCCGATGTTGTAGATCTCGCCCGCGCGGCCCCGGGTCAGGACCATGGCGATGCCGCGCGTGTGGTCGTCGACGTGCAGCCAGTCGCGGATGTTGTCGCCCTCGCCGTACAGCGGGACGTGCTGGTCGTCGATGAGGTTCGTGACGAACAGCGGGATGACCTTCTCGGGGAAGTGGTACGGGCCGTAGTTGTTCGAGCACCGTGTGATCGACAGGTCGAGCCCGTGGGTGCGGTGGTAGCTGCGCGCGAGCAGGTCGCTGCCGGCCTTCGACGCGGAGTACGGGGAGTTGGGCTCGAGCGGCCGGTCCTCGGTCCACGAGCCCTCGGCGATCGAGCCGTAGACCTCGTCGGTGGAGACGTGCACGAAGCGCTGGGTGCGGTGCCGCAGGGCCGCGTCGAGGAGGCGCTGGGTGCCGACGACGTTCGTCTCGACGAAGACGCCGGAGTCCCGCACGGAACGGTCCACGTGCGACTCGGCGGCGAAGTGCACGATCGCGTCGATGCCGGGGACGACCTCGTCGAGCTTGGCCGCGTCGGTGATGTCGCCGTGCACGAAGGTGTAGCGCGGGGAGTCGGCGACCGGGGCGAGGTTCTGCTCGTTGCCGGAGTAGGTCAGCGCGTCGTAGACGACGACCTCGGCGCCCTCGAGGCCCGGGTAGGCGTCCTCGAGCGTGCGTCGGACGAAGTTGGAGCCGATGAACCCGGCTCCACCGGTGACGAGGATCTTCACGGACTGTTCCTAACGGTCTGGCGGAGGGTCGCCGAGGATTCTAGCGGGACGCCGCGGGGGCTCGTCGGAGCGACGGGCGGTCCGGCCCCGCGCCGACGGCGGTCGTTCCGACGTCGCTCCCGCGGCCGGCCGATCGCCACACCGCGACGACCGTCGCGCTCCCGGCGACGGCCAGGAGGCACACGGCCGCGAGCAGGACCGGCGCACCGAGCGGGGTGGTCGCGGCGAGGTGGGCGAGGCCGGCGCGGGTGACACGGAGCGCCGCGCCCTCGTCGAAGCCGCGGTAGGCGACGGACAGTCCGTAGACCGCCATGACGGGCGCCCCGACCGCGACGACCCGACCGGCGACGGGCCACCAGCGCGCCGGGAGCAGACGGAGTCCGCCGACGGCGGCGACGAGCAGGAGCGCGGCGAGCGCCACGAAGAAGTACCGCCCCTGCGCCCCGGTGATCCGGTGCAGCCGACCGTACGACTGCCAGTTGTTCGCCAGGAGGAGGAGCAGGGACACCGCCGGGAACGTCACGAGCGCGAGCACGGGTCCACGCCACCGTGACCGGAGCACGACCGCGGCGACCACGGTGACGAGTCCGGCGATGGTGAGCGCCACCACGACGACCGGGTCGATCGGGTACGAGAGGAGTCCGAACCGACCCCAGAACGACGTCGTGAGCGCGGACCACTCGCTCGACAGGAAGAACCCCGGGTCGCGCTGCTGGCCCGGGACCCACGGCGACGCCGTCCAGGTGCCGGCGAGCCCGTTCGGCTGGACGGTGCCGTAGCGCACGACGTTGCGGACCCACCACCAGCCCCCGAGCGCGGCGCCGATCGCGAGGGCCACCGCCGCACGTCCCAGCCGTACGCGGAGACGAGCCGTGGTGGCCACGACGAAGGCGAGGCCGACGAGCGGGACGGCGGGGAACCCGGTCGCCTTCGTGGCCACCAGGACGCCGAGGGCGGCGCCGAGTGCGACCGTGGTGCGCCACCGGAGATCGCCGGTGGCCACTCGGACCGCCAGCCAGGTCACGACCGCGCCGAGCAGGATCACGAGCGCGTCGTTCGTGACCGAGGAACCGATCTGGGCCAGTTGCGGCACGGCCGCCAGGGCCGCAGCCGCGACGAGGCCGAACCGCCGGGACCGCGTGAGGCGACGGCCGGCAGCCCAGACGAGCATGGGCAGCGGCGCGACGAGTGCGACGTCGAGGAGGCGGAGGACGACGATCACGTGGTCCCACCGCAGGTCCTCGAACCCGACCACGCGGAGCACGACGGCCGCCAGGGCGTAGGCGGTCGGTGGATGCTGGGTCATCTGGTCCGCCCCGGCGCTCGCACCGGGGGCGGCACGGACGAGTTCGGCCCAGGTGCCCCGGTCGGCCGGCGCGGTCGTCGCGACCTCGGCGCGGGCCGCGAGGAGCGCGTTCGACACCCGCAGTGCGCCCGGCGCCGGCCAGCCCTCACCCGTGGCGATCGCCACGACGGCACCGGTGTGCGGCAGTTCGTCGGGCGCCTGGAAGAGCGGCGTGAGGAGCGCCCAGACGACGAGCAGGAGGGTGAACGCCGCGGTGATCGAGCCGATCGTCCAGCGCTCCGTGCGGGTGACTGGCATCCGGACCTCCATCGTCGGCGAGCTTACCGATGGGCTACCGCCCCGCCGACCCGCGCCGCGCCGCTCCCGGGCGAGGGCGCGAACCGGTGCCTTGCTACGCTCTCGGGGTGCAGATCCGCGAACTGAAGATCCCCGACAGCTACGAGATCACGCCGAAGCAGTTCGGGGACGACCGTGGCGTGTTCCTCGAGTGGTACCGCTTCGACCGCCTGGCCGAGGCCACCGGCCGTTCGATCGACCTCAAGCAGGCGAACACGTCCGTGTCGAAGCGCGGCACGGTCCGCGGCATCCACTTCGCGGACATCCCGCCGAGCCAGGCCAAGTACGTGACGGCGACGCACGGCGCTGTCCTCGACTTCGTCATCGACATCCGGGTCGGCTCGCCGACGTACGGCGAGTGGGACTCGGTGCTCCTCGATGACCAGGACCGGCGGGCGATCTTCCTGTCCGAGGGGCTCGGGCACTGCTTCGTCGCACTGACGGAGGGCGCCACGGTGTCCTACCTCGTCACGGACGTCTACCAGCCCACGCGCGAGCACGGCATCAGCCCGGTCGACCCGGCCATCGGGCTCGCGTTCCCGGAGGAGGCGGGCGAGCTGCTGCTGTCCCCGAAGGACACCGAGGCGCCGACGCTCGCCGAGGCCGAGGCACAGGGGCTGCTGCCGCAGTGGGCGGACGCCCGGTCGTTCTACGACTTGCTGAAGGGGGCCTGATCGCGATGAAGGGCATCATCCTCGCCGGCGGTTCCGGCACGCGGCTGTGGCCCATCACCAAGGGCATCTCGAAGCAGCTCATGCCGATCTACGACAAGCCGATGGTCTACTACCCGCTGTCGACGCTCATGATGGCCGGGATCCGCGAGGTCCTCGTGATCACGACGCCGGAGTACAACGACCAGTTCCGTGCGCTCCTGGGCGACGGCTCCGCGCTCGGCATGACGATCGAGTACGCGGTCCAGCCCTCGCCCGACGGCCTCGCGCAGGCGTTCGTCATCGGCGAGGACTTCATCGGGGACGACAGCGTCGCGCTCGTCCTCGGCGACAACATCTTCCACGGGGTCGGCCTCGGCACGAACCTCCGCAAGAACACCCACATCGACGGCGCGACGATCTTCGCGTACCACGTCTCCGACCCCAAGGCCTACGGCGTGGTCGAGTTCGACGACGCCTTCCGCGCGATCTCGATCGAGGAGAAGCCCGCCGAGCCGAAGTCGAACTACGCCGTGCCGGGGCTGTACTTCTACGACCACCGCGTCGTCGAGATCGCCAAGACGATCGAGCCGAGTGCCCGCGGTGAGCTCGAGATCTCGACGGTCAACGAGCGGTACCTCGAGGCCGGTGCGCTCAACGTCCAGGTGCTCGACCGTGGCACCGCATGGCTCGACACCGGCACCTTCGAGTCGATGATGCAGGCGTCGGAGTACGTGCGCGTGATCGAGGACCGGCAGGGCCACAAGATCGGCTGCATCGAGGAGATCGCCTGGCGGAACGGTTGGATCGACGACGCCGCGCTCGCCGCGCTCGCCGCACCGCTCGCGAAGAGCGGGTACGGCGTGTACCTGCAGCGCCTCCTCGACGCCTGACGCGCGCCCCGTCGCGCGGCACCCCGACGCCCCGGACCTCCGCCAGGAGCCGGGGCGTCGTCGCGTCCCGCGCTCCGTCAGTCGACGTCCGGGAGGCGGTCGGTCGCGGTCGCGGGGACCGTGGCGGTGACCGACGGGACCGGGGTGCGCGGGGCCTCCCGGCCGGTCGTGTCCCGACCGGACCCGAGCCCGCACCAGCGCCACGCGAGCACCACCGCGACGACGACCGCGACCGCCATGAGGACGCCGACCACGGCGAGGGCGTGCGACCCGAGCGGCGTCGTGTACGCGAGGTGCGCGAGCCCGGGACGCGTGATCCCGAGGTTCGTCTGCTCGTACTCGCCCCGGTAGGCGACGCTCAAGCCGTACGCACCAACGGCCGGGGCCGCGACGACGAGGACCCGGGCGGCCCGGCGACGGAGCACCGGCCGGACCACGAGCGCGGACCAGGCGACCGCACTCATCGCGATCGCCGCGACGAGTGCGACGAACAGGAACCGCCCCTGGGTCCCGCCGATCTGGTGCAGGCCACCGTAGGACCGCCAGTCGTACGCGACGACGGCGAGGAGCACGGCCGCAGGCAGCGCGCCGAGTGCGACGACGGCACCGCGCTGCGGGAACCGGCGGGTGAACGACCACGCGATCGCGAGCAGCGCCACGAGCGACAGGAGGTCGGTGAGGATCGGGGTCATCGGGAACTGGAAGCCGCCGAACTCGCCCCAGAACGAGCGCGTCAGTCCGTCCCACTGCTGGTCGACGAAGAGTCCCAGGTTCCGCGTCGAGCCGGGCGGCCACGGCGTGACCGGGGTGAGACCGGCGAGACCGTTCGGCAGCGGGGTGTGGAAGGCGACGAGGCAGTGCACCCACCACCAGGAGCCGAGCACCACGCCGATCGCGAGCGCCACCCCGGCGCGGGCCAGCCGTGCCCGCCAGGGGAGGGCGCGTGCGGCGAGCACGACGACGGCGACGAACAGGACCGCCGGGAGGCCCGTGGCCTTCACCGACGCCAGCACGGCGAACGTCAGCCCGAGCGCGAGTGTCGTCCACCAGCGCCGGTCACCGGTGAGGATCCGGACGCCGAACCACGTCAGCAGGCCGCCCAGGAGGAACACGGGGGCCTCGTTGGTCACGGAGGAACCGATCTGCGCGAGCTGGGGCACCGCGAACAGCGCGAACGGCGCGACCGCTGCGAGTCGCGGCGCCCGCGTGAGCCGCCGGACCGTCGCCCAGACCAGGACCGGCAGCGGCGCGACGAGGAGGGCGTCGACCAGGCGGAGCACGACGACGGCGACGTCCCACCGGAGGTCGTGGAGGTGGAGGATCCGGAGGACGACCGCCGCCGCCAGGTAGTAGGTGGGCGGGTGCTGCGACATCTGGTCCACGAGCACCGATTCGCCAGGGTGCGCCGCGAGGAGGGCACCGACGGTGGGCCGCTGGAGGGGCGGGGTCGACGCGGCGGAGTCGACCGCGGCACGCGTCGCGTTGAGGTAGTGCAGCTGCCCGGGGGCGTCCCAGTGGCCGCCGAGCGCGAGGTGCAGCACGGCGTCGACGTGGGCGGCCTCGTCCGGGGCCTGGAACATCGGGGTGACGAGCGCCCACACGACGAGCAGGAGCGCGAACGCCAGCGTGACCACCGCGACCACCACGACCTCGCGCCGGGTCACCCGGGGGCGCGGCACGACCACCGCGGTGGCCGGGAGGCGCTCGGCGGCGGTCATACCGGGACCTCCTCGCTCCGCGCCGCGCGCGTCCGCGCCGCCGCGGCTGCGGGGATCGCCCACCACGTGGTGACGGCCGCCGCGACGAGGGCGACGCCGAGGAGCACGGTGAGGACCGTCACGCCGGCGCCGCCGACGGGACTCACGCTCGCGAGCCGGTGGAGGCCGTCCTGCGTGACGAGGAACTGGTTCTTCTCCCAGAAGCCGCGGTACCCGACGGTGACGCCGTACGCGGCCACGAGCACGGCCGTCACCAGGGCCACCCGGCCGAACCGGGCGCGACCTGCGGGCGTCAGGACGGCGCGTCGCCACGCGAGCGCGCTCAACGCCACGAGGGCCACGATGCCCGGGAAGAAGTACCGGCCCTGCACGCCGCCGATGAACTGCGTGCGGTCGTAGCTCTGCCAGTTGTTGAGCAGCTGGGTCGCGACGAGGAACGCGGGGAACACCGCGAGCGCGATCGCCGAGCGGAGCGCGGGGCCGCGCCGGAACCCCCACACGACGATCCCGCCGATCCCGACGATCGTGAGCAGGTCCGTCAGCACCGGGGTCATCGGGAACTGAGCGCGTCCGAAGTCACCCCAGAACGTCGGTCCGAGGCCCGTCCACTCGCTGTTGAAGAACTGGCCGAAGTTCGGCGTCGCCCCGCCGGTCCAGGGCTCGTCCGGACGGAGGGCGATGAGTCCGTTCGGCTGGAGCGCGTGGTACACGACGATGTTGTGGAGCCACCACCAGCCGCCGAGCACCCCGGCGACGGCGAGCGCGACGAGCGCCCGGACCGCGCGCACCGCGGGACGGAGGACACCGACCCCGGACCAGAACGCGGCGACGGCGACGAACGGGATCGCGGGCAGACCCGTCGCCTTCGACGCGACCGTGAGTCCGAGCGCGACCGACAGCGCCAGGAGCGTGCGGCGTCGGACGTCGCCCGTCACGACCCGGACCCCGAGCCACGTGACGAGCGCACCGGCGAGCATGACGAGCGGGTCGTTGCTCGCGGAGGCACCGATCTGTGCGACCTGTGGCACCGCGAGGACGGCTGCCCCGCCGACGAGCGCCGCGGCGGGTGAGCCCGTCAGCCGTCGGGTCGTCGCCCACGCCAGCAGGGGGAGTGCGAGCACGAGGAGGGCGTCGAACAGCCGCAGGGTGAGCACGACGAGGTCGTACCGGAGGTGCTCGTAGTGCACGAGGTGCAGGACACCGGCCGCGAGCACGTAGTACGTCGGCGGGTGCTGCGTCATCTGGTTCACGCCGGTCTCGTGCGTGTACCGGCGTTCCAGCGCGCCCCACGTCGGGCCCTGGTCGGTCGGGACGTGTCCCACGAGCGCCTGCGCCTGGACCGTCGCGCCCTCGTAGCGGAGGTGCCCGGGTGCCGCCCAGCCGTCGCCGCGCGCCACGTGCACCACGGCGTCCACGTGAGCGGCCTCGTCCGGCGTGTGGAACAGCGGGGTCAGGACCGCCCACAGCGCGAGTACCAGCCCGAACGCGACCGTCAGCGCGACGACGGCGATGCGCTCGCGACGGGTGATCGGAGGGGCGTCAATCGCCATACCGGGCGAGCTTCTGGAGGTCGAGTGTCTCCTCTTGCAACGTCCGGTTCAGGCGTGTCAGGTCGGCGACCACGCCGATCACGATCGAGAGCAGGGCCGTGATGACGAGGACGACGCCGAGGATGAGTGACTGCAGGTGGTTGCCCCCGCCGTCCACCGCCAGCAGGACGAGGTACCGGACGAACGGGATGAGCCCGCACACGGCGAGCAGCACGCTGATCCAGGCGAACAGGGCCATGGGTCGGTACATCAGGTAGACCCGGGCGATCGCGGACCCCGACTGGAACATGTGCTGCCAGATGTTGCTGAACAGGCGGGACTCGCGGGTCTTCGGGTTCGTGGTGATCGGCACGCTGGCGATCGCGAGGCGCTTGTACCCGGCCTGGACGATGGTCTCCATGCAGTAGCTGAAGCGCGTCACGATGTTCAGCCGGATGAGCGAGTACTTGGAGTACGCGCGGAAGCCGCTCGCGGCGTCGGGCAGGTCGAGGCCGGCCGCGCGGCTGGCGACCCAGCTGCCGAACTGCTGCATGCTCTTCTTGAAGGCCGAGAAGTGCTCGATGGTGCGGGTCTGCCGGTCACCGATGACGATGTCGGCCTCGCGCCGGAGGATGGGCTGCACCAGCTCGGTGATCATGGCCTGCGGGTACTGGTTGTCGCCGTCGGTGTTCACGACGATGTCGGCGCCGTGCAGGAGCGCGTAGTCGACGCCGTCCCGGAAGGACCGCGCGAGACCCATGTTCGTCGTGTGGTGCACGAAGTGCTTGACGCCGTGTTCGCGCGCGACCTCGACGGTGCGATCGGAGCAGCCGTCGTCGATCACGAGCAGCTCGACCTCGTCGATGCCGGGGATCTCGCGGGGGATCGAATCGATCACGGACGCGATCGTGGCCTCTTCGTTGAGGGCGGGGATCTGCACGAACAGTTTCAAAATTCGGAACACCTCGGGCTCTGGACAGCGCTGTCGATCCTAGCGGAGGTCGTGACCGGAACGGTGTCGGCGGCGCGCGGGCACTACCCTCGGACGCATGGCGCTGACCCGGGGACCAGCTCGCGTCGCTGCGGGTGTCGCTCGACGCCTGTTGGCCGGTCGTGACGTCAGCCCACCCGACGCGGGGCACGCACCCGTCGTGCTCGGCATCGCGACGGAGATCGACCAGCGCGGCGTGGACCGTGCGGCGCTCCGCGCCGACGTGACCACCGTCCTCGTGCTCGCCGACGTCCGGACGTCGCTCGCCGACCGCGCCGCCGCCCTCGACGCGGCCGCAGCGTCGGTCGACGCCGCGCAGGTGCTCCTGGCCACGTACGACGTCCACGCCGGACCCGCCACCGCACATCCCGTACCGCGCGTCCCGCAGGGGTGGCAGGGCGTCGACGAGCGCGTGCACGCGACGGTCGGCGGCGCCGTCGCCGCCGCGCTCCCGGCCGTGGTCGGAGCGCGTCTGCTCGTGGTCGACGCGGCGCTCGACGCCGAGCCGGAGGCGTGGGGACGCCTCCTCGACGCGCTCACGCCGGACACCGCGGTGGTCCAGGCGGTCGTGCGCACCCGCGACGACCTCGTCGCGAGCGCGGGTGCCGGGTTGATCCGTCCAGGGTGGCCCACGTGGCCGGTCCTCGAGGGGTTCCCGGTCGAGGACGTCGGCGAGGCGGGCACGGTGGTCTTCGCCGCCGACGAACCCGTCCTCGCCGTCCACACGAGCGCAGTCGGGATCCCGCCGCGCACGATCGACGCACAGGTCACGCTCGCCGCCTGGACACGTGCCGCTGCGGACGTGCACGGCGGGGCCGTGCGGGCCGTGCCGGTCGGACGCGTGTACCGGGACGCGCGCGAGACACCGCGGCGCCTCGACACCGACGCCGAGGCGGTCGTCCGCGGGTGGGACGACCGAGCGGACGCCTGGACGCCGACGACCCTCGCCGCGCGCGGTCTCGCCATCGCACGCGTCGACGCCGGTCCTGCGGGGCGTCCCGTCGCGCTGCGCGTCCCCGTGCCGTGGCTCGTGCGGGCCGTGCACGCGACCGATCGCGCCGTCCGTCTGCGCTGGTCGCTCAAGATCGCGGCCCACGCCGGCCCCCGCGGTGACGACTGGGGCGACCTGTTCTTCGCCCAGGACCTCGCGGCCGCCCTGCGGCGAGCAGGTCAGGAGGTCGTGGTCGACGCGCGGGACCGGCACGTCCGTCCGCGCTCCGAGCACCTCGACGACGTCAGCCTCGTGCTCCGTGGACTCGACGACACCCCGGTCGTCCCCGGCGCCGTCAACGTGCTCTGGGTGATCAGTCACCCCGACCTCGTCACCGACCCGGAGCTCGCCCGGTTCGACCTGCGCTTCGCCGCGGGCGCTCGGTGGGCGGACGCCACGGCGGCCCGGACGGGACTGCCCGTCCGGACGCTGCTCCAGGCCACCGACCCCGCGCGGTTCGCACCCGGACCGTCCGATCCCGAACTCGCCAGCGACGTCCTCTTCGTGGGCAAGACCCGCGACACCGTCCGGCCGGTCGTCGCCGACGCGGTGGCGGCCGGCCTCGACCTGACGGTGTGGGGATCCGGGTGGGACGCGACACCGGTGGCGCCCCTGGTCCGCGGGGCGTTCCTCCCGAACGACCGCCTGCCCGACGCCTACCGCAGCGCTCGGGTCGTGCTCAACGACCACTGGCCCGACATGGCCGACGGTGGGTTCCTGTCGAACCGGCTCTTCGACGCCGCCGCGACGGGGGCCATCGTCGTGTCGGACGACGTGCCGGGCATCCGCGAGGTCGCAGGACCGAGCGTCGTGGTCACGGCCGGCGGCCCGGACGACCTGCGGCGCGTCGTCGCGGCCGCGCAACCCGGCGACGAGATGATCCGATCGGCGCGTGCCGCGGTGTTCGCCGAACACCATTCGTTCGACCGTCGAGCCGCCGTCCTGATCGAGGAGGTCCTCCGTGTCCGCAGCTGAGTCGTGGGCCGAGGGACCCCGGAGTGCGACGCGGGAGCGACGCCGGGAGGGACGGGCGCGGCGGGACGCGCGGCTCGAGGTCGCCGGGTTGGTCGCCGCCGTGGTGTTCGTCGTGCTCGCCTCGGTCGCCCGTGCGCTGAGCAACGGGCCGCTGTCGACGGCCGACGAGACCGCGCACCTCGACTACGCCTACGAGGTGTGGCACGGTCACCTCCCGGTCTTCGAGCGCGGGATCCAGTTCCACCCCGCCTTCGGGGCCGTCCCGCCCGTGCAGTGGGTCTCGCAGCACCCGCCGCTGTTCTACGCGCTCCTCGCGCCCGTGGTCGGACCGCTCATCGACGGCAACCACCTCTACATCGCGGTGATCGCCGGCCGGTTCGAGGACGCGCTCATCGCGGGGACGACGGTGCTCGCGACGTGGTGGGCCGCGCGGCAGGTGCGTCCGGGGGACCGCGTCGTCGCGGTCGTGGCCGCGCTCGCCACCGCGTCGACCGGCATGCTCATCCTCGTCGGTGGCGCGATCTACAACGACCTCGTCAACGTCACGTTCTGCGCGCTCGCGATCGGGCTGGCGGCGCGGGCGTTGCGGACCGGCCTGACGACGCGGCTCGTCGTCGCCGCGGCGCTCGTCGGCGTGGGCGGCATGCTGAGTCGGCTCGTGTTCGCCGTCTTCCTCCTGGGCCTCGTCGTCGCCCTGTTCGTCGCGCCGACCCGTGCCGTCACCGCGCGCGGGGCGTGGGGGCGCCGGGTGCTGGCGGCCGTCGTCGTCGGTGTCGTCGCCGCGCTCGGAGCGGGGTGGTTCTACCTCCGCAATCGCGCGCTCACCGGCAACGTGGCCGGCAGCCACCCGGCCTGGGCCGCGGCGCACCTCGGTCGGCACGACCGGACCGCGTCGTCCGTCGTGACCGACAAGGGGTTCTGGGAGCAGCTGTTCGCCGTGTACCGGGCCGGCCTGCCGACGACGAGCCCGCTCACGTGGGTCCTGCTCCTCGCACCGCTCGTGCTCGCCGCGGTCGTCGGTGTCGTCGTCCTCGTCCGCACGCTGCGTGCACGCGGACGCCATCACGGCGCCGCCGCCGCCGATGCGCAGCCGGCCGAGGTCGCCGGGGTCGTCGGGCGGCCGCTCTGGGGTGTCCCGGCAGGGTGGTGGCTCGCGGCGATGATGGTCGCGGTCGTCGTGCTGACGGTGTTCCTCGAGGTCCGGTTCGTGATGGGCGGTGGCGCCCCGAACACGCGCTACGCGCTCCCGCTCGTCCCGGTCACCGCGATCGTCGGGGCGATCGGACTGACCGCGCTCGGGCGCATCGCGGGCACGGTCCTGACGGTGCTCTGGTCGATCTGCGCCGTCGTGGCCTACTCGAGCGCCGTCGGGCTCGTGACCCCGGTCGGCCCGGCGATCGCGCTGACCGCCACGCGTGGCGACTACGTCGTCTCGCTCGTCGTCTTCGCGTTCATGGTGGTGGCGGCCGTCGTGCTCCGCCTCCGGCGGCCGCCGGCAGTCGGCGTCGACGCGGGTTCCGAGCCCGACGTCCACGCCGACCGCGGCGGACGACCCGACGGCGCCTGAGCGTCGCGTCCGGCGTCTCCGGCGTCTCCGGAGTCTCCGGCGTCTCCGGCACCTCCGCGTCGCAGCGAGGACGACCGCGTGTCAGTGCGGGTGTCAGTGCGCGCGGATGCGCGACCGGACCGACCGGGCCACGTCGCCCGCACGGTCGGCCATACGCACGACGCGCCGCGCCCGCATGCGCTGGAGCTCGGCCTCCCGGTGGTTCGCGAGCTGCTCGACGGCGTCGATCCGGAGTTGCTGGTGCTGCACCGTCGACTCGAGCAGCCGCACGTTCTCGCGGACGCGTCCGAGTTCGGTCTCGCGGCGGTCGACCTCGGCATCGCGCGCCGCCAACGCGGCTCCGACCCGGCGCAGGTCGACGAACTCGTCCTCCGGGACGACCTCGTCCTCGCCGTCGGCAAGCGGCGTCCCGCGGTCGGCGAACGAGCGGACGAGGGAGTCGTCCCGGGTGAACGGCCCCGCTTCGGCTTCCGCCTCGGTGACGTGGCGGAGCGCGTAGTAGTGGAGCAGGACGCCCTCCTGGAGGCGCCGGTAGTCACGCATCCCGTGGTGGTTCGGGCTCGGGTTGAGGTCGGGGTTCGCCTCGTACGCGCGACCGGCGATCTCGACGCGGTGCTCGTACTGCCCCCACGATCGCCAGGGGAAGTGCAGGACCTCGAGCGCGAGGTCCTCGGCGGGGGCCTCGCCCGCGGGGATGGTCACGAGGTGGTTGCCCTGGACGACGGCGACGTCCGGGTGTCCGACGTGGATCGCGTTCCCCGACGGCTGCGAGATGAGGCCCGCTGCGTGCAGTTCGGACGCGGAGCGTTCGTCGCGCCACAGGAGCCGCGACAGACCGCCGCCGCGCCGAGCGAGGGGACCGACCATGTTGACGACGGGGACGACGAACGCGTTCACCGCGGGGTCGAGCCGTTCGAACACCTCGTGGAGCGTCAGGCTGCGGTCCTTGGCGAACAGGAACTCGTCGGCGTCCGCGTTGACGACCCAGTCGGCACCGTGCAGCGTGTGCGCCTCGCGGGCCATCCGTGTCACGGTCTCGCTCTGCTGCTTCCGGTGCACCGGGTCGTGTCGCAGGTCGACCTCGGCGACGCCGGACGCCGCGAACGCCTCGAGGGCCTCGCGGGTGCCGTCGACCGATCCGTTGTCGGTGATGACGAAGACGTCCACGCCCTGTGCGAGGTGGTGGTCCAACCACGGTCGGATGACGTCCGCTTCGTCGCGGACCATGAGCGTGACTGCGAGTTTCATCGGTGGAGTCCCGGGGAGGTGTCGGGTCGGCCTGGGAGGCCGACGTGGTCAGATGGTCGAACCGTGCATCCTGCTGCGGACACCCAGGGCGAGCCTGAGCGCGACGCGCAGCGGCCACAGGTACCACCCGTGGTACTTCGAGGCGAGGAACCGGTACGCGCTCGCGTGGTGTGCGCGGCGCATCCGCTCGGACACGCCACGGGTGGAGTGCGCCCCGACGTGCGTGACGCGAGCCGCCGGCTCGTACACGTTCCGGAAGCCGGCTCTGGAGAGCCGGTAGCCGAGGTCGACGTCCTCGAAGTACATGAAGTAGCGCTCGTCGAACCCGCCGATGCGCTCGAAGGCGCTGCGGCGCACGAGCAGGCACGCCCCCGACAACCAGCCGGCGTCGCGTCGTCGGGCGCCGTCGCGGTCGCTGTGGTACCGGGCGGTCCACGGGTTCCGGGGCCAGACGTTGGCGAACAGCGCGTGGCCGAGCCCGTTCCGGAGCGACGGGACGGCGCGCGCTGACGGGTAGACGGTCCCGTCCAGTTCGACGATCGCCGGGCCGACGGCGCCGATGTCCGCTCGTTCCGAGCCGGTCGCGAGGAGGCGGTCGACGGAGCCGGGCGCGAGGACGACGTCCGGGTTCGACACGAGCACCCAGTCGACGTCCGGGGGGAGCGCGGCCACGGCGCGGTTCACCGCACTGCCGTACCCGGCGTTGGTGCCGAGTTCCAGGAACACGGCACCGCTCGCCTCCGTCGCCGCGCGGAGCCCGGCCAGGTCGTCGGACCGGTTGTCCGCGACGACGACCGGGACGCGGCCGGAGCACGACGCACCGGTCGAGGCGAGGAAGTCGGTCAGGTAGCGGCCGGAGTTGTAGCTGACGGTCACGATCCCGACGTGGGCCGTGCGTCGTTCGGTCGTCGTCATGCCGCGTAGACCTCCTCGTGCACGCGAGCGCACGCGCGCCAGGTGAAGGTCTGCGCACGCTGTCGGCCGTCGGTGGCGAGGGCGGAGCGCAGCGCCGGGTCGGCGAGCAGGCCCGCGAGACCCGCGGCGATGGCGTCCGCCGTGGGCTCCACGTACGCGACGGCGTCGCCTCCGACCTCCGGGATCGCCAGACGGCGCGTCGTCAGGACGGCGGCACCGCACGCCATGGCCTCGAGGACCGGGAGCCCGAAGCCCTCGCCGGTGCTCGGGTACGCCACGACGGTCGCGCCGCCGAGGAACGCGGCGAGATGGTCGTTGGGCAGGAAACCGAGGTGACGGAGGCGGGCGCCGGGCCGGTTCCCCGCGCGTTCGAGCAGGTCCCGAGCCGTCGGGTCCCAACCCAGGCCGCCGGAGACGACGAGCGGGGGAGCGTCCGGGAGTTCGGCGTGTGCGGCGACGAGGGCGGCGACCTGCTTCCGGGGCTCGACGGTCCCGAGGAACGCGACCCAGCCCTCGCCGGTGTCGAGGTCGTGCTCGGCCGCGAACGAGCGCACGGCCTCCGAGGTCGGCTCGTGGAACACCGCAGGGTCGACGCCGAGGTGCGCGACGACGTTGGGGACCGCGGTGTGGGGCACGAAGCGGGCGATCTCCGCGGCCGTCGCGGCGCTCGGCGTGACCGTGGCCCGCGCGTGACGGCGGGCGAGTCGGGTCCACAGCCGGAAGAACCGGCGCTTCAGGGCCCCGTGTGCGTCGGGGTCGCTGAAGAAGGTCGCATCGTGCAGCGTGACGACGGACCTGCGGCCAGCGGCGAGGGGGAACGTGTAGTGGGGACAGTGCAGCACCCGTGCCCGCGCCCGCAGGGCCAGGAGTGGCAGCCCGACCTGTTCCCAGAGCAGTCGGACCGGACGACGCGCCACGGCGGCGGGCGCGACCGCGTAGCGGTGCGACGGCGCCACCGATCGGAGCCACGACAGGTCGTCGGGCTTCACGACGACGCCCACCGCCACGCCGTCCTCGGCCAGGCCGCGCAACAGGCCCACGATGTAGCGCGCCACGCCTCCGCGGTTCGGCGGGAGACTGGTCGCGTCGACGAGGACCGGGAGGTCGACCACCGTCAGGCGGGGATCTCGCGTGCGACGGTCGACACCCGCGTCATCCCGGCGTGACGGTCGTCGTCGGCCATGACGAACCGGGCCGCCTCGCGCAGGATCGCGATGTGCTCCCCGGTCTTCTTGGCGAGGAAGCAGTGGATGAAGTACGGGCCACCACCGAACTGGATGTCCCGGAGCCGGTACTCCACGATGGTCCGACCGTGCAGCGGCTGGTGCGTGAAACCGATCTTGCGACTGTCCGTTCCGTACACGAGGTGGCCGTGCTGGTTCTCGATCTTGAACCCCGAGTTCCACTCCTCCAGCGGCGACGTGTGGGACACGGTCATCCGGATGACGAGGTCGTCGCCCGGCTGGAGCTCCTCGCCCGGTGCTCGGCCCGGCGCGGCGATCTCGACGCGCTCGACCTTGCCGGGCGTCGCTTCCTCGCCCGCGGCCTCGGCCTCGGCGACGCGGCGACCCTCGAGGATCTCGCGGAAGTTCTTGACGGCGTGCCGCGCGGACCCCTGGAACTTGACCTCGCCGTGGTGCAGGACGACGGCGTGGTCGCAGAGCTCCTGGACCTGCCCGAGGGAGTGGCTGACGAGGATGATCGTCCGACCCTGCTGCTGGAACTCGCGGATCTTGTCGAGGCACTTCTTCTGGAACTGCTCGTCGCCCACGGCCAGGACCTCGTCGACGAGGAGGACGTCCGGGTCGGTGTGGATCGCGACGGCGAACGCGAGCCGGACGTACATGCCCGAGCTGTAGAACTTCACCTGCGTGTCGATGAACTCGCCGATGCCGCTGAACCGGAGGATGTCGTCGAACTTCTCCTCGGCTTCCTCTTGCGTGAGACCGAGGATCGCGGCGTTGAGGAACACGTTCTCGCGGCCGGTGAGGTCCGGGTGGAAGCCCGCACCGAGTTCGATGAGCGCGGCGAGGCGCCCGCGTCGAGCGACCGACCCCGTGCTGGGCTCGAGGATGCCGCCGATCACCTTGAGCAGGGTCGACTTGCCCGATCCGTTCGGCCCGAGCAGCCCGATCGTCGTCCCGGCCGGGATGTCGAGGTTGACGTCCTTGAGGGCCCAGAAGTCCTCGCTGTGTCGGCGCCCGGCGCGACCGAGCGTGACGATCCGTTCCTTGAGGGAGTTGTCCTTCCGGATGACGAAGCGCTTCGAGACGTTCCGGATGCTGACGACGGTCGGGGCGTCCTCGAACACGGCGTCCTCGGTCTCGCTCGGGGCGATGAGGTCGTTGTCGATCGACATGTGCTGCCTTTCTCGGTCCCGAGGACTCAGATCTCCTGTGCGAAGTTCCCCTGCAGTCGGGCGAACGCCCGCTGGCAGAAGAAGAGCGCGACGAGTCCCACGACACCGGCGATCACCAGGCGGAGGAGCATGTGGTCCGGGTACTGCTCGGGACCGCCGGCGGTCCAGAAGGCGCGGTGGAAGCCGAGGATGGCGAGCGTGACGGGGTTGTTCTCGTAGATCGGCAGGATCCAGCTGATCCCCGCGGCGATCGCCCGGTCGTGCACCATCTGCCACGAGTAGACGATCGGGGACGCCCACATGAAGAGCATCATCAGGACCTCGACCAGGTAGGCCATGTCCCGCAGGTACACGTTGAGTGCCGAGAACAGCAGGCCGATGGCGGTGGCCCAGATCAGGATCACGAGCGTGGCGGGGAAGAAGAACAGGATCCCCTCGTTCATCGGGAAGGACCGGAACGCGGCCGTCGCGATGAGCAGGATCACCATCTGGATCCCGAAGTTGAACAGCGCGCCGCCCACCGCGGAGAGCGGGTAGATCTCGCGCGGGACGTAGACCTTCTTGAGGAGGCCCGCGTTCGCGACGACGGAGCCGGTCGCGCCGGAGACGATCTCGCTGAACAGTCCGTACAGGGTCAGCCCGGCGAACACGTAGATGGCGAACTCGGGGATCGCCCGGGACGAGCCGAGGATCTTGCCGAGGATCAGCCAGTAGATCCCCAGCTGGACGAGCGGCCGGATGAGTGACCAAGCGAACCCGAGTGCACTGTCCTTGTAGCGGGACTTCAGGTCGCGGCGGATCAGGAGGTCCAGGAGCTGGCGCTGACCGTGGATCTCGCGCACCGACCCCCAGGTACCCCCGGCGGTCCGGCCCGCGGGCACCAGCTGCTCCGTGCGGAGACGGGCGAACCGGTCGGCGACGGTCCGGTCGGCGACGGTCCGGTCGGCGATGGTCGTGCTCATGTGTACCTCACTCGTCGGACGAACAGGAAACTATACCTCGCGCCGATCCGGCCGGCACCGCCACGCACTCAGCGTCCGTACTTGCTCGCGCGCATCGTCGAGACACGGTTGCGCACCTTGCCCGCGAGTTCCTGGACGCCGCCGTCGGTCAGGTAGTGCCTCGCGAGCATGACGTCGCGGCGGAGCCCGTGTCGGCTGTTCGCGATCTCGTGGAACCGCTGCTCGCGCGACTTGCCGATCTGCGGGATGACGACGCCTCCGCCCGTGCGCTCCCGTTCGACAGCGGCGTTCGCGCGGTCGGGAGCCGGGTACGGGTCGTGCGCGAACTCGATGAGCGGCGCGAGCGCCTTCTCCCAGGTGAAGTCCGCACGGACCCGGGCGACCTGTGCTCGGGCCTCGGCGATGGCGGCCTCGTCGTAGAGCATCGCCTCGAGTGCGTCGGCGAGGGCGTCGACGTCACGCTCCGGGACGGAGACGCCCATGCCCTCGGCGGCCACGAGGTCGCCGAAGCTGTCGCCCTCGGTGGTGACGATCGGCAGGTTCGCCCACATGTAGTCGAGGATCCGGGTGCGGAACGAGAACGTCGTCTCGACGTGCGCGAAGTGCGTCGAGACGCCGGCGTCGGCCTCGAGCAGGTAGTTCTGGCGGTCGTCGAGCGCGACCCACTGCTCGTTGAAGAACACGTGCTTGTTCGTCAGCCCGAGCTTCTCGCTGATCTCGCGGGTCTTCGCGACGATGGCCATCTCGGGCACGTCGGGGTTCGGGTGCGCGACACCGAGGAAGAACAGGCGGATGTCGTCGTGGCGCTCGGCGACCTTCGCGACGGCCTCGACCAGGGTCGGGGTGTCGAACCAGTTGTAGATGCCGCCACCCCAGATGACGACCTTGTCGTCCTCGCCGATGCCGGGCACGACACCGCGGATCGCCTTGCGGGTGTGCTGCGGCGGCGTCGAGTCCATGCCGAACGGTGCGATCGCGATGAGGGACTTCAGGTTCTCGTCCTGCGCGTAGGTGTCGGGGTTCACGCGACCCACGGCCGCGAGCTGCCCGATCCAGAACAACCGCTGCCGCTCCGAGGCGCACAGGAAGAAGTCGCCGCGCTGGAGCTGCTCGTTGACGACCTCGGTGGTCACGAGGACCTGGTTCCGCCACGCGGCGTCGCCCATCTCGCGCCCCTGCTCGAGCTGCTCGAGGTGCATCGGGTCGTAGAGGTCGACGACCATGATCTTGTTCGAGGCCTGCAGCGTCAGGAAGTGCCGCAGTGCGAAGCCCTGGAAGAAGATGACGTCGGCCCACTCCTCGTGCACCTTCATCGCGCGCTCGTCCTGCAGACGGACGCGGTGCACCTCGAACTGGTCCGAGGCCCGGTTGGCGACGTTCCAGGTGACGAGGCGGACGTCGTTGTGCTCGCTCAGCGCTTCGGCGATCTTCCACGCCCGCATGCCCGGGCCGGCCATCTTCTCGCCGAGCGCGTCGCCCGTGATGATGAGGACGCGCTTGCGCATCATCGGCCGGTTCACCTGGAACGCGTCCTGGATGGCGGTGAAGCCCTCGAGGTAGTAGTCGTTGCCGAACAGCGGGTGGAAGATGTTCCCGAAGAGCCGGAAGACCTCTTTGTCGGTCTTCACCCGACGGGACTGCACCTCGGCCCGGCTCTGCCGGAGCTTCGGCAGGTCGGCCACGAACTGGTCGACCGCGAACAGACCGGCCACGGTGTCCTTCGACACCGGTGTGGTCGGCTCGTGCTCGTCCGGTGCCCCGGTGAAGCGGCGGAGGTCGTACGACTCGCTGTCGAGCTCGCCCTTGGCGACGGCGCGACGGGCGAGGAGGGCGAGGGCCGCGGGGAGGATCGTGCCGAGGCTGGCGTCGTCGAGGTTCTTGTAGAGCATGTGCAGCGCGTTGCGCTCGAGCAGGTACATCTCGCGGTACTCGCCGAAGCTCTTCATCGAGCCGTGGTGCTTGTGGTACACGGTCGAGTTCGGCGCGAAGCGGACGCGGTAGCCGTACAGGTTCAGCCGCCACCCGAGGTCGACGTCGTCGTAGAACATGAACAGGTCCTCGTCGAACCCGCCGATCTCGAGGAACAGCGCCCGGCGCACGAAGAGCGCCGACCCCGTGCCGAAGAGGATGTCCTTCTCGCGGTCGAACCGGCCGTCGTCGGGCTCGGTCGTGTGGTTCTTGTAGCCCATGCCGAACCAGGTCAGCCCGGCCTCGACGAAGTCGATCGCCGTGCCGTCCCAGTCGAGGACCTTGCTGGCGACCGCGCCGATGCGGGGGCTCGCGGCGAACGCGGCGAGCCCTTCGCGGATCCACTGGGGGTCCGGCTTGGCGTCGTTGTTGAGGAACGCCACGAACTCGCCGGTCGCCGTGCGGGCGCCGAGGTTGCTGCCGCCGGTGAACCCGAGGTTCTCGTCGGACACGACGAGCTTGACGTTCGCCTGGTCGCCGAGGGCCGCCCGGAGGCGGGTCGCACTGTCGTCGCCGGAGCCGTTCTCGACGACGACGATCTCGAGCTGGCGTGCGGGCCAGTCGACCTCGTTCAACCGCGCGACGCACTCCAGGGTGTCGTCCGTGCCGCGGAAGTTGATGATGACGACGGACACGGTGCCCGTGGTGGTGACGGTCAAGACGGGATCTCCAGATGTCGACGGCGGTCGTGGCGCACTGGCCGTGGCGAGTATAGCCAGCCGCCCGGCGCGGGACCGTGGAGACCGCCGGTGGTGCGGGATGATGGTCGGATGCTCGTCTCGGTCGTCGTCGTCGACTGGCACCGCGCCGACCTGACCGTGCGCGCGGTGGAGTCCGTCCTCGCGCAGCGCAGCGAGCACGACGTCGAGGTGGTGCTCGTCGTCAACGAGGCCCGCGACGCCGACGTCGCCCGCTTCCGTCGCGACCTGCCGCGGGTGGTCGTCGTGCCGATCGACCGGAACAGCGGGTTCGCGGGCGGGGTGACCGCCGGGATCGCGGCCGCACGGGGAACGGTCGTGGCCCTGCTCAACAACGACGCGGTCGCCGACGACGGCTTCCTGGCACACGGCGTGGCCGCGCTCGAGGCGGCCGGTCCCCGCACCGCCGCGGTCGCCGCGACCGCCCTGCTCGAGGGCACCTTCCGCCCGGACCCGGACGGCCGCGGCCCCGACGACCTCGTCGCGCCCGACGGGGCACGCTGGCGGCGCTCGGAGGGCGGCGTCCACCTCGTCAACGGCACGGGCGTCGTGCTGTCCCGGAGCGGCAACGGCCGCGACCGCGACTGGCTCGCCCCGATCGAGGGGCCGCGCGAGACGACCCCCGTGTTCGGGTTCAGCGGCGGCGCCGCGTTCATCCGTCGCGAGGCGCTCGACCAGGTGGGCGGGTTCGATCCGCACCTCTTCATGTACTACGAGGACGTCGACGTGTCGTGGCGGCTGCGCCTGACAGGGTGGGACATCGGGCACGCGCCGCACGCCGTGGTGGTCCACCGGCACGCGGCGAGCTCGGGCAGCGACTCACCCCTGGTCCGCTACCAGAGCATCCGGAACCGGCTCGCGGTCGTCCTGCGCAACGCGACGGCCGGCACGACGCTGCGGGTGGTCCTCCGGACCACGGTGCGCGCCCTCCTCGACCTCGCGCGCCCCGACCGCGCACAGCTCACGCCCGCGCAGTGGTGGCGTCTCGTCCGGGAGGCCCCGGGCCTGGTCCGCCATGCCCGTCGCGCCCGTCGCGACGACGGCGCCACCCGTGCGGACCGTCGGCGGGTCGAGGAGCTCCTCGAGGCGGACTGAGCACACCCTCCCGCCGCAGCGGCGTCGGGGAGGTGTGTCGAGCCTCCCGGCCGTTCCGTCGTGCCGCCCGTTCGGGGGACGGATCGGGGGCTGTGTGACTGGAGTGGTTCCCGTAGCCTGAAGTGACCCTGAGGACCTGATGTGGTCTAGCGACCTCATCCGATGATCGCCGTGCCCGCGGACCGGACCAGCACCGACGCCACCGGCGAAGAGGAGACCGACGACGTGAACAAGCTCCTGGCGACGGTCATGGCGGTGCTCGCCCTGGCCACCGTGCTCGTCGGGTTCCAGGTCGCACCGCGCTCGCCCGGGGAGGAAGCCGCCCGCGCGCTCAGCGGGTCGTCGTTCCAGGCGGGGAACATCATCTCGGACGCCAACTTCTTCGACGGGGACGCGATGTCCGCGTCGGCGGTCCAGTCGTTCCTCGACGACCAGATCGGCACGTGCAAGTCGACCTCGTGCCTCAACGTCGGCACGTCGTCGCTGAACGCGCACGCCGCCGACCCCATGTGCGGGGCGGTCACCGGCGGATCGGGCCTGAGCGCGGCGACGATCATCACCCGGGTGGCGGTCGCGTGCGGCATCAGCCCCAAGGTGATCCTCGTGACCCTGCAGAAGGAGCAGGGACTCGTGTCGGGCAGCACCGCACAGAAGCCCTCGTCGGGCGTGCTCTCGCGGGCCATGGGCTACGCCTGCCCGGACACGACGAACGGCGCCTGCGACCCGGCGTACTCGGGGGTCGGCAACCAGGTGTACTGGGCCGCCTGGCAGTGGAAGCGGTACGCGAACCCCGCCGGCACGAGCAAGTACTTCACCTGGTACGCACCCGGCACGACCGCCGCGGTGCAGTACGACGTCCCGACCTCGTGCGGCACCAAGTCGGTGACGATCACCGACCAGGCGACCGCCGACCTCTACTACTACACGCCGTACACGCCGAACGCGGCGGCGCTGGCGAACCTCTACGGCACCGGGGACGCGTGCTCGGCGTACGGCAACCGGAACTTCTGGCGCCTGTACAACGACTGGTTCGGCGACCCGACGGCCGGCGCGGCGTCGCCGGTCGGGTCGTTCGACGGGGCGACCGGCGGGTTCGACGAGCTGAGCGTCCGAGGCTGGGCGATGGACGGCGACGTCAACGACCCGATCCGGGTCCGGGCCACGGTGGACGGTGGCAGCCCCACGACGATGACGGCCGACCAGACGCGCGCGGACGTCGGCAGGGCCTACCCGGGCCGGGGTTCGGACCACGGTTTCTCCGGGACGCTCGCCGCCGCCGCGGGGAGTCACCAGGTGTGCGTGACCGCGGTCGGCGTGGGCAGCGGCCAGACGACGGCGCTCGGGTGCCGGACGCTGACCGTGACGAGCGCGTCCCCGATCGGGGCGGTGGACCAGGCGCAGGCGTCGCCGGGCGGCATCCGCGTCCGCGGGTGGACGCTCGATCCGCAGACGTCGGACTCCATCCGCGTGGCCGTCTACGTCGACCACACGCACACGACCACCCTCGCGTCCGGCGCGCGCTCCGACGTCGGTCGCGCCTCCGGGCTCGGGTCCGCGCACGGGTTCGACGAGACGCTCCCGGCGACCGCCGGCACCCACACCGTGTGCGTCTACGGCATCAACGTCGACGAGGGCTCGAACGCGCTCATCGGGTCGTGCAGCACCGTGCACGTCCCGGGCTCGAGCCCGACGGGGTCGCTCGACGGCGTGACCACCACGACGAACTCGGTCGCGGTCGCGGGCTGGGCCCTCGACGGGGACACCACCGGTCCGGTGGCCGTCACGGTGACCGTCGACGGGAAGGCGCAGCGGGTGACGGCCTCCGCGTCACGCTCGGACGTCGCGCGGCTCTACCCGGTGTACGGGGCCGCACACGGGTTCTCGACCTCGCTGCCGGCCGGCAACGGGTCGCACACGGTCTGCGTGACCGCCGTGAACACGGGCGCCGGATCGGACACCAGCCTCGGCTGTCGGACCGTCTCGGTCGTCAACCAGGCCCCGAAGGGGAGCCTCGACCAGGTCGCGGCGGTGACCGGCGGCGTCCACGTCCGTGGGTGGACGTTCGATCCGGACGCACCGACGACGTCGATCGCGGTCCACGTGTACGTCGACACCCGCGCGACCGCGCTGACCGCGTCGACCAGCCGACCGGACGTCGCCCGCTCCTTCAGCGGGATCGGCACGGCGCACGGGTTCGACGCCACGGTCCCGGCCGCGAAGGGCAGCCACCGGGTGTGCGTCTACGCGATCGACGCGACCGGCGGCAGCAACCCGACGCTCGGCTGCAGCACCGTCACCGTCCGCTGACCGCGGCGTGCGCGGATGCGGCCGCGGGAGACCGGCCCGCCCCGCGCCGGTGAGGCCGCGGGACACGCTCGCCCCACGCGGGTGAGGCCGCCGGACACGCTCGCCGTGCCGTGGCGACGGAGCGGGTGAGCGGTCTGGCATGATCGTGCGGTGCTCAGGAACCGGACGGTCCACCCTGTCGTCGTCGCGATCGGCGCCGTGGCGCTGTGGGCGGTCGGCACGCTCGTCGCGTGGTTCCGGCTCACTCCCGAGAGCCGGGGGACGCTCTGGGCCGAGGACGGCCGCTTCTTCCTGCAGGACCTGTTCACCCACGGCACCGTCGGGTCGCTCCTCGTGCCCTACCAGGGGTACCTGCACGTCGTCCCGCGTGCCGTGATCGCCCTCGCGGAGCACGTGGCGTCACCCGGCCGCTTCGCCGAGGTCGACACGGCCCTCTGCTGTGCCGTCGCCGCGGCCGCGGGCGCGGGCGTGTTCGTCCTGTCCGGCGCCGTCGTCCGGTCCTGGGTGGCTCGGGTGCTCCTCGGTCTCGTGCCCGTGCTGCTCCCGCTGGCCCCGATCGAGATCTCCGGCAACGCCGCCAACATCCACTCGTACCTCCTGTTCCTCGCCCCGTGGGTGTTCGGGGTCGTCGTCCGGTCGTGGTGGCACTCCGGCGTGCTGGCGGTCGTCGCGGTGCTCATCGGTCTCTCGGAGATCCAGTCGATCGCGTTCCTGCCCGTGCTCCTCGTCGGGATCCGCTCACGTCGCAAGTGGCCCGTCGTCGCCGGTGCCGTCATCGGCACCGGTGCACAGGTCCTGACGACGCTGTCCAACGCGCGGACCGCCTCGGAGCACGTGCCCGTCTCGGTGGCCGACATGGTCGTCGGCTACCTCCTCGAGGTCGTCGGCGGCACCGCGACGTGGAACATCGCGGACGTCGGGACGGAGGCGGCGATCCACGGGTTCGTGGTCCTCGTCGTGCCGGCGCTGCTCGTCCTCGCCCTGCTCGTGCTCGGCGTGGTGCTCGGCGGCTGGTGGCAGCGCGGCGCGATCGTCGTGCTGCTGTACGGCTCGCTCCTCGTCTGGGCGGGGTCGGTGTACCTCAACGCCAACACGGTCTACGAGTACGCGGAGTACACGACCGCGCAGCTGCGGACCGTCTGGACGATCCGCTACGGTGCGCCGAGTTCGATGTTCCTGCTCGCCGCGGTCCTCGTCGCCGCCGACGTCCTCGCGGCCCGCGCGGTCGCGGCACGGCGTCGGGTGTTGCGGGTCGGCCTCCTCGCCGTGGCCGGAGTCGTCGCCGCCGGGGTGGCCGTGGCGTTCGCTCTGAACGCGCCCGTCGACGGCCAGAAGCGCGAGGCCGGGCCGCTGTGGTCGGACCAGGTGACGGCGTGGACCGCGGAGTGCGACGTCCGACCCGCGCAGCCGGCACGACTCCTCGAGGCCCCGACCGGGTGGGTGGCGGCAGTGCCGTGCACCTGGCTGGAGCACTAGCCGACGACGGGTGCACCCACGGCGCGTGCACCCACGCACCGGCGGACGCCGCGGGGGCACCGGTGCACGGGCTTCAGGGGCGCCGGAGGCGTGAGCGCCAGGACCGGCGTCGCGCGGTGATCACGAGCACGGTGACGAACATCATCAACCCCGCGCCGTGGAGCAGGTAGCTCTCGGCCGCACTCGTCACGCCGATGAGGACGAGCACGACGGCGGGCCACACGTAGGCGACCCCGGGGAACGTCGTGGCGGTGACCCAGGCACGCGCGAACGCCAGTCCGGCGGTCGCGACGAGGACGAGCATGCCCGCGAGCCCGATCTGGAACCAGGCGTCGACGAGGGCGTTGAGGCCGGAACCGAACGGGCGACCCGACTCGGTCAGCAGCGTGTCGAACGGGAACACGTCGGTCGGCCAGGTGCCCACCCAGCCCCAGCCCTGGATCGGGTACGCCTCGATGAGGATCCGGATCCGCGACCAGAGGGCGATGCGGGTGGCGGTGCCCTCGGCCGCTCCGATCCCGCGGAGCAACGGGTGACGCAGCGCGATCCCCGTGACGACGGCGGCGAGGAGGAGCACACCGAGCGCCGCGTTGATGCCGGGACGGCGGGGGAGCGGTGCCCGGCGGAGCGCGACGATCGCGAGCGCCGCCACCGCGAGTGCGATCATGGCGATGCCCGTGATCGGGGACTGGACGAGCATGAGCGTGATGAGGGCGAGCGCGGCCGACGCGATGCCCCGCCACCGGGTGACGCTGTGCGTGAGGATCTCCATGACGAACGTCACGAGCGCCATGCCCGCGATGAACCCCATGAAGTTCCGGGTGCCGCCGACGCCCTGGATCGGGCCGCCGTAGGCGATGTCGCCGGTGATCCCGAGCGCCGGGATCGGGACGTCGAGCACGAGGCCGCTCAGGACCTCGAGCCCGAGTGACGTCACGACGAGGATCCGGAGCGCGTCGCCCGAGGCGCGCACCACCTGCACGAGGTCGCGTCCGAGCGCCAGGTACAGCCCGAGGGACACGAACCCGATCGTGGACGCGAACCCGCGCAGGGACGACCAGGAGTACGTGCTCCACAGGACGCTGAGCGCCATGTACCCGACGAGGCCGAGCAGGCTCAACGGGAGCACGCCGTGCCAGTCGATCCGGTAGCGCTGCCCGAGCAGGCTGAGACCGGCCAGGACCACCAGGGACACGAGGACCGCACCGGTGCCGGCCGCGCCGACGAGCACGTGGACGGTCGGGGACCCGAACGCGAACACCACGATCACGGTCGCGAGCGCCTGGGAGAACCGGCCGCCGGCGGAGAACCCGATCCACGCGGACACGTACCGGCGCGCCAGGACACGGCGTCCGGGTGCTGAGCTCACGGACCAATCATCTCGTACCCGGAGCGCCGCGGCCCGGACCACGCGGCACGGCGGCCGTTCCCGGGCGCGTGACCGAGCATGGGATACGCTCGACCGTCCACGCTCGCGTCCGAGGAGTCCGTCCGCACCATGCCGTCGTCCGTCCGTCCGCTCGTCATCGTCCCCACCTACGACGAAGCGGAGAACATCACCGCCGTGACGGAACGGGTCCTCGGGGTGGTGCCCGAGGCGCACCTGCTCGTCGTCGACGACGGCAGCCCCGACGGCACCGCGGACATCGTGGCCGCCATCGCGGCGGGGGACGATCGCGTGCACCTGATGCGCCGCAGCGGCAAACTCGGCCTGGGCACCGCCTACGTCGCGGGGTTCCGATGGGGGATCGAGCGTGGGTACGACCTGCTCGTCGAGATGGACGCGGACGGGTCGCACCCGGCGTCCGCGCTCCCGGACCTCGTCCGTGCGGTCGCCGACGCACCCGCCGCCGCCCGCGTCGACCTGGCGATCGGGTCGCGCTGGGTCACGGGGGGATCGGTGGTCGACTGGCCGCGGTCGCGGGAGCTCCTGAGCCGCGGCGGGAACTGGTACGCACGGTGGATGCTGCGGCTCGACGTCCACGACATCACCGCCGGCTTCCGCGTGTACCGCGCCGACGCGATCTCGCAGATGGACCTCGACACCATCGACTCGAAGGGCTACTGCTTCCAGGTCGACATGACGTTACGGGTGCACGACGCGGGGGGCCGCATCGTCGAGCGCCCCATCGAGTTCCGCGACCGCGTGCTCGGCACCTCGAAGATGAGCCGAGCGATCGTGCTCGAGGCGATGGCGCGGGTCACGCAGTGGGGACTGCAGCGCCGGTTCGGGCGTCGGCGCCGCTGAGCTCCGCGTGGGCGCCGCCGTCCCCGGTGTCCGCCACTCGGTCCGTCCAGCCGCGCTCCGGCAGCGCTGGGTCCGCCGTGCCCCGCAGGCGCGCCGTCGGTGACGCCAGGAACGCGACGACCATGCAGACGAGCAGCACCGCCCGTCCCCAGACGCCGAGTGCGAGCGCCTGGTCGGCCCACGTGGTCCCGGCCGGATGCCCGAGCGTCAGGTAGTACAGCCACCGGAACCACCCGACGAACGCGCACAGGTCGGCCACGAGGTACGCGGCGATCCAACCGACGCGGATCCGCACCGTGACGAAGAAGGGCAGCAGCCAGAGCGTGTACTGCAGCGAGTCCACCTTGTTGAACGCCATGTACACGCACAGCAGCGCCGCGCTCGTCTGCAGCCAGGGGTAGGGCCGACCGCCGCGTGCGAGCAGCAGGCTCACGACCACGACGACGACGATGCCGACGGCGGTCGCGGCGGTCGACGCCGCGCTCATGAGGTGCTGGATGTGCTCGGTGCCGTCGTCGGACCACGGACGGAGCCCCCAGTACCAGATCGACAGCGTCGCGCGATCGATGTTGCGGGCGGCCTGGAACCGGAAGACCGAGAACCACCCGGTGAAGTTGACGACCGCGAGCGGGACGTTGACGACCGCGACGACCCCCACCGCGACGCCGATGGGCGCGAGGGCCCGGAGGAGACGCCGACCGATCGTCCGACCGCGTCCGTCGGTGAGCACCGCGAGGGCCAGGGGGAGCACGAACATGATCGGGTAGAGCTTGAGCGCGCCGCCGACCCCGAACGCGGCGGCCGCGAGGAGCACGCGGGTGGTGGGCGACCAGCGCCGCGGGCCCGCGACGACGAGCGCGATCCCGAGCGCGGTCATCAGGACGGGTAAGACGTCCCAGTTGTACAGGGCGTAGAGCGCGAGCGGCGGCGTCGCTGCCCAGGCCCAGGCCCGCCGACCGGCGACACGCACCAGGAGGAGCGTCACGAGCACGCCGACGACCGCGAACACGCAGGTGGTGACGAGCAGGAACCCGACGTCGGTGGACACCGGGAGTGCGGTGAGCCAGACGAACAGGCCCGTCAGTGCCGGGTACTCGACCGTGCCGCCGTGGACCGCCGGCGGGTCGGCCGTGTACGTCCCGTGCACGTAGGGCACGAGGTGCGCGATGAGCCCCCGGCTGCCCCAGAGCGACAGCACGTCCGAGTAGCAGGCCTTGCGGACGACGTCCTGGTACGGGTCGGTGCTCGCGCCGTTCGAGGCGAAGACGCCCTTGGAGCAGGTGAGCTTGTCCGCGGCGCTCAGGACCGTGAGGAGCACGGTGGCGAGCACCATGCCGACGACCTCGAGCGGGTGCGGACGGGAGCGCAGGACGGCCGGCGCGGTCATGGGGTCCTCTCGGACGGGGGCGGGGTCGGCGTCAACCGTAGCCGGTCGCGGGTCAGCGGCCGGCCGCGGCACGACGGAAGGACCGGCTGCGGACCGGCACACGCGGTCCGTCCCCGATCGACGGCGGTTCGTCGCCGACGGCCACGATCCGGGTCTTCACCGCGACGAGCACGAAGAGGATGAAGTCGCCCTCGTAGAGGAGCCGGGACTCCGTGACGCTCTGCACGAGGAGCGCCACCACGACGAGCAGGGCGAGCAGCGAGACCGGCGCGAACGCCCGCGGGCGGTGGTCGGCGTCGTAGCTGAACGCCGTGGCGCTCGCCCACGACCGCACGAGCGTCGTGAGGACGGCGAGGCCGAACAGGACCACCCCGACGACGCCGGTCTGCATCCAGACGTCGAGGAACGCGTCGTGCGCCTGCAGGTACGTGACGCCGTTGCGCACGGCGAGGTGGTTCAGCGGCTCGATGGCGGGCCACCAGTACCCGAGCCACCCCCACCCGAGCACGGGGTGCTGCTCGACGAGGCCCCACACCGCCCGCCAGATCTCCCCGCGTCCGGTCAGGTCCGGGCTCTTGCCCGCCAGCGCGAGCACCGGCCGCCAGAGCAGCGCCACGAGGCCGGCGAGCACGACCGCGATCGCGAGCCCGGCGAGGTACCGCGGGGTCCGTCGTCCGGTGGGCACGCGACGGATCACGAGCGCACCGGCGAGCACGAGCGCGGTCACGGCCGCGGCGGCCACCACCGTGGAGGAGCGGGTGAGCAGGAACACCACCGCGGCCACGGAGAGCCACCCGGTCGCGCGCACGCGCCGCATGCGCCCCTCGGCGAGCTGCACGCCGACCGCGATCGCGGCCAGCAACGCCACCATGGCCAGGAGGTTCGCGTTGCCCGGGAGGCCCTGGATGCGTCCGCCGGTGAACAGTTCCGCCCGCGAGAACGCGAACGCGGCCGGCACGTGCCGGCCACCGTAGTGCGTCCACACCGGGTAGACGGGGTGGCGGACGAGGACCGCGACGACCGCCTCGAACACGAGGGACAGGGCGAGGACCCAGCGGAGTGCGAGGCTCAGCGCGTCGAGGATCCGCCGCCAGCTCAGGGTCGAGGCGATGACGACCGCCATGAGCGCGCAGAGGAGCTGCGCGGCGATGCTCGCGGTCGTCGCGACCCGCCAGTGCGACCACGCGACGCTCACGAGGCACCACGCGATGTACACCCACAGGGCGTTCGGCGTGCGCCGGAACGACGGCCGGGCCCGGATCGCGATCGCGACCCCCCAGGCACCCGCGCCGGCGCAGACGACCGCCCATCCGATCCAGCTGATGGTGTTCGGGATGCCGTCGCCGGTGAAGACGATGAAGAGCACGGTGGCGGCGAAGCCGAACGCCTCACGCTCCGGGACGCGTCCGCGGGTCCACGGCCAGGTGTTCGTCACGACGACGAGGCTACCGGGCCGCGGGCCCGGGACCACTGCCGTCGGCCCCTGCCGATATGGTCGGAGCCATGTTCCTCGGTATCACGAACACCCCGCGCGACTACGCCTGGGGCTCCCGCACCGCGATCCCCGAACTCCTCGGCCGCACCGTCACCGGTCAACCGCAGGCCGAACTCTGGCTCGGAGCGCACCCGGGCAGCCCGAGCGTCGTGGTGAACCCGGCGATGGTCGGTGGTGCGGACACCCTCGCCGACTGGATCCGCGAGGAACCGGACGCCGCGCTCGGTGGCGGGGCCGAGGGCCTCCCGTTCCTGCTCAAGGTGCTCGCCGCCGCGGCACCGCTGTCACTGCAGGCGCACCCCACGCCCGAGCAGGCCCGCGACGGGTTCGCGCGCGAGGAGGCGGCGGGGATCCCCGTCGACGCCGCGGAGCGCAACTACAAGGACCCGTACCCGAAGCCCGAGCTCGTCGTCGCGCTGAGCGAGCGGTTCGAGGCCCTGAGCGGGTTCCGCCCGGTGGACGAGGCGCTCGCCGACATCGTCCGCATCGACGGCGGGACCGGTCGCACGGCGCCGCTCGCCGACCGGCTGCGCGACCAGGGCCTCGAGGAGACCGTCCGCTGGCTCGTCACCGCGGACGACGACGCGCGCTCCCTCGTGCGTGTGCTCGGGGAACTCGCGACCGCCGTCGAGGACCCGACGCCGAACACCGCGACCGTCGTCGACCTCGCCGCGTCGTACCCGGACGACCCGGGCGTCGCGGTCGCCCTGCTCGTGCACCGGGTCTCGCTCGCCCGGGGCGAGGCCCTCTACCTGCCGGCGGGCAACATCCACGCCTACCTCGAGGGCCTCGGCATCGAGCTCATGGCGCCGTCGGACAACGTCCTGCGCGGTGGTCTGACGCCGAAGCACGTCGACGTGCCGGAGTTGCTGCACGTGCTCGACTTCACGCCGGGGCCGCCGCCGCTGCTCACGCCCGAGCCCGTCGCGCCGGGTGTGGACCGGTTCGCACCCGCGGGCGTCGGGTTCGCACTCGTCCGCGTGTCGAGCGCCGGCGCCACGGCCGGGCTGGGCGCCGGCGGGGTCGTGCCGCTCGGCGGACCGTCCATCGCGATCTGCACCGAGGGCGCCGCGACCCTCGTCGGAGCACGGTCGGCGACCATGCTGCGCCGGGGGGAGTCGTGCTACGTCACGCCCGACGAGGGCACGGTCACCGTCGAGACCGACGCCGCGGGGGGCGGCACCGCCACCGTCTTCATCGCCACCCCCGCCTGAGCCGCGGTCGGGGCGCGCCGTCCCGGTACGGTAGCGCCATGAGTTGGTTGGTCACCGGCGGTGCCGGGTACATCGGTTCCCACGTCGTACGCGCCCTGCGGGCCGCGGGGCTCGAGACGGTCGCCCTCGACGACCTCTCCAGCGGCTTCGCGTCGTTCGTCCCCGAGGACGTGCCGTTCGTCCAGGGCACGATCCTCGACGGCGACCTCGTGCGGCACGCCATCGACGAGCACGGTGTCACCGGTGTCGTGCACGTCGCGGGGTTCAAGTACGCGGGCGTCTCGGTCGAGCGTCCCCTCCACACGTACGAGCAGAACGTCACCGGCATGGCGACGCTGCTCGGTGCGATGGCGGACCGCGGTGTCGACCGGGTCGTGTTCTCGTCGAGCGCGGCGGTGTACGGCACCCCCGACGTCGACGTCGTCGTCGAGGACACCCCGAAGGCGCCGGAGTCCCCGTACGGCGAGTCGAAGCTCATCGGCGAGTGGCTGCTCCACGACATGGAGGTCGCGGCCGGGTTCCGCACGACGAGCCTGCGGTACTTCAACGTCGTCGGTTCCGGTGGACCCGATCTGTACGACGCGAGCCCCCACAACCTGTTCCCGCTCGTGTTCGACGCGCTGCTGGCCGGACGGACGCCGCGGATCAACGGCGACGACTACCCGACGCCCGACGGCACGTGCGTCCGTGACTACATCCACGTCGCGGACCTCGCCCACTCGCACGCGGTGGCCGCCCAGCGCCTCGACGCGGGGGACCGGCTCGAGCGTGCGTACAACCTCGGCAGCGGTGACGGTGTGTCCGTGCGCGAGATCATGACGGCCATGGCCAGGGGCACCGGGATCGACTTCGAGCCCACCGTCGCGCCCCGCCGTCCGGGTGACCCGGCACGCATCGTCGCGACCGGCGAACTCGCCGCGCGCGACCTCGACTGGGCCATGCGCCACTCGCTCGACGAGATGGTGACGAGCGCCTGGGAGGCCCGCCGAAACGCCTCCTGACCGCCGTCCGGCGGCCCCGTACACCACGGACGACGCGCCGCGCGACACGCCAGAACGGGGGACATGACCTTCGATACGAGGTCGACGGTTTTATGATCCGCCGACTTGACCTCAGCGAATCACACCTGTGTAATTAGTGCTGCGGCGCTCGCCGCGACCGTGGCCAACACGACCGTTCAGCGGTGGAGCAAGGGGTGATCAGGGTGAACGCTTCCGACTTCCGGTCCGGCGTCCCGGACGACTGGCACGTCGACCCCGTCGACCTCGGCGTCTCCGGGGTCCGTCGTGCCGGCGAGGACCAGGGGGACAACCCGCTCGCCTGGCAGGTCGACTCGCTGTGCGCGCAGACCGACCCCGAGGCGTTCTTCCCGGAGAAGGGCGGCTCGACGCGCGAGGCCAAGAAGATCTGCACCTCGTGCGAGGTCCGCTCCCAGTGCCTCGAGTACGCGCTCGAGAACGACGAGCGGTTCGGCATCTGGGGCGGCATGAGCGAGCGCGAACGACGGAAGCTGCGCAAGCGCGCGTAGTCCGGTCGTCGGCACCGGATCCGCTTCGGCGGGAGCGGTCTCCGAAACGCGCGCCGCGCCTCCCGGGAGCCGCTCCGGACCGGACGTAGAGTGACCGGCGTCATGCAGCCCAGAGTCACCGCGATCCTCGTCTGCGCCAACGGCGCGGAGTTCCTCGACAGGACCCTGGACGCGCTCGCCGCCCAGACCCGCCCCCCGGAAGCCCTCGTCGTCGTCGACGTGGGGTCCACCGACGGCTCGACCGACGAGCTCTCGTTCGGCGGGTCCGCGCAGCTCGCACGGATCCCGGCCGGTCGGCCGTTCGGGGAGGCGGTGGCCCAGGGGGAGCGCGTCGCACCGCACGCCGCACCCGACGAGTCCGTCGACGAGTGGCTGTGGCTCATCGGGCACGACAACGCCCCCGCGCCGACCGCGCTCGCCGAGCTCCTCGCTGCGGTCGAGATCGCGCCGTCCGTCGCGGTCGCCGGGCCGAAGGTCATGGTCGCCCAGGAGCCCACGCGCATCCGGGAGTTCGGCGAGAGCATGACCCGCTTCGGACGGTCGACGGTCCTCGTCGCCGACGAGCTCGACCAGGGACAGCACGACGCGCACGCGGACGTGCTCGGCGTCGGTGTCGCCGGGATGCTCGTCCGCCGTTCCGTCTGGACCGCGCTCGGCGGCTTCGACCCGGGACTGCCGCACGTCGACGCCGCGCTCGACTTCTGCGTCCGGGCGCGGCTCGCCGGCCACCGCGTCAGCGTCGTGCCCGAGGCCCGGGTGACGAGCGCCGGCGGCCCCGAGGACTTCGGACGACGGTCGGTGTCCGAGACCCGTCGCCTCCGTTTCCGGCGGCAGGCCCAGCTGCACCGGCGTCTCGTGTACGCACCGCCCGCGGTCCTCTGGCTCCACTGGCTGTCGCTCGTGCCGCTCGCGATCGTCCGGAGCGTCGGGCGCCTCGTCGCGAAGCACCCCGGTGCCGTCGGTGCCGAGATCGGTGCCGCCGTCGCCGTGGCCTTCGGCGGTGGCGTGGGACGGGCACGTCGGACCCTCGCGCGGAACCGCCGGGTCGGCTGGGCCGCCGTCGAGCCGCTCCGCGTGAGTCTGGGCCGCGTCCGGGAGCACCGGGTCACCGCGCGCGACCTCGAGCTCGCCCGGGTCGAGGACGCCGCCGTGCCCCGCGCGTCGTTCCTCGGCGACGGCGGCTTGTGGACCGTCCTCGCCGCCGCGGTCGTCACGGCGGTGCTGCTCGGCCCGCTGCTCGGGGCACCCGCGCTGACGGGTGGGGGGCTGCTGCCGCTCAGCACGACGGTCGGTCGGCTCTGGCAGAACGTCGGGTACGGATGGCACACGATCGGGACCGGGTTCACGGGGCCGAGTGACCCGTTCGCGGCGGTGCTCGCGGTGCTCGGCACGCTCACGTTCTGGTCACCGTCCACGTCGATCGTGCTCGTCATGCTGCTCGCGGTGCCGTTGTCGGCCCTCGGCGGGTGGTTCGCGTCGCGCCGGCTCACGACGCGGGTCTGGGTGCCGGTCGTCGGTGCGACGCTGTACGCGCTCTCGCCGTCGCTCGTGACGGCCGTGATGAGCGGGCATGTCGGCGCCGTGATCGCGCACGTGCTCCTGCCGTGGCTGCTCCTCACACTCCTCGGCGCCCATCGGTCCTGGGCGTCGTCCGCGGGTGCCGCGCTGCTGTTCGCAGCCGTGCTCGCGAGCGCCCCGTCGCTCATCCCGGTGCTCGTGCTGACGTGGCTGGCGTCCCTCGCCTTCGGCTGGCGGCACCTCCTCCGGCGCATCGCGATCCCGCTGCCCGCGGTCGTGCTGTTCGCCCCCCTCGTGATCACGCAGCTCCGCGCGGGAACGCCGCTCGGCGTCCTCGCCGACCCCGGCGTGCCCGACGCCACCCGGGCGCCGTCGGCGCTCCAGCTGGCGATCGGATCCCCGCTCCCGGACTGGAACGGGTGGACGACGGCGTCGCACGCCGCCGGGTTCGCCACCACGGTCCTCCCGATCGCGCTCGCGGTGCTCGCGCTCCCGGTCGGCGCGACCGCCATCGGTGCGCTGCTCGGCCGACGCTGGCACCTCGCCGCGGTCGCGCTCGGGTTCGCGCTCGTCGGGTACCTCACGGCCTTCGGCGCCACGCACCTCGCGCTGTCCGGCGTCGGGTCCACCACGACCATCGTGTGGCCCGGCAGCGGTCTCAGCGTGTCCTGGTTCGCGCTCGTCGTGGCCGCGGTGGTCGGGCTCGACACGCTGCCGCGACTCGCGCCCGGTCTGGGACTCGTCGCCGCGGTGCTCACGGGCGTGACGGTCGCGCCGGTGTTCGCGGGTCTGTACCTCGGCACGGCGGCGATCAGCCCGACCACGGGGCGCGTGATCAGCGCCTACGTCAACGCGGAGGCACGGACGAACCCCGACGTCGGCACGCTCGTCCTGACCCCGCAGCGCGACGGCACGCTCGGGGTGTCCCTGGAGCGCGGGCAGGGGGCGACGCTCGACGACCAGTCGACGGTCCAGGCCACCGCCCACCGCCTCAGTCCGGACGACCGGCGCCTGACGACGCTCGCGGCGAACCTCGCCAGTCGGAGCGGCTTCGACCCGCGCGAGGACCTCCGCCGGCTCGGCGTGCGGTTCGTCCTGCTCGCGGACGGACCCGACTCCCGGGCCGCCGAGGCACTGCACGACCGCGCCGCCGGTTCCATCGGCCAGGACGCCCGGTTCACGAGCATCGGCGCGACCGGCACCGGCGTCCTGTGGAGCTACGACGGCCGCGTCGACCGGCCCGCCACGGGCACCGCCGCGGCGTCCGCCGCCCACGCGCTGTTCCTCGTCGTCCTCGGCGTCGTGTTCGGCGCCACCGCACTCCTCGCGATCCCCACGGGGCCGCGTCGACGGCGGGCGGTGTCGCACGTGATCGAGGCCGACGAACCCGCGACCACCTTCGACGAGGAGCGCGAATGACCCAGCAGCCCACGAACGGTCAGCGGAACGGACGGCGATGGGCGGTCCGGGGGAGCGCCGCGCTCGTCGCCGTGCTCGTCGCTGCGGGCACCATCGGCGCCGCGCACGCCGCGGACCTCACCGGCATCACGGCGCGACCCGCCGGGCGGACCGTGACCCCCGTCCCCGCGGACGCCTCCCGGGTGTGCGCGGGCGGCCTCCTCCAGCTGGCCGACGCGTCCGGTGCGGACGCGACCACGGCCTCCCGGGTCGGCCACGAGACCGTCGCCGCGGCGTCGACCACGGGACAGGTGCACCGGTCGACCCTGGCCGCCGCGAGCAGCGGTGGCTCGGACCCGACCGTCGTCACGGCACGCGCCGGGCGCACCACCCCGACCGTCGCCGGGAGCGGCATCCAGGAGGCCGACGGTGACGAGGTCGCGGGCCTCGCCGCCGCCTCGTGCGACGACCCGTCGACGTCGACCTGGCTCGTCGGCGGCTCCACCGAGACCGGTCGGACGAGCATCGTCACCCTGGCGAACCCCACCGACGTCAACGCGACCGTGGACCTCGACGTCTTCACGACGACGGGCAAGGTGTCGGCGCCCGGCACCACCGGCATCGTCGTCGCGCCGAACACGCAGAAGGTCGTGCCGCTGGCGGGGTTCGTCTCCGACGCGGCGTCGCCGGTCGTGCACGTGACGTCCTCCGGCGGTCAGATCGTCGCCACCATGCAGGAGAGCATCGTGCGGACCCTCACCCCGGGTGGGGCCGACGTCGTGCAGGCGGCGGCGACACCGTCCCGGACGCAGACGATCCCCGGGGTCGTGCTCCGCGACACGGACGGCGCGCAGCACGGCGACGACACCGCCGACGCAGCACCGGTGGTCCGCGTGTTCGTGCCGGGTGACGCGAGTGCGCACCTGACCATGGCCCTGACGACCGCGGACGGCGGTGGGACCACGGTCCAGGCCACGGCGGACGGCGGCGTCGTGACGGACGTGCCCCTCGACGACTTCACCGACGGCCGGTACACGGTGACGGTCACCGCGGACGTGCCGATCGTCGCCGGGGCCCGGACGAGCACGCCGACGACCGACGGCCGGACCGACCTCGGGTGGTTCGCGTCCGCGCCGACGCTCACGGGCACCACCCTCGTCGACGTCGTCGACGGTCCCGGCGCCCGCCTCACGCTCGTCAACCCCACGACCTCCGACGCCACGGTGACCATGGCGGCGGGCGGGGAGCGCACGACCGTCACGGTCGCCGCGGGGACGACGGCGGACACGACGGTGCCGACGAGCACCGCGCTCACGCTCCGCGGTGTCCGTGGGCTGGTCGCGGGAGTGTCCTACGCGGGCGACGCCGGGATCGCCGGGTTCCCGCTGCGCCCGGGTGCCACCGCGTCGACGCCGATCACCGTCTACCCCTGATCGGCGGGACGGGGTCAGAGGTGCCGGTACCGGTCCGGGGCGAGGTCCCAGGGGTCCTTGTCGAGGAGCTCCGCGACCGCCCGGAACACCGCGGTCTCGACGACGATCCGGCGGTCGACGTCGTCCTTCTCGGGCAGGTGCGTCAGCCGCTCGACCGGGATCCGGTAGATCGTCACGCGGTCCGGCCGTCGGTCGATGCGCCAGCGTGGCACCGTGCGGTCCGCCGGGTCGGGTGCGGTCGCGGTCGACGGCATGTCCGCCACCTGGAACACGACGCCGCGCAGTTCGTCGGGCCACAGCTCGACCAGGTAGTGCGCCGTGTCGCCGACGATGCGGTCGAACGCCTCGGCCCGGGTGACCACGGGCGCGAGGTCGGGCCCGGTGACCGACGAGCGCCCGCCCCGGCCGTGCCGCGAGCGACCGCGGGCCCGGTCGACGGGCGTCACGAGGGGGCGTCGGCGGACCATGCGGCCATGGTACTGCCGGGCGCCCGGTAGGTTGGGCGGGAGATGGACGTGCGGATCTGCAGCAAGGTCGCCTGCGGGGCGGGGGCCGTGGCGACCCTGACGTACGACTACGCCGACTCCATGGTCGTCGTGGGACCGCTGTCGATCCGGGTCGAGCCGCACGGGTACGACCTCTGCGGCCGGCACGCCGAACGCCTCTCGGTCCCACGGGGGTGGCAGGTGGTGCGCCGTGCGCCCCTCGGGCGCGACTGACGACGGCCGGGTCCGTCGCCCGGCGGTCGCCACCGCCCGCCGGACGGGAGGCGCGGTGCGAGCCCGCCACGTGCCTCCCGGCCGGAGGGTGGGAGACTGGTGGTCATGCCCACCGACATGCAGACCGCGCTGCCCCACCGCGTCGCCGACCTGACGCTCGCCGAGGCCGGCCGACACCAGATCCGCCTCGCCGAGCACGAGATGCCCGGCCTCATGGCACTGCGCGAGGAGTTCGGCGCGTCGCAGCCGCTCGCGGGTGCGCGGATCGCGGGATCGCTCCACATGACCGTGCAGACGGCCGTGCTCATCGAGACCCTCGTCGCGCTCGGTGCCCGCGTGCGCTGGGCGAGCTGCAACATCTTCTCGACGCAGGACGAGGCGGCCGCGGCGGTCGCGGTCGGCCCCACGGGCACCCCGGACGCCCCCGCCGGTGTCCCGGTGTTCGCCTGGAAGGGCGAGACCCTCGACGAGTACTGGTGGTGCACGAACCGGATCTTCGACTGGTCGGCCGAGGCCGCGGCCGAGGGCGCCGACTGGATCGGGCCGAACATGATCCTCGACGACGGCGGCGACGCCACGATGCTCGTGCACGAGGGTGCGGACGCCGAGTCCGCCGGAGCCGTCCCCGAACCGGCGTCCGACGCCGCGGCCGAGCGTCTCGTCGTCCTCCGCACGATCGCCGAGTCGCTCGCGACCTCGCCCGACCGGTGGACCCGGATCGCGGCCGAGCTGCGCGGGGTGACCGAGGAGACCACGACGGGCGTGCACCGTCTGTACGAGCTCGCGCGCGCCGGCGTCCTCCGGTTCCCGGCCATCAACGTCAACGACTCCGTGACGAAGTCGAAGTTCGACAACCGCTACGGCATCCGGCACTCGCTGCCGGACGGCCTCAACCGGGCCACCGACGTCCTCATCGGCGGCAAGGTCGCGTTCGTCGTCGGTTACGGCGACGTCGGCAAGGGCGCGGCCGAGGCGCTCCGCGGACAGGGTGCCCGCGTCATCGTCTCCGAGGTCGACCCCATCTGCGCGCTCCAGGCGGCCATGGACGGCTTCCAGGTCGCCCGGCTCGAGTCCGTCCTCGACCAGGTCGACATCGTCGTGACCTGCACGGGCAACGTGGACGTCGTGACGGTCGACGACATGCTCGGGCTGAAGCACCTGGCGATCGTCGCGAACGTCGGCCACTTCGACAACGAGATCGACATGGCCGGACTCGAGCGGCTCGAGGGGGCGGAGCGGATCGAGATCAAGGCCCAGGTGCACGAGTGGCGCCTGCCGAACGGCCGGAGCGTCCTCGTCCTCAGCGAGGGGCGGCTCATGAACCTCGGCAACGCGACCGGCCACCCCTCGTTCGTCATGAGCAACTCGTTCACGAACCAGGTGCTGGCGCAGATCGAGCTCTGGACCCGACCCGAGGCGTACCCGACCGACGTGTACGTGCTGCCGAAGCACCTCGACGAGAAGGTCGCACGACTGCACCTGGACGCGCTCGGCGTCGAGCTGACCACGCTGGACGCCCGACAGGCCGACTACATCGGCGTGCCGGTCGAGGGCCCCTACAAGCCCGAGCACTACCGCTACTGACGTCCCGGCGGCGCGGCGGCGATCCCCGCGGACAGCCGCCCCGCCGCGCCCGGCCGTCGTGACCGGGTCCCTCGGTTATGGTGGCAGCACGGGCGCGTCGCCACGTCCGGCACCACCGATCCTGAGGGGGACCATGAGCCCGCGCATCCTCGTCGTCGACGACGACCAGGCGCTCGCCGAGATGATCGGGATCGTCCTCCGGTCCGAGGGGTTCGAGCTCGAGTTCAGCGAGGACGGCACCGACGCGCTCGAGGCCTTCCAGAGCACGCGACCGGACCTCGTGCTGCTCGACGTCATGCTGCCGGGTGTCGACGGGATCGAGGTCTGTCGCCGGATCCGTGCCGAGAGCGGCACGCCGATCATCATGCTCACCGCCAAGGGCGACACCGCCGACGTCGTGTCCGGCCTCGAGAACGGTGCCGACGACTACGTGGTCAAGCCGTTCAACCCGAAGGAGCTCGTCGCGCGCATCCGCACGCGCCTGCGCCCGGTGGCGAGCGACGCGGCCGTCCTCACCGTCGGGGACCTCACGGTCGACGTCCCCGGGCACGAGGTCCGCCGCGGCCGCACCCCGATCGCACTCACCCCGCTCGAGTTCGACCTGCTGCGCGCCCTCGCCGAGAAGCCGAACCAGGTGTTCACGCGCGAGATGCTGCTCGAGCAGGTGTGGGGGTACCACTACAAGGCGGACACGCGACTGGTCAACGTCCACGTGCAGCGGCTGCGCGCCAAGATCGAGCACGACCCGGACAACCCGCGCATCGTCACCACCGTGCGCGGCGTCGGTTACCGGGCGGGTTCGCAGGGCTAGCCGTTGGCCAGGCCCGCGGCCCGTGCGACGCCGACATCCGTCACGTCCCCCGGGGTGGTCACCGTCCGGCAGGTGTGGCGGCGCACCCGGCGATGGATCCGGCGGGGGTGGCGCGCCGTCGCGTTCCTCTGGCGACGGTCCCTGTTGTTCCGCGCGGTCGCCATCACGGTCCTGACGACCGGGCTCGCGGTCAGCGTCATCGGCACCGCGATCACCCTGAGCATCACGAACAACGTCTACGCCCAACGGCGGGACCAGATCGAGGCCGAGTCGGAACGTGCGACGGTCCTCGCCCAGAACATCTTCGACGCCGCCACCGCCGCCGAGGACAACAACCAGGTCGAGCTCGAGACGCTGCAGAACGAGGCGCAGACCTCGATCCTGACCACCACGACGAGCCCCGGCGGCACGAGCATCGCCATCCTCCGCACCCCGGGGCAGTCCACCACGCAGACGCTGCAGAACATCGCCAGCCCCGACTTCCCGGACTCGGTGATCACGCCCGAGTTGCGGAAGGCCGTCGCGAAGGACTCCGGTGCGCTCCGGCTGCAGGCGGTCGCGCTCGAGGACGGTGGACGACGGGAACCGGGGCTCGCGGTCGGGTCGACGCTCCAGATCCCGAGCGCCGGGCAGTACGAGCTGTACCTCGTCTACGACCTCAGCGACGCGCAGAAGACGCTGGACTTCGTGTCGCAGACGCTGTCCGTCGGCGGCGTGGCGCTCGTCGTGCTCATCGCGCTCGTCACGTCGCTCGTCGTCCGCCTCGTCGTCGGCCCGGTACGCGTCGCGGCCGAGACGAGCCGCAAGATCGCCGCCGGCCGACTCGACGAACGCATCCCCGTGCGGGGCGAGGACGACATCGCGATCCTCGCCACGAGCTTCAACGGCATGGCCGACGTGATGAGCCGGCAGATCACCCAGCTCGCCGAGCTGTCCCGCGTGCAGCAGCGGTTCGTGTCGGACGTGTCCCACGAGCTCCGCACGCCCCTGACGACCATCCGGCTCGCGGGCGACGTCCTGTTCGACGCCCGACACGCGTTCGAACCAGCGGTGGCCCGGTCGAGCGAGCTCCTGCACACCCAGATCGACCGGTTCGAGTTGCTGCTGGCGGACCTGCTCGAGATCTCGCGGTACGACGCCCAGGCGGTGCAGCTCGAGACGGAGCCGGTCGTGCCGGCGGCGCTCGCGACCGACATCGTCGACGAGTTCCGGCCGCTCGCCGAGTCGGCCGGAGTCGAGCTGCAGGTCGCCACACCGGGCGGCCACGTCGTCGTGCAGGCCGACGGACGACGGATCCGGCGCGTGCTCCGCAACCTCGTCGGGAACGCGATCGAGCACGGCGAGGCCAAGCCGGTGCAGGTCGTGGTCGACAGCGACGCCGACACGGTCGCGATCGCCGTGCGCGACCAGGGCGTCGGGATGCCCCCGCAGGACGTCGAGCGCGTGTTCGACCGGTTCTGGCGGGCCGACCCGAGTCGACAGCGGACCATCGGCGGGACCGGCCTGGGGCTCGCGATCAGCCTCGAGGACGCACACCTGCACGGCGGGCGGATCGACGTCTGGTCGCGGCCGACGGTCGGATCGGTGTTCGTGCTGACGCTCCCGCGCCGCGCCGGCGACGCGGTGACGCGGTCGGTGATCCCGTTGCCCGCGCTCGACGACCTGGAGGACGAGCCGCGCCTCCCGGCCGTCCCCGCCGACGGTGACGGAGGGCCGCAGCGGTGACCCGGCGCGTCCTCACCGCGCTCGTCGCGACGCTCGTGCTCGTCGTGCTCACCGCCTGCGCCGCGATCCCGACCGGCGGTGCCGTGCAGAAGGGCGGCCGCGTCGAGGACCAGGCGCCGTCCGGCGTCGACTACCGCCCGAACGGGCCGGTCAAGGGCTCGGACCAGGAGACCGTCCTCCGACAGTTCATCGACGCGGCCACCGGTGCCCAGGACAACTACGCGGTGGCACGGGAGTTCCTGACGACGGGGTTCGCGCAGCGGTGGAACCCGCGGCAGAGTGTGACCGTCCGCCAGGGGAGCGGCACCGTCGCGCGCACCGGGGACCGTCGGCTCTCGTACATCATGACGGTGTCGGCCACGGTGGATGCCGACGGCGAGTACACGCAGGCCGACAGCGACGCGACGTCGACGCTGACGTTCCAGTTCCGCAAGGAACACGGGCAGTGGCGGATCAGCTACGCGCCCGGCGGGATCATCCTGTCGCCCGTCAGCTTCGAGTCGGTGTTCCAGGCGCACGCCCTGTACTTCTACGACCCGACGTACCACTACCTCGTGCCCGAGGAACGGTGGTTCCTCGCCCGGTCGTCGACGAGCACGCGGATCGCGAGCGCGCTGCTCGCCGGGCCGAGCGAGTGGCTCAAGGGAGCGGTCGTCACGGCGTTCCCCGAGGGCACGCAGCTGTCCCTCAACGCCGTGACGATCGAGAGCGGGTCGGCCCAGGTCGACCTGACGAGTGACGCGCTGAAAGCGACCACGGTCGAGAAGGTCCGGATGCGCGAGCAGCTCACCGCGAGTCTGGCGTCGGTCGCGAGCATCTCGTCCGTGACGATCACGGTCGAGGGCACGAGCCTCGACGTGCCCGACTCGACGGGCACGAACGCCGAACGCGACCCCGACGTCGACGCCCGGCCGCTCGTCGTCGCGAAGAACGCCGTCGGCAACGCAGCCGCGGGAGCCGTCGACCAACTCGCCGGCATCGCGGACAAGATCCGCGGCCTCGACCCGACGTCACTCGAGGTGACGGCGGCGGGCACCTCCGCCGCGGTCGGCACGGTGGACGGCGTGGACGCCGTCCGGTCCGGCTCGAGCGCTCCCGTGCAGGTGGACACGCGGAGCGGTCTCGTCGCGCCGTCCATCGACGACGAGGGCTTCGTGTGGTCGGCCCAGGCGGCGGACCCCCGGTCGGTCGTCGCGTACGGGCTCGAGGGCGATCCGCACCCGATCTCGTCGAGCCTGCCCGACGGCCGACTCGTCGCGTTCCGCGTGTCGCGGGACGCCACCCGGGCACTCGCGCTCATCGACACCGACGAGGGTGCCGCCCTGTACGTCATGGGCGTGCTCCGGAACTCGCAGAAGCAGCCGACCGCGCTCGGCGCACCCGTCCGGGTGCCGGTCGCCGCGGGCACCCCGGTCGACGCGACGTGGCAGAGCGACCTCGAGGTGGCGTCGCTCGGCTCCACCGCGACCGGCTCGACCGTGACGTCGTCGACCATCGGCGGGCGTTCGACGACGCTCAACCGCCCGTCCGGTTCGGCGACGACGATCGTCGGCGGTGCGTCCGACTCGCTGCTGCTGCGCATGACCGACGGCCGTGTGCTCGCCGAGAGCGGCGGTGGCTGGGACGACAGCGGCGTGACGGCGGCCGTCCTCGGCACGCAGCGGTAGGCCGGGAGGCCCGTCCTCCCCAGGTGCTCCCGTCCGGACCGCCGTCCACCGACTGATGGATCCGGCGCCGAGTCACGCGGCCGCGGCGCGACGATCGAGGCATGGGGGAGCGGGAAGCCGACCGGTGGCGGGACGCGGCGATCGAGGCGCTCGGCGTGCTGCTGCCGGTGTCGTGCGTCGTCTGCGGGCGTGACGACCGCCCGGTGTGTCACGCGTGTCTCGAGGACCTCGCCGCGACCCCGTCGTGCGTCCGGCTCGTGGCCGGCGTCCGGCTCGACGCCCCGTTCACCTACCGCGGGACGGCCCGGGCCCTCGTGCTCGCGTTCAAGGTGCACGGACGGCTCGACGTCGTCGGACCGCTGGCCCGCCCCACCGTGCGGGCACTCCGGGGGGCGCTCGCCGAGGCGCCCGACGCGGTCGTGGTCCGGGTGCCGTCCTCGCGGGCGGGACGTCGGCGGCGGGGATTCGACCCGGTCGTCGTCCTGCTCCGTCGCGGTGGTTTCCGGACCGCTCGCGTGCTCCGACGAGTGCCGGACCCGCGGGCCCGTGGCAGGCGCGACGGCGGCCAGAAGTCGCTGTCGGCGGTGGACCGGGTGACCGCGACGGTCGGCACCCTCCGCGCGGTGGACGTGCGCGACCGCGCCGTCGTGCTCGTGGACGACGTCGTGACGACCGGGGTGACCATGGCCGAGGCGATCCGGGCGGTCCGCGCAGCGGGCGGCCGCGTGGTGCGGTGCGTGGCGACGGCGAGCGTGGAGCCGTCCTCCCCGTCGGAGGCTGGAACCGGACCCTGAATCGTCGCGTGCACCCGGGTCTACGCTCGCTCGAAAGGCGTCTGGAGTCGCCACGAGGAGGCGACGCGCCGAGTCTGGATGGGAGCCGCCATGGACATCTCGATCACGGGACGGAACGTCGGGATCACCGACCGTTTCCGCGCCTACGCCGAGGAGAAGTCCGCGAAGATCGACGCGCTCGCCGATCGTGCCGTGGCCTTCGAGGTCCGGGTCAGTCGACACCACGAGAAGAGCAGCGGGGCGAGCGGCGACGACCGCGTCGAGCTCACCCTCATCGGTCCCGGGCCGCTCATCCGCGCCGAGTCGACCGCGTCCGACAAGTACGCGGCGTTCGACCTGGCGTTCGCCCGCATCGCCGAACGGTTGCGGCGTGCGAAGGACCGCAAGAAGGTCCACCGGGGCCGTCACCGCCCGACCTCGGTCGCCGAGGCGGCGGGTGACGGGTTCGCCACGATGGACGTCGTGCCCGCCGACGGCACGCTCATCGAGACGGTCGCGACCGGCAGCCTGCCCGTCGTGACGGACGAGGCCCAGGCGACGGACGAGGACGCCTACAACCCCGTCGTCATCCGCACGAAGGTCTTCGCGTCGTCCCCGATGACCGTCGACGACGCGCTGTACTACATGGAGCTCGTCGGCCACGACTTCTACCTCTTCATCGACGCCGAGACGGAACGCCCCAGCGTCGTGTACCGCCGCAAGGGCTGGGACTACGGCGTCATCGCCCTGGACGACGCCGCACCCGTCCAGCAAGAGGCCGCGACGGTCGAACGCGCTGGCGTGACCGTCTGACCTCCGCGCACGACCACGAGGGCCCCGCTCGGCACCACACGGTGCGGTCGGGGCCCTCGTGTCCGCCCCGAGCGAACGGGCGCACCCATCGGCTCCGGCCGCGCCCGCTGCCCAGGTGTGCGGGCGCGGAGGTTGCTAGCATGGCTGGCTGATCAGGCGCGCGCGACCGGCCGTCCGGAGGCCCCGAGCGATCAGCGCCAGACGACACCATGAGGAGTCTCGATTGACCAACGTGCTGGAGAAGGTCCTCCGCATCGGCGAAGGGCGCACGCTCCGACGCCTCAAGGCCTACGCCGAGGCGATCAACGACCTCGAGGACGACTTCGCCACCCTCAGCGACGAGGAACTGCGCGACGAGACGCGTGAGCTGCGCGAGCGGTACGCGAACGGCGAGTCCCTGGACGACCTGCTGCCCGAGGCGTTCGCCGCGGTGCGTGAGGCGTCGAAGCGCACGCTCGGGCTCCGTCACTTCGACGTCCAGCTCATGGGCGGTGCCGCGCTGCACCTCGGGAACATCGCCGAGATGAAGACCGGTGAGGGCAAGACGCTCGTCGCGACGACGGCCGCGTACCTCAACGCCATCGCCTCGCGCGGCGTGCACGTCATCACCGTCAACGACTTCCTCGCGAGCTACCAGTCCGAGCTCATGGGCCGCGTGTTCCGCGCGCTCGGCATGACCACCGGCTGCATCCTCGCGGGGCAGGAGCCCGCCGAGCGTCGCGAGCAGTACGCCGCCGACATCACGTACGGCACGAACAACGAGTTCGGCTTCGACTACCTGCGCGACAACATGGCGTGGCAGGCGTCGGACATGGTGCAGCGCGGGCACTTCTTCGCGATCGTCGACGAGGTCGACTCGATCCTCATCGACGAGGCCCGCACGCCGCTCATCATCTCCGGACCGTCCTCGGGCGAGGCCAACCGCTGGTTCACCGAGTTCGCCACGATCGCCACGCGCCTGCGTCCCGGCGTCGACTACGAGGTCGACGAGAAGAAGCGCACGGTCGGCGTGCTCGAGCCCGGGATCGAGAAGGTCGAGGACTACCTCGGCATCGACAACCTGTACGAGTCGGCCAACACCCCGCTCATCTCGTTCCTCAACAACGCGATCAAGGCCGACGCCCTGTTCAAGCGCGACAAGGACTACGTCGTCATGAACGGCGAGGTGCTCATCGTCGACGAGCACACCGGTCGCATCCTCATGGGCCGCCGGTACAACGAGGGCATCCACCAGGCGATCGAGGCGAAGGAGGGCGTCGAGGTCAAGGCGGAGAACCAGACCCTCGCCACCATCACGCTGCAGAACTACTTCCGCCTGTACAAGAAGCTCTCCGGCATGACCGGTACCGCCGAGACCGAGGCGGCGGAGTTCATGTCGACGTACAAGCTCGGCGTCGTCCCGATCCCGACGAACAGGCCGATGCAGCGCAACGACCAGACGGACCTCGTGTACAAGAACGAGCCCGCGAAGTTCGAACAGGTCGCCGCCGACATCGAGCAGCGGCACGAGAACGGCCAGCCCGTCCTCGTCGGCACGACGAGCGTCGAGAAGAGCGAGTACCTGTCCAAGCTCCTCGCCAAGCGCGGCGTGAAGCACGAGGTGCTCAACGCGAAGAACCACGCGCGCGAGGCCGCGATCGTCGCCCAGGCGGGTCGCCTCGGTGCGGTCACGGTCGCCACGAACATGGCCGGCCGCGGTACGGACATCATGCTCGGCGGCAACGCGGAGTTCCTCGCCGTCGCCGAGATGCACGCGAAGGGGTTGTCCCCGACCGAGACCCCGGATGAGTACGAGGCCGCGTGGGACGACGTGTTCGCCCGCGTCAAGGCCGAGGTCGAGGTCGAGGCCGAGAAGGTCCGCGACGCCGGTGGGCTGTACGTGCTCGGCACGGAGCGACACGAGTCCCGGCGCATCGACAACCAGCTGCGTGGTCGCTCCGGTCGACAGGGCGACCCCGGCGAGAGCCGCTTCTACCTGTCCCTCACCGACGACCTCATGCGGTTGTTCAACTCCGGCGCGGCCGAGAGCCTCATGGGCCGCTCGAACGTCCCGGACGACCTCGCGATCGAGAACAAGCTCGTCGGTCGTGCGATCCGCTCCGCGCAGGCCCAGGTCGAGGCCCGGAACGCCGAGATCCGCAAGAACGTGCTGAAGTACGACGACGTCCTGAACCGCCAGCGCGAGGCCATCTACGACGACCGGCGCCGCATCCTCGAGGGCGACGACCTGCACGACCGGTCGCAGCAGTTCCTCGAGAGCGTGGTCAACGAGATCATCGACTCGCACACGGGCGAGGGCTCCCCGGACGACTGGGACCTCGATGCGATGTGGACCGAGCTCGGGACGCTCTACCCCGTGTCGATCACCATCGACGAGGTCATCACCGAGGCCGGATCGCGGGGCAAGGCATCGCGCGACTTCCTCGGCCGCGAGATCCTGTCGGACGCCAAGCTCGCGTACCAGAAGCGCGAGGAGGCCCTCGGCGACGAGGCCATGCGCGAACTCGAGCGCCGCGTCGTCCTGTCGGTGATCGACCGACGCTGGCGCGACCACCTCTACGAGATGGACTACCTCAAGGACGGCATCGGTCTCCGCGCGATGGCTCAGCGCGACCCCCTCGTCGAGTACCAGCGCGAGGGCTATGCCCTGTTCCAGAGCATGATGGGCCAGATCCGCGAGGAGTCCATCGGGTTCCTGTTCAACCTCGAGGTCCAGGTGCAGCGTGACGGCGAGACGGCCGTCATCGACGCCAAGGGCCTCGGCGAGGACTCGGAGGCCGCCGGGCTGGAGTACTCGGCACCGTCGATCGACGGCGAGGTCGAGGTCCGTGACCAGAGCGGTCGCCTCGAGCAGGCCGCGACCGCACTCGCGCAGCGGCAGCAGGCCGTCGCCGAGGCCGAGCAGGTCCCGGGTCCCGAGCGGGGGTCGTCGTTCGGTGCTGCGGCGACGGCGTCCGGGCAGCGCGGTGCCTTCGGGCAGCGCGACACGGCGCCGACGAACCGGGCGGACCGTCGGGCGCAGGCCAAGAAGAGCTGATCGGGAGCGTTCCGGGAACGGCGGCGGTCCTCCTCGGACCGTCGCCGTTCGGCGTTCCCGCACCCGTCGCCGGTGAGCCCTGCGCTCCGGTGCGGCCCGCGCCGGTCAGCCCTGCGCTCCGGTGCGGTCCGCACCGGTGGTCAGAGGACGCTGACCGCGGTCGCGCGCCATCGGCCGTCGCGGCCCTCGAGGCGGATCGCGACCGCACGCGTTCGTGCCCGTGCATGCACGATGACGGTGGCCTCGGCGACACCGTCGCTCGGTTCGCGGACGATCACCGAACCGATCGAGAAGACGGGCCTGCGCGGCGCCGTCCGGCGTACCGACCGCGCGCGGGCCGCCAACCGGACGCGGACCTGGAGGTGTCGGTGCACGTCGTCCGTCACCCACCGCGCGATCTGGTCGAGTTCACGGGCGCCGGCGAGGATCTCGACGACACAGCGGGCGAGGTCCCGCGCGACGGGGGTGGGGTCCGGCAGCGCTGCGCGAGGGGGCTGCGGTGCGGCGTCGGCGCGGCGGAGCCGGCGTGGCCCGGCGGTGCGCCGCGCCGCGCGCTCGGCAGAGCGATCCGGCTCGTGCCCGGGAGGCGTGGGGCGGAGGACCGCGCCGTCGAGCGCCGTGGGCAGCGGAGGAGCCGGCTGCGCTCCGTGCTCGGTCAGGGCGTGCCGCCCCTGACGGCGCGTGCCCCGTCCCTCCGGTCCGTCGTCGGTGCGCTGTGCGGCACGGTCGTCCATGAGCCCCCTCGTGGTGCGGTGGTGCGGCCTCCCCGGCCACGCCCTCAGGCTACTGACCGTTGGAATGTGACATTTAATCCCCGGACCGAGGTGGGGACGGTCGCAGGGAGGACCGGAGGCGGCCACCTAGACTTGCTCCGTGTCGACCCTCAGTGACCTCGTTCTCGCCCAAGGCCGGTCCACCGACGCGGACGTCGAGTGGCTCCACCTGCTCGTGGGCGACGGTCAGCTCCTCGCCGACCTGTCGTTCGCCGACATCGTGGTGTGGGTGCCCGCGGAGGACGGCTCGTTCGTGGCCGTCGCGCACGCGCGGCCGTCGTCCGCCGCGACGCTGTTCTACCGCGACGTCGTCGGGCAGGGCGTGCGGGACGAGTGGCGCGACCAGATCACCCAGTGCTTCGAACGCAGCGAGATCGTCGACTCGGCGGAGCCCGACTGGTACGAGGACACCCCGACCCGCGTGCGCGCGATCCCGGTCCTGCGTCGGTTGTCCGCCACGAGCGCCCAGACGACGGAGGCGCCCATCGCCGTCGTCACACGCCACTCGAACGTCAACGAGCAGCGCACGCCGAGCCGCCAGGAGCTGACGTTCAACTCGAGCGCGAACGACCTGTTCGGCATGATCGCCACGGGGGACTTCCCGGACATCGGCGCACCGACCGGTCCGCGTCGGGGTGCTCCTCGTGCCTCCGACGGACTCCTGCGACTCGACGTCGGGGGCGTCGTCACCTTCGCGAGCCCGAACGGCCTCAGTGCCTTCAACCGGATGGGCTTCGAGGGCGAGCTCGAAGGGCTCTCCCTGGCCGAGGTGACGACCGGGCTGCTCGGGAATCAACTCGTCGTGGACGAGTCCCTGCCGCTCGTCGTGACCGGTCGCGCTCCGTGGCGCACCGACATCGAGGCGAAGGGCGTGACCGTGACGCTCCGCGCGATCCCCCTGCGCGACCACGGGGAGCGCATCGGGGCGATCGTGCTCTGCCGTGACGTCACCGAGCAGCGGCACCAGGAGCGCGAGCTCATCACGAAGGACGCGACGATCCGCGAGATCCACCACCGCGTCAAGAACAACCTGCAGACGGTCGCGTCGCTCCTCCGCATCCAGGCGCGTCGCACGCATTCGGAGGAGGCCCGGGAGGCCCTGCAGCAGGCGATGCGTCGGGTCGCGGCCATCGCGGTCGTCCACGACACGCTCTCGACCGGTCTCAGCCAGAACGTGGACTTCGACGACGTGTTCGACCGCGTGCTCATGCTCGTGACCGAGGTCGCGGCGAGTCACAACACGACCGTGCGCCCCAAGAAGACGGGCGAGTTCGGTGTGCTCCCGAGCGAAGCGGCGACGCCGTTGGCGCTCGGCCTCACGGAACTCGTGACGAACGCGGTGGAGCACGGGCTCGACGGCCGTGACGGCGAGGTCGAGATCGTGGCCGACCGGTTCGAGGACCACCTCGAGGTGCAGGTGCGCGACAACGGGCGCGGACTCCCCGAGGGCAAGGTCGGTGCGGGACTCGGCACGCAGATCGTGCGGACCCTGATCCAGGGCGAACTCGGCGGCACGATCGACTGGCACACCTTGGTCGGCAGCGGTACCGAGGTCACCATCGGCATCCCCTTCCGGTGGTCGGAGCAGTCGTAGGGCTTCGGCCTCGGGATCGCGCGGGCTCCGAGTCGAGGGACGACGGGCGCGGCAGGACGACGTGGGGTGGAACGACGACGGCGCCCGGTCCCCTGGGGGACTGGGCGCCGTCGTCGTCGGAACGGGTGCGCTCGGTCAGGAGGCGCGACGTGCGCGGGCAGCGCGGCGCTTGAGCGCGCGACGCTCGTCCTCGCTCAGACCGCCCCAGACGCCCGAGTCCTGCGAGGTCTCGAGCGCGTACTGCAGACAGGTCTCGGTGACGGTGCACCGAGCGCACACCGACTTCGCCTTCTCGATCTGGTCGACGGCCGGGCCGGTGTTCCCGACCGGGAAGAAGAGCTCGGGGTCCGCGGTGAGGCAGGCGGCCTTGTCACGCCAATCCATGTGTTGATGCTCCTTAAATAGCTTCGAATCGCACGACGAACGGCCGTGGCGAATCAAGTGCAGGCGTGGGCCAGCTGGGCTGCAGCACTGCGGGGGGATTCTCTGTGGGGGAGAGAAAGACTCTGCGGGAGGCGCACACGTCATCGTGGCGTTCCATCGACCTCGAACATCGTTCCATACTGATATGGCCAAATCAAGGGTCGAGAGCTGGAGGAACGCTGTGTCGGATGCCCCACGCCCGGAGCGCCCCGAGGGTGCCGCTGATCGGGAATCACCTGATCGCGCGGCATTCCGGACGCCGACCGTGCTCGGTCTCGCGGTCGTCGTGGGGCTCGAGTTCCTCGCCGTGGCGGTGCTCACGGTGGTGCTCGTCGTCGACCTCGTGGTCGCCCCGCCGGACTCGGTCGTGAACGGTCTGGCGCTCATCGTCCTCGCCGCCGTCGCCGCGATCTGGCTGGGAGCGATGGTGCTCGGACTGGCCCGCGCCCGCTCCTGGGTGCGGAGCGGGGTCGTCGTCTGGCAGTTCCTCCAGATCGCCCTCGCCGTCGGTGCGTTCCAGGGCGTGTTCCGGGTCCCGGCGATCGGGTGGGTGCTGCTCCTGCCAGCGCTGCTCGCCCTGGTGCTCGTCTTCGCACCGGCGACGACGGCGGTGCTCGCCCGCCGCGACCTCGAGCGCTGAGGGCAGGGACTCAGTCCAGGCCGAGCTTCTTCCGCAGCGCGGCCACGTGCCCCGTCGCCTTCACGTTGTAGAGCGGCAGCTGCACGCGGCCGTCCTCGTCGACGACGATCGTCGAGCGGATCGTGCCCGTCGTGACCTTGCCGTAGAGGTTCTTCTCGCCGTACGCGCCGTACGCGCGGTGGACCGTCAGGTCCGGGTCGCTCAGGAGCGGGAAGGTCAGGGCCTGCTCGTCCTTGAACCGCTGCAGCGCGGGGAGGTCGTCCTTGCTGATGCCGAGCACCGTGTAGCCGGCGCCCTGCAGGGAGTTCATGTTGTCGCGGAAGTCGCAGGCCTCGGTCGTGCATCCGGGCGTCGACGCGGCCGGGTAGAAGTACACGATGACCTTCCGGCCCCGCAGGTCGCGCAGGCTCGTCGGCGTGCCGTGCTCGTCCGGCAGGGTGAAGTCGGGGGCGTCGGCCCCGGCGGCGAGACGTTCTGTCATCCTCTACTCCTTGCGCGACGTGGTGGCGTCGCCCCGTGGTCCGTGGCGGCCGAGACCCATGCTATTGTTGTTCTCCGTTGCGGCGAGCCGCGACGGTACGCGCCTCTAGCTCAATTGGCAGAGCAACTGACTCTTAATCAGTGGGTTCTGGGTTCAAGTCCCAGGGGGCGCACCACCAGCCCCGGGCCTCCCGGCATCAGCCGCAGGTCCGGGGCTTCGTCGTTGCCAGGCGCGGCCGTCGTCCCCCTCGATCGGGGGCGTCGTCCGGCAACCGCGGCGCTCGCGGGTCGCGCCGAGGACGACCTGGACTCGGTGTAGCGTGCGTACCTCCGGGCGGGAGCAAGGGGGGGTGACGGGTGGGAACAGCGGACGAGGACGTGTCCGACCTCATCGCGGCGTTCACCTCCGTACAGCGGGCGAACGCCGCGCTCATGCGGCAGCTGAGCCTCCTCGCGGGCGTGCACGAGAACGCGCTGCGGGCGCTCGTGCTCATCGACGACACGGCCCGGTCCACGCCGACCGAGGTCGCCGGGTTCCTCGAGCTGACCTCCGGTGCGGTCACGAGCATGCTCGACCGACTCGTGGCGGGCGGGTTCATCAAGCGGATCCCGAACCCGGCCGACCGGCGCGGGTCCCTGCTCACGCTCGAACCCGCGGGTCAGGCCGTCGTCACGCAGATCCGGCGCCGCTACGAGGGGGTCATGCGGGCCGTCGACGCCGAGCACCGGGCCGGGCTGTACCTCGTGCTGAACGACCTCGCGACCGGGCTGCTCGAGCAGGCGCAGGGCGTCGTGTCCGACGCGGCCGCCGCGGGCGGAGACGGGACGTAGTCCCGGGACCGGCGGCGACCGCGGCGTGCGTCACGGTGCCGCGGCGTCAACGTCGGTCGAGCTCGGACGACCGCGCCCGGTACTCCGTCGCGTCGATCTCGCCGCGCGCGAACCGGTCCGCGAGGACGGCCCGGGCGTCGGAGCGAGCGCGCCACGGCCCGCGGCGGAGGACCCCGAACACGAGGGCGAGCACGACGAGGGTCGCGAGGAACACGACGGGGAACACGGCGAACGGGGCCATGGGCGGGCCGCCGTGCCAGGACGGTGCGGCGGCGAGTGCGGTGAGTGCGGGTGTCATGGTGACCTCCTCGGTCGGTGGCTGGGCGTCGCTGGTGCGACCGGTCCAGGCTCCTGCTCCGCGGTCGTCCTGTCGTCCGCTCGGGGGACGCTCCTGGACGTGCTCCCGACGGCAGTACCCGAGGTCGTTCCTCCACACGCATCACGCCGGAGGGAGGAGTCCACGGACACCTCCCCGGGCGGACGACGGCGCCCCGGTCGGCACCTAGGCTTCCGGGCATGAGGAGACCCACCGAGACCGGGCGGCGGCGGTTCGCGCGCGTCGGCAGGGTGCTCCCGGTGGCGGCACTGCAACTCGTCGGCACCCTCGTCCTGTCGCGCTGGACCGGGCCGACGCCCGGCACCGTGCCTGCTCATCCGGGACCGCCGTGGGGGCCGGGAACGGGGGAGGCCGTCGTGGCGGCACCCGGTCCGCTCGCGATCGCGATGCTCGTCGCTGCGGTGGTCGTCCTGCCGTTCCGGTGGCGTTGGCCGGTCGTCGTCCTCGGCGTGACGCTGGCGACGACCCTCGGCTACGCGGTCCTCGTGAGCCCGCGGGGTCCCTTCGTCGCGGCCCTCACCATGGCGGCGGTGAACGCGTGGCTGTCGGGTCGTCGACGTTCCGCGGCCGCGGCGGTGGCGATCGGCGCGTTCGCGCTCCCGTGGGTGGACCTCGCGACCGGGCGTTCGTCCGTCCTGCCCTGGGGGACGGTCACCGTCATGCTCGCGTGGGGTGGGCTCACGATCGCGCTCAGCGAGCTCGCTCGCGTCCGCGTGCTCCGCGCGGCCGAGGCCCGCCGCGCACGCGCGGAAGCGGTCCGGCGGCGCGCCGAGGACGAACGCGTCCGCATCGCTCGCGAGCTGCACGACTCGGTGGCGCACAACATGTCGCTGATCAACCTGCAGGCCGGGGTGGCGCTGCACCTCGGCGCCGACCTGCCGGACCCGACCCGGGCCGCGTTGACGAGCATCCGCGACGCCAGCCACGAGGCCCTCGTGGAGCTCCGCGCGGTGCTCGGGGTCCTCCGCAGGGTGGACGATCCGGACGCGGGAACGAACAGCGGCGGCGCAGGTGCGGCGACCGGGAGTGGGATCGAGGCGACCGGGGACGGGGGCGTCGTGGTGCCCGAACGGTCCCCGGTGCCCGGCCTCGATCGACTCCGGGATCTCGTCCTGCGCGCGGAGGCGGCCGGACTCGACGTCACGCTCGACGTCGACGGCGACCTCGGCGCCGTCGACCGCATCGTGGATCGGACGGCGTTCCGCATCGTGCAGGAGTCGGTGACGAACGTCATGAAGCACGCGCCGTGGAATCGTGTCGCGGTGGTCGTCGGCGCGTCTGCGGAAGTCCTCGACGTCACCGTGGAGGACCTGCCCGACGCGCGCGGGCGGAGGGGCACTGCTGCACAGCCGGACCCGGCCGCGTCAGCCGCGTCCTCCGCGTCGGCCTCGGTGGACGCCCCGCAGGACACCCTCGACCGCGCCCAGGCCGGCCTCGGTCCGTCGGGCAACGGCATCATCGGCATGCGGGAGCGGGTGGCTGCGGTCGGCGGCGTGCTCGAAGCCGGCCCGGTCACCGGTGGCGGATGGCGGGTGCACGCGCGGCTCCCGACCACCGGCACGACCACGACCACGACCACGACCACGACCACGGGCACGGGCACGGGCACGGACATCTCGGACCGACGGACCGCTGCCCTCGAGCGAGCACAGGAGGCACACCGTGGATGACGCCAGCGAGGCGGCACCGCTCCGGTTGGTGATCGCGGACGACCAGGCACTCGTCCGCGGCGGACTGCGGGCGCTCGTCGAGTCCGAGCCCGACATGACCGTCGTCGCCGAGGCCGCCGACGGCGAGGACGCCGTGCGTGCCGCCGTGGAACACCACCCCGACGTCGTGCTCATGGACATCCGCATGCCCCGCGTCGACGGACTCGTGGCGACGCGGCGCATCGGTGCCGACCCGGCGCTCCGTGACGTGCGCGTCGTGGTCCTCACGACCTTCGAGGAGGACGCCTTCGTGTTCGAGGCGATCCGAGGCGGAGCGGCCGGGTTCCTGGTCAAGGACACCGAGCCGGCCGAGCTCCTTCGCGCGATCCGGACGGTGGTCGCGGGTGACTCGTTGCTTTCGCCGGGGGCGACCCGGTCCCTCGTCGCCGCCTTCGCCACGCACGCCACCCCGGCGGAACTGACCCCTGCACTCGACCGGTTGACCGACCGGGAGCGCGAGGTCATGCGCTGGGTCGCCGGGGGACTGTCGAACAGCGAGATCGCACAACGCCTGTTCATCAGCCCTGCGACGACGAAGTCACACGTGAGCCGGGCGATGGTGAAGCTCGGCGCACGGGACCGGGCGCAGCTCGTCGTGTTCGCCTACGAGACGGGCCTCGTCGCACCCGGCTGGTCCGGCTCCTGACCGCGTGGCCCCCAGCGCGGATCGGTAGGGTCGACCAGGCCGACGAACCGGAGGTGGTCGATGACGTCCTGGGTGGAGCACGCCCTCTGGTGGCACGTGTACCCGTTGGGGTTCGTCGGTGCCGACATCCGTCCGCCGGAGGCCCCCGCGCCGTCGGCACGGGAACGCCCGGTCGAGCACCGGCTCGGCCGACTCGAGGCGTGGCTCGACCACGTCGTCGACCTCGGGCTGAACGGCATCGCGCTGGGACCGGTGTTCGCGTCGTCGACGCACGGCTACGACACGCTCGACCACTTCCGGGTGGACCCGCGGCTCGGGGACGAGGACGACCTCCTCCGTCTCGTCGCCACGGCGCACGACCGCGGCGTCCGGGTGCTGCTCGACGGGGTGTTCAACCACGTGGGGCGCGCGCATCCGGCGTTCCGAGCGCTCGAGGAGGACGGACCCGCGGCCCCGACCGCCGGACTGTTCCACGTGCGCTGGGACGGGTGGCGTCCCGGTGACCGCGTCGACGCGGACGTGTTCGAGGGACACGACCAACTCGTCGCCCTCGACCACGGCTCCTCGGCGACCGTCGACTTGGTCGTCGACGTCATGAGCCACTGGCTCGACCGCGGCGTGGACGGCTGGCGCCTCGACGCCGCGTACGCCGTGCCGCCCGCGTTCTGGGCGGCGGTGTTGCCCCGCGTGCGAGAGCGGCACCCGGACGCTTGGTTCTCGGGTGAGGTGATCCACGGTGACGCCGCTGCCGTCGTGCGGGCCTCGACCATGGACTCGGTCACCCAGTACGAGCTGTGGCAGGGCATCTGGCACGGCATCGCGGACGGCAACTGCCACGAGCTCGCACACGCGATCCGCCGGCACGACGCGCTCCTGTCGACGTTCGTCCCGAGCACGTTCGTCGGTAACCACGACGTTACGCGCATCACCTCCGCGGTCGGTCCGCGGCACCTGCCGCACGCCCTCGCGGTCCTGTTCACGGTGGCCGGCGTGCCGAGTGTGTACGCGGGCGACGAGTACGCCTTCCGCGGCGTCAAGGAGGCCCGGGTCGGCGGCGACGACGCCGTGCGCCCGGCGTTCCCACCCGTGCCACCGGCTCCGGCCGACCTCGATCCGGAGGGCCGGGACGCGTTCCGCACGCACCAGGCACTCGTCGCCGTGCGGCGTCGCCACCCGTGGCTGCACCGCGCGCACACGGACATCGTGCACCTCGAGAACACGGCGATCGTGCTCCGGACGGCGATCGGCACGGACGCGGTCGTCACCGCGCTCAACATCGGCGACGAGGCGGTGTCGCTGCCCGCTGCCGGGTCGACCACGGTCGAGGCGGGGGCGGGCGAGGTCGACCACGGTCGCGTCCGACTGGCGGCCTCCGGTTGGGCGGTGCTCGGCGGGTGACCGCTCGTCGCGTCTTCGGGCGAGCCTGCATGGCCGCCGTGCTCGTCGTGGCCGGCTGGGTGGTCGCCCCGTCCGTGGCGTCCGCCGCGCCGTCGGACCGACCCGCGCCGGCCGCCATCGGGAGGCTCGGTGTCGGGGGGCTCGGTGTCGGGAGGCTCGGCGTCGGGGGGCCCGGCGTCGGGAGGCTCGCCGTCGCGGCGCCCGCGTCCACCGCGACGCGTTCGTCCCCGCCGGTCCGGCCGTTCCCGACCCGCGGGCGCCCGGACTACCAGCTCGGCGGCGCCTACCGTCCGCCTGCCGGCGTCACGATCGTCGAACGGGACAGCGCCGCGCATCCGGCACCGGGCACGTACGGGATCTGCTACGTCAACGGGTTCCAGACCCAGCCCCAGGACACCGCGTGGTGGCGGCGCGAGCACCCGAGGGACCTCCTCCGGACCGCATCGGGGAAACCGGTCAGCGATCCCGGGTGGCCGGACGAGGTCCTCCTGGACACCGGGACCGCGGCGCACCGTCGAGACGTCGTCCGGGTCCTGTCCCGCACCGTGGACCGCTGTGCACGTCGTGGGTTCGACGCCGTCGAGTTCGACAACCTCGACTCGTGGACGCGCTCGCGCGGGCGCCTCAGCCGCGCTGACGCCCTCGCCACCGCGCGCTCCTGGTCGACGTGGCGCACCGGGACGGCCTCACCGCGGGGCAGAAGAACGCGCCGGGCCTCGGCACGCGGGGGCGGGACGTCGCGGGCTTCGACTTCGCCGTCGCCGAGGAGTGCGTGCGCTACGACGAGTGCCGTGCGTACACCCGCGTGTACGGCGGACGGGTGATCGACGTCGAGTACAGCGACGCGCTCCGCACGACGTTCGCCGCCGCCTGCCGTTCCGCGTCGCGGCCGCGCATGACGATCCTCCGCGATCGTGACCTCGTCACGCCCTCGCACGCGGCGTACCGGTACCGGCGCTGTCTCGTCGCCGGCTCGTGAGAGCATCGTCGCGCCCCCGCCCGCCGACAGGAAGACGCTCCGTGCCCCGCTCCGACACCACCGCCACCGCCCTCGTCATCGGAGCCGGGATCGCCGGCGCCGCCACCGCGTTCGCCCTGGCGCGCCGTGGGGTGGCCGTGACGGTCGTCGACGACGGCGCGACCGGGCAGGCGACCGCGGCGAGTGCGGGGATCCTGCAGCCCTGGTCGTCCGCGGTCGACGGGCCGTTCCTCGACCTCTACGCGGCGGGCGCCGCGTTCTACCCGGACCTGCTCGCGCAGCTCGCCGGCGTCGGCGTGACCCGGACCGACCACCGTCGGAGCGGTGCGCTCGTCGTCAACGCCGACCCGGCCCTCCTGGACGCCGCGGAGGCCCGGGTCCGGTCGCGGGCGGCCGTCGCCGGGTCGGTCGTCGGCGCGGTGGAGCGCATCACGAACGCCCAGGCCCGACGACGCTTCCCTCCGCTCGCCACGGGACTCGACGCGCTCTTCATCGAGGGCGGCGGACGCGTGGACGGCCGCACGCTCCGTGATGCGCTCCTCCTGGCGGCCGAGCGCCTCGGCGCGGTGCGGCGGGGCGGCCACGTCCGGTCGGTGCGCGTCGTGCAGGGCCGGCCGCTGGTCGACGTCGACGGCGCGGACACGACGGCGGACGTCGTCGTGGTCGCCGCGGGCGCGTGGTCACGGGACCTCCTCGCATCCACGGGTGCCGCCGTCCCGGTCGCACCGCAGCGCGGTCAGATCACGCACCTCCGCGTCGAGGGCGTCGACACGTCCGCCTGGCCCTCCGTCCACCCGTTGTCGCACCACTACCTCGTGGCGTTCGACGACTCGCGCGTCGCCGTCGGCGCGACCCGCGAGACCGGCAGCGGGTTCGATCCACGCGTCACCGCGGCCGGGCAGCTCCAGGTCCTGCAGGACGCGCTGGCGGTCGCGCCGGGACTCGCGGACGCGACGCTCATCGAGACGCGGGTCGGGCTGCGGCCCCTGCCCGACGACACCATGCCGGTCGTCGGTGCGCTGCCGGGTGCGCCGGGCGTCGTCGTCGCGACGGGGTACGGCGCGGCCGGACTGACGATGGGCCCGCTGCTGGGTGACGCCGTGGCCCGGTGGGTGCTGGGGGAACCGGCACCCGAGCTCGAGCACACCGCGCCCGGACGCGATGGCGTCCCTGGCACCGACGCGCGCTGATCCGCCGGTCGTCCGGTCAGACCCCGCCGCAGGTGATCGCGCGGATCGTCGCGGCGTCCCCGCCGCCGACGCCGCCGACGAACGCGGTGGTCGGCGTGCCGTCGGTGAGGGCGCGTCGGGCCGTCGACCACGACGGGCCGAGGAACGCGAGCATCGCCGCGCGATCGCGCGTCCAGAAGCGCCATCCGCGTGGCGCGGCCGGGAGGCCCGGTGCCGGGGACCAGCCCTCCGGCGGCTCCCACAGTTGGTGCAGGGCGACCCACTCCGCCGACGGTTCGGGCCACCCGAGCGGGCGGCGGAACCGGAACGGCGGGGCCGCCGCTCCCGCGGGCTCGGACGGGACGGCGGTGTCACGGAGTTCCCCCATGCGGCGACCGTACCGGCGCCTCCCAGGTGCCGCGCAGGCCCCTCTTCGGGGTCGACGTCCCGTGCGGTCCGGACGCATCCTGCACGACGAACGACGACGGCCCGCCACCGAGGGGTGGCGGGCCGTCGTCGTGGTGACGGTGCTGCGGAGTCAGCTCCGCGTGGTGCCCGTCGTGCCGGTGGTGCCGCCGTCGCCCTCGAGCTCGATCTCCTCGTGCGCGACGTCCTCGGTCACGTTCTCCTGCTCGGTGACGGTGTCCTTGCCGAGGCGGACGCGCTCGACCGGCACGGTCTCCTTGTCGACGACGACGCGCTCCTCGCTGAGGGTCACCTCGTGCTCCTCCTCGCTGAGCTCCGGGCCGTCGGTCGCGGCGCCGACGTTCGCGTCGGTGATCGGCTCGCGCTCGAGTCGGACCTCCTCGTGCTGGACGGGGACGGTGACGTTCTGCTGCTCGGTGACGACGTGCTTGCGGAGGCGCGCACGGCCGGTCTGGACCTGCTGCGTGCCGACCTGGAGGTGCTGCTCCGAACGGGTCATGGCGTCGTCGGTGTCGGGGCCGGAGGTGTCGTGGCCGGCGCCCTCGAAGCCCGTGGTGCCGGTGCCGGTGCCGACCGTGCCCGTGGTGCCGGTGCCGACCGTGCCCGTGGTGTCGGTGCCGACCGTGCCCGTGGTGTCGGTGCCGGTCGTGGTGGTGTCCGTGCCCGCGTAGGTGTCCGTCGTGCCGGTGCCGCCGGTGATGCCGTAGTACGAGAACAGGGTGTTCTCCTCGTCGATGCCGAGCTGGCCGTCGGCGTCCACCCGCGGGGCGTCCTTGATCTTGGCCTTCTCGTACCCGACCGTCAACGTGCCGTTGCTGTAGTTCGCGTTCTCCAGCGGGACGAAGGACTCGGAGGTGCCGAAGAGTCCCGTCGAGACGCTGGCGAACAGCGGGTGACCGTCGTTCTGGTCCACGTAGACCTGCTTGACGGTGCCGACCTTGTCGCCGTCGCGGTCGATGACCGTCGCGTCGAAGATGTCGTTCATGGTGGTGGTGTCGATCATCGCGTTCTCCCTGATGTCGGTGGTGCTTCTCGGGTCTGCTTCTCGGTCTGCTCTGGAGCGCGTGGACGTCGGGCCCTGCGCCGGTGTGATCGCGACGCGCCGTACGGGCTGACGTCGACGCAGGCGATGCAACGCGTTCTCGGCCGTGCCGTCCCGCATGTCCGGGTGCCACCCATCGAACGGGGGACAAACGGAGCCGCTCGCGCACTTCTGCGGCCCGGGACGCGGCACCACGACGCATGTCGGACGATGTGGGGGACGTGCTCCTCCTGTTGCTGATCCGTGCCGGACCGATCCGCGTTCCCTGGCGTTCCCGGTGCCTGGGAGGATCAGACGCATGGCCTCCTCGACCTCGACACCCGTGCCCACCCGCCGTTCCGTCACCGTGCTCGCAGGCGGCGTCGGCGGGGGACGGTTCGCGCGCGGCGTCCGGCACCTCGCCCGGCAGCAGGACCTCGACGTCACGGTCGTGGTGAACACGGGCGACGACCTCTGGCTCACCGGCCTGCGCGTGTGCCCCGACCTCGACTCCGTCATGTACGCGCTCGCCGACGCGAACGACACCGAGCGCGGATGGGGGCGTGCCGGTGAGTCCGAACGCGTCAGCGCCGAGCTCACCGCCTACGGCGTGGGGTGGCCGTGGTTCACGCTCGGCGACCTCGACCTCGGCACGCACATCGCGCGCACCGCGATGCTCCGCGACGGCGACGACCTGACCCGGGCCACGGCGCGGCTGGCAGCGCGGTGGGCCCTCGACGTCACGCTCCTGCCCGTGACCGACGACGAGGTCCCGACCCTCGTCGACGTCGACCGTCCCGACGGCACCCGGGACCGCATCCACTTCGAGGAGTGGTGGGTGCGCCACCGCGCCGCGATCCCCACGCACGGGTTCGTGCAGCAGGGCGTCGAACGGGCGTCGGTCAGTGCGGCGGCAGCGGCGGCGATCCGTGGTGCCGACGTCGTGCTCCTCGCGCCGTCGAACCCGGTGGTGTCGATCGGCACGATGCTCGGCGTGCCAGGGGTCCGCGAGGCGCTCGCCGCGGCCCGGGGTCCGGTGGTCGGCGTCGCCCCGGTGATCGGAGGTCGACCCGTGCGTGGCATGGCGGACGTCTGCTGTGCGGTGGCCGGCGTCGAGGCGACGGCCGCGGGGATCGCACGGCACTACGGCGCCCGGCGGGACGGCGGGCTGCTCGACGCCTGGCTCGTCGACGAGGTGGATGCCGACGCGGCGGCGGAGCTCCAGCGCGACGGGCTCCCGGCGCGGGCCGTCCCGCTCTGGATGACGGACGACGACGCCACGGCCGACATGACGCGGGCCGCGCTGGCACTCGGCCTGGAGGCCCGGGGAGCGTGAGCGGAGCGGATGGTCGTCGCGGATCCGCAGCCAGCGTCATGACCTGACCGCCCGTACGATCGAGCCGGAGCCCGGACCGCGGATGCATCAGGCGCACGGGCCCCCACGACAGGAGGACGCATCCCGTGACCGGACCGACCATCGGCTACGCCGCCATGCTCGAGCAGTTCCACCCGACCGAGGCCGTCGCGCTGAGCGAGTACGCCGAGCAGCACGGGTTCTCGGGGGTGATGGCCGCCGACCACTTCCAGCCGTGGGTCCCCGCGCAGGGTCAGAGTTCGTTCGTGTGGAACGTGCTCACCGCCATCGGCGAACGAACCCGGGGGGACATGGGGCCCGGCGTCACGGCTCCGACGTTCCGCTGGCACCCGGCGATGGTGGCCCAGGCGTCGGCGACCCTCGCCGCCATGTACCCGGGCCGGCACTGGCTCGGACTCGGATCCGGCGAGGCGCTCAACGAGCACGTCGTCGGGCAGTACTGGCCCGAGACGCCGGAACGCATCAACCGCATGTTCGAGGCCATCGACGTCATGCAGAAGCTGTTCCGGGCCTCGGCCGCGGGCAAGGACGTCAAGCACTCCGGCACCTTCTTCAAGCTCGAGTCGACCCGGCTGTGGACCATGCCCGAGGTGCCGCCGGAGATCCTCGTCGCCACCGCCGGTCCCGTGACCGCCAAGCGCGCCGGGCGGACGGTCGACGGCCTCATCACGGTGGGGGCACCGCTCGAGAAGATCGCGGGCCTGTTCGCCAAGTTCGACGAGGGCGCGCGCGAGGCCGGCAAGGACCCGTCGACCATGCCCCGCGTCCTCCAGGTGCACCTGTCCTGGGCGCCGACCGACGAGGAGGCGCTCCGGAACGCGATGGTCGAGTGGCCGAACGGCGGCATGAAGTTCCCGAAGGCCGACATCCGCTCGCCGTTCGAGTTCGAGCAGATGGCCAAGCTCGTCCGCCCCGAGGACTTCGAGGGCCGCATGGTCATCTCGAGCGACCCGGACGTGCACCTCCGGGCGTTGCAGCGGTACGCGGACCTCGGCTTCGACCGGATCTACCTGCACAACGTCGGGCGGAACCAGCGAGAATGGATCGATGTGTTCTCCGACGCGGTCCTGCCGAAGCTGACCAGGTGACCCGGTTCACCGTCTTCGCCATCCGCGGCGTGCCCGAGGTCGTTCCGGGTGCCGACCTCGCCGCGCTCATCGGTGACGCGATCGCCGCGGACCCCGAGCAGGCGCTCGCCGACGGCGACGTCCTCGCGGTGACGAGCAAGGTCGTGTCGAAGGCCGAGGGGCGGACGGCCCCCGCCGCCGATCGTGACCGCGTGATCGCCGAGGAGACCGTCCGCGTCGTCGCCGAACGTCCCACCCCCGACGGGCGGGTCACCCGGATCGTGGAGAACCGGCTCGGCATCGTCGGTGCCGCCGCCGGGGTCGACGCCTCGAACACCGCCGACGGCACCGTCCTCCGTCTGCCGGAGGACCCGGACGCCTCCGCCCGCCGCATCCGCACGGCCCTGGAGGCCCGCTTCGGCCTCCGCCTCGGCGTGGTCGTCACCGACACGCTCGGGCGGGCGTGGCGCACCGGGCAGACCGACGTCGCGATCGGCGCGAGTGGCGTCCGGCTGCTCGTCGACCTCGCCGGGACCCTCGACGCGAGCGGACGGCCACTCGGGGTGACCGCTCCGGCGGTCGGCGACGAGATCGCCGCCGCGGCAGACCTCGCCAAGGGCAAGGCGACGGGCCTCCCGGTCGCGGTGGTCCGCGGACTCGGGCACCTGCTCGACGCCGACGCGCCCGGCGCGCGGGTGCTCCAGTACCCGGCCGAGCGCGACTGGTTCCGGCGTGGTTCCGGCGAGGCGCACCGCGACGGCTACGAGGCCGGTCTGGCAGCGGCCGCGGCCGCGGCCGAGCAGGCCCAGCAGACCCGCACCCACCGGATCCTGCCGCCCACCGAGGTGCCGTGACCCCGGACTGGACGATCGTCGTCCCGGTCAAGGGCACGGCGGGGGCCAAGACGCGACTCGCGGCCACGCCCGAGCAGGCCCTCGCCATCGCGCTCGACACGGTCGCCGTCGCCGCCACGGTCGCGCCGGTCGTGGTCGTGACCCACCCGTCGTCCGCGCCGGCGTTCCACGCCCTCGCCGTCACCCTGGTCGAGGACCCGGGCCGCGGCCTCGACGCCGCGGTGCTCGCGGGCGTCGCGACGTGCGCACACGGCCCGACCGCGGTCCTCCAGGGCGACCTGCCCGCACTCGACGCGGCGCAGCTCCGTGCCGCGCTCGCGGCGGCGGCACCGTACCCGCGCGCGGTGCTGCCGGACGCCGACGGGACCGGCACCGTCCTGCTCACGGCACTCCACGGCCACGACCACCGCCCGCGGTTCGGACGCGGCTCCGCCCGCGCCCATCGGGCCCAGGGATACACGGAGCTCGACCTGCCGGGCCTCACCGGCCTCCGACGTGACGTGGACACCCGCGCGCACCTGGCCGCCCTCGGGTCCGGCCTGGGGCCGCGGACGCTGGCGGCGTTCGCCCGGTCCTGATCCCGCACCACCACGACGACCCGCTGCGCACTATGGTGAGCCCGTGCGGTGGTCCCCGGGCGAGGCGGATGGAGCACGCGCTGCTGCATCCTCTCCGGGGCTACCCCGGGGCACGCGGATCGACCAGGAACACACGCCTCAGGAGCTCGGGCGCGCTCCGCGCGCTGACGCTCCCGAACGGCACGACGAGTCGTCCGGGGACCACCAGCACGCCGACCCGCCACCGACCTCGCGGCTCGTCGCCCCGGAGCGGTCGGCCGGTCTCGTCGAGACGGCGATCGCGCTCGCGGACGCCTTCCTGGCCGCGTCGGCGTGGCGACCCGCGGAGCTCTCGGCCGCCGGCACCACGACGGTCGGACGCCGTCCGGGTCTGGTCGAGCCCGCGGTCGCGGCCGTCCTCGCCGTGTACCCGCGCGCCCCACGGGACGCGCCGCGTCGGCTGGCCGGGGTCCTCGCGTCCGACCGCTCGTTCACCGCGGCGTTCGCACGCCTCACAGCCCGCCGGCGCGTGCGGCTCCGGGTGCGCACGGTCGCACCCGTGGTCGCGGCTCCGGTCGCGGCGCACGTTCCCGTCGTCGACGCGTTGCCCGATCTCGCGGCGCTGCTCGGTGTCACCACCGAGCGGCTGCTCTGGTTCGCCGACACCCGCGGGTGGAACCGTCGGGTCCCGGCCGGGAGTCCGCTCCACCACTACGAGCACCGGTGGGTCCAGCGCCCGGGACGGACCCCACGGTTGCTCGAGGCGCCGCTCCACCAGCTCCGGACGATGCAGCGGGTGGTGCTCGACCAGGTGTTGGCGCCCCTCCCGCTGTCCGACGCGGTGCACGGCTTCGTGCGCGGTCGCAGCGCGTTGTCCGGTGCCGAGGTCCACGTCGGGCACGACGTCGTCGTGAGTGCCGACCTCGTGTCCTTCTTCGCGGCCGTCCCGGCCTCCCGCGTGTACGGGATCTTCCGCCGGGTCGGGTACGCCGAACCCGTGGCGCACGTGCTCACCGGACTGTGCACGCACGTCGTGCCGGACGCGGTGCTCCGCGCGATGCCGCCGGGCGGGGACCTCGACGAGCGGTGGGCGCTCCGCCAGGCCCTCGCCACGCCACACCTGCCGCAGGGTGCGCCGTCCTCGCCGGCGCTGGCGAACCTGTCGCTCCGCCGACTCGACGCCCGGCTCGCCGGGTGGGCGCAGGCCGCGGACGCCGTCTACACGCGGTACGCGGACGACCTGGCGTTCAGCGGCGACGGCGCGATCGCCGCGCGACCCGACGCGTTCCTGCGCGGCGTCGACCGGATCGTCGCCGACGAGGGGCACGCGCTGAACCCCCGGAAGACGCGCGTGCGGCGGCAGGGGGTCCGCCAGTCGGTCACGGGCGTGGTCGTGAACGCGGTGCCCGGCGTCGGCCGACGCGAGCTCGACCGCCTCCGAGCGGTCCTGCACAACTGCGTGCGGTACGGACCGGCGTCGCAGGACCGCGGCGACCACGCCGACTTCCGCGCCCATCTGGAGGGACGGGTCGGCTGGGTGGAGCAGGTGCACCCGGCGCGCGGAGCGGCGTTGCGAGCAGAGTTCGAACGGATCGCGTGGTGAGCGCGCGATGCGTCTCAGGCCGCTCGTCGGGGGAGCGGCTGGGTGGCCAACCGCTCGAGGGTCCGCCGGAACGCGCGCGCCGTCCCCGGCCAGAGCAGGGTGAGCCGGCCGCTCCGCTCGTCGACGTACCAGCTGCGGCATCCGCCGGTCAGCCAGACCGTGCCCGCGGCCATCGCGTCGAGGTCCGCGGTCCATCGGCGCTCGGCGTCGGCGTCCACCTCGACCGTGCGCGCACCGTCGGCCCGCGCGCGTCGCAGGACCGCGACGACGAACCGTGCCTGCGTCTCGATCATGTCGACGGCGCTGTTGTGGCCGAGCGCCGCGTTGGGCCCGTCGACGACGAACAGGTCGGGGAACCCGGCCACCAGGGTCGTCGCCCAGGCCGTCATCCCGCCGCCCCAGTGGTCGGCGAGCAACAGGCCGTCGCGGCCCCGCACGCGTCGGGCGACGGGCGGTTCGGTGGCGGCGAAGCCCGTCGCGAGCACGATCACGTCGACCGGGTGCCGGCGCCCCGAGTCGGCGACGGCCTCCGTGTCGTCCACCGCGACGAGCGCCGACGACTCGAGCACGGCGCGACCGGACGCCAGCGCCGGGTAGTAGTCGTCCGAGAGCAGGACCCGCTTGCACCCGATCTCGTGGTCCGGGGTGAGCGCGCGTCGCATCGCCGGGTCGGGCACCTGCGCGGCGAGGTGGTCGAGCGCGAGCCGACGCAGGGCGTCGCGGGCGGCACCGGGAGCGCGGCGGGCGACGTGCCCAGCCTCGGCCTGGTCGAACAGCGTGGCGCGCTCGCGCGCGAGGAACGCCGGGTCGGCCGCGGCGTGCTCGCGCTCCGTCGTCGGCACCGCCTCGTCGTTCCGCGGGACGACGTAGGGCGCCGAGCGTTGGAACACGACCGTCCGTGCCGCCTCGACTGCCACGTGCGGCACGAGCTGCACCGCCGATGCACCGGTACCGATCACCGCGACCCGCGCGCCCGCCACCGACGTCCTCGGGTCCCACGCGCTGCTGTGGACGACGGTGCCGGGGAACCGATCGAGCCCCGGCACGGCCGGCAGCCGGGGTTCCGACAGCCGGCCGGCCGCGAGGATCAGCGAGCGGCACCGGACCACCCCGCGGCTCGTGGTGAGGACCCAGCCGGCCGCGTCCTCGGGTCCCTCGTGCCACCGCGCGTCGAGCAGTTCGGTGCCGAAGCGCACGTGGGGCGTCACGCCCTCGGCGCGGGCCACGCCCTGCAGGTATGCCTGGATCTCCGCGCCGGGCGCGAACCGGCGGCTCCAGTCGGGGTTCGGGCGGAACGAGAACGCGTAGAGACGGGCGGGGATGTCGCATGCCACGCCGGGGTAGACGTTGTCACGCCACGTCCCGCCGACGTCGTCCGCGCGCTCGAGGACGACGAGGTCCCGGTGTCCCGCCCGCAACAGGCCCGACGCCACCGCGATCCCGCCGATGCCGGCCCCGACCACGACCGTGTCGACCACGGCGGGCAGGGTGTGCCAGGGCGACGGTGCGACCGGCCCGGTCACGCGGGGGAGCCCTCGCCCTCGCGCGTCACGGCCCCGTAGTCTGTCCGTCGCTCCCGCAGGGGACGTCCCGCGGCTGCCGCGAGTGCCTCGAGGTCCCGCCGTTCGAGCACGAGGCCCGCCTCCGGGCCGGCTGACGGTCGGAGCGCGCCGTCGAGCAGGACGCCGCCGACGTCGTCCGCGCCACCTCGGAGCACGTCGGCCGCCGTCGCGAGCCCGAGCTTCGTCCACGCCGCCTGCACGTGGTCGATCCGCCCCGCGAGCAGCAGCCGTGCGACCGCGATGACCGCGCGGGACTCCGACGGTGTCGGACCGGGCCCGGCGACCGCCGCGACCGCGGCGGGTGCGTCCGCCGGGACGAAGGGCATCGGGATGAACTCGGTGAGCCCGCCGGTGCGGTCCTGCACGCGCGCGATCGTCCGGAGGTGCGCGACGACCTGTTCGGGCGTCTCGACATGCCCGTAGACCAGGGTCGCGGTCGAGGGCAGACCGGCCGCGTGCGCGGCGCTGATCGTCTCGGACCAGGTCGTCGCCGGTGAGTCCTGCCCCTCGCTGAGCACGGCGCGCACGTCGTCGTCGAGGACACGGGCGGCCGTGCCGGGCACGCTCGTCACGCCGGCGTCCCGGAGCATCCGGAGGAACCCGGGCAGGTCGACCCCCGCACGGGCCGCGCCGTCGACGAGCTCGGGTGGCCGGAAGGCGTGCACCGACAGGGCGGGGGCCGCGCGACGGACCGCGCGGACGACGTCGGTGTACACGGCAGCCGGGAGGGCCGGGTCGGGTCGTCCCTGCAGGCACACCTCCGTGGCGCCGAGCGCCGCCGCCTCCGCGGCCAGTGCTGCGACGTCCTCGACGGTCAGACCGTCCCCCTTCCCGGCCTCGTGGTCATCCCCGACGAGCCGCGCGGTGTCGATGTTGCGGTTCACGACGTGGGTCACGGCGTCGAGTCCCGCCGCGGCCCGCACGCGGTCGGCGAGCTCGGCGAGCGCGTCGAGCTGCGCGCCACGGGCGGTGAGCAGCACGGCGGCGTCCTCGTCCGTGATCGCGGACGGGTCGGTCCCGACGGCGACGGTCGCCGCGGCGAGTGCGGCGTCGACCCGGGGATCGCCGACGGGCGGTGCCGCCGCGTCGCGCCCGAGTCGCACCGGCGCGCCGTCGTCGCGGGTGGCGGACCGACCGCGGACGGGTGCCTGCTCGTCCGCGAGCCGGGTGACGGGGTCCTGCAGGGCCTCCAGAGCGGGTCGGACGGCGTCGTCGAGCCAGCGGTCGGCGTCGGCCAGGTACCGCGGGTGGGCGGTGAGTCGCTCGCGGAGCGTGTACCCGGACCGGGCGGTGAGGTCCGCGAGCGTGTCGAGTTCCGGCCACGGCCGCTCCGGGTTGACGTGGTCGGCGGTGAGCGGACTGACGCCGCCCCAGTCGTCGACGCCCGCGCGGACGAGCAGGTCGAGCTCGGCCGCGTCGGTGAGGTTCGGCGGCGCCTGCACGGTGGTGTCCGGCCCCATCACGACGCGCGCGACGGCCACGGCGGCGACGTACTCGACGAGACCGAGGTCCGGTTCGTTCTGCATCGCCGTCCGGGGCTTCGCGCGGAAGTTCTGGACGATGGTCTCCTGCACGTGCCCGTACCGCTCGTGCAGCCCGCGGATGGCGAACAGGGCCTCGGCGCGGTCGTGGTGGTCCTCGCCGATCCCGAGCAGGACGCCCGTGGTGAACGGGATGCGGGAGCGTCCGGCGTCCTCGATGACCCGGAGCCGCAGCGCAGGGTCCTTGTCGGGGGACCCGTGGTGCACGCCGCCGGGTTCGGACCACAGCCGCGTCGCGGTCGTCTCGAGCATCATCCCCATGGAGCCCGCGACAGAGCGGAGGCGCTGCATCTCGGCCCAGGACATCACGCCCGGGTTGAGGTGCGGGACCAGCCCGGTCTCCTCCCGGACGAGTCGTGCCATCGCGTGCACGTAGTCGAGCGTCGAGTCGTACCCGTGGTCCGCGAGCCACGTGCGCGCCGCACGCCAGCGGTCCTCCGGGCGGTCGCCGAGCGTGAACAGGGCCTCCTTGCAGCCCATGTCCGCACCCGCACGGGCGATCGCGAGGATCGCCTCCGGCTCCATGTACGTCGGGATGCCGCGCGTGGCGAGGCCCCCGGGGGTGTCGACGAAGACGCAGTAGTGGCAGCGGTCGCGGCACAGCTGCGTGATCGGCAGGAACACCTTCTTCGAGTAGGTGATGACGCCGGCGCGTCCGGCACGCTCGAGTCCGGCGTCCCGCATCCGGGAGGCCACGGCGAGCAGGCGGTCGAGGTCGCGACCGCGGGCTCCGAGCAGGGCGGTGGCGTCGTCCACGTCGATGGGCTCGTCCGACTCGGCGCGATCGAGGGCCCGGTCGAGCGCCGGGGAACCGGGGGCGCGCCAGTCCGGGATCGGGACGGCGGTGGGGACGGGCACGGATGTGGGCACGGTCATGGCGGGCTCCCGGACGGCGTGGGCGGCGGACCGGTGCTCGACGGAGCACCCCGGACCCAAATCGAGGCCCGATCGGTGACTCCACCGATGCTAGCCGGGCTGGCGGGCGCCGCCGTCCGCCGGCCCGTCAGGTCGCCGAGGTGAGGTGCTGCCCGAGGAAGGCGACGTGGTCGGGTGCCAGGCGCCTCCAGAACGCCATGTCGTGGCCGCCGGCCTCGAACCCACCGGCCGGACGACGGGTGAATCCGTCGACGTACGTCCGGACCGCCGGTTCGAATCCGTCGCCGGTGCCGCAGTCGATCCGCACCGGGATGCCGTCGAGCGCGCGCTGCCGGCCCGTCACCGTGTTCGCGGCGAAGTCGGTCGGGTCGTCGAACGCACCGCGGGCGGTGTCCCCGGCGGTGGTCCACAGCGCGGGGGACAGCGCGGAGACGACGCGGACGCGGTGGCGCCCGAGCACTCCCGCGAAGTGCAGTGCGCCGTACCCGCCCATCGAGTACCCGGTGAACCCGAGGCGGCCCGTGTCGAGTCCCTGCCGCGCGAGCAGGGGGAGGAACTCGTCGAGCACCATCGACGCGGGGTCGTCACCGTCGGCCCGCCGGTGCCAGTAGCGGTCGCCCCCGTCGACCGCGGCGATCGCGAAGGGCGCACCACCGTGGTCGACGTGCTCGGCGAGGAACCGGTCGAGGCCGAGCCGGTCTCCGAACAGGTCCGCGTGGTCGTCCCCGTACCCGTGGAGCGCGACGACGACGGGGAGCGCGTGGTCCGACGTCGGCGCCGCGACCGTCCAGCCCACCCGTCGACCGCGTCGTGCGCGCGAAGTGAACGAGCCCGAGCTCGTCGGGACGGGACGGACGTCCGGGATGCGCCCGGCGTGGCCGTCCAGGCCGAGCACCCGGTACAGGGTGGACCGCCCGGGGAGCGCCCGGAGGTCGACGGCGGCACCGAGGGCACCGACCGCGGCGACGCCGACCGCCCCGACGACGAGTGACCGGCGCGTCACGACGGCGCGGCGGGATCCGGAGGGTGCGGCCATGGGGACGATCAGGCTCCGGTGTCCGGCGGCGCGACGTGGCGGGCGTGGTGCTCCGCCGGGACCCGTGTGCCACCGGCGTCCGTCGGGGCCCCCGATGCGAGGTGGGCCGGTGTGTGGTCGTGATGCTGCGTGGGCTGGGCGGGGGCCGTGTGGTCGGCGGCGGCCGTGTGCTCGTCGTGCGGCCTGGGCTCGGTCTGCGCGTCCTGCCCGGGCTGCTGCCCCCGTCCGGGCTGCTGCCCCTGGCCGGGCTGCTGCCCCCGTCCGGGCTGCTGCCCCCGCGGGAGCACGAACACGAGCAGGAACGCGAGCAGCGCGAACGCCGCGCTGACGAGCATGGCGTGGGCCGCGGCGTCGGCGAACCCGGTGGCGAGCGCGGCCTTCGAGCGGCCGGACACCGTCAGCGTCCCGAACAGCACCGACCCGATCACCGCGATGCCGATGGCTGCGCCGACCCGCTGGATCGCGTTGACGACCGCGCTCGCGGCGCCGGCCTCGGCGGGGTCGACGGTCGCGACGATGATCTGCACGTTCGGGGCGATGAAGAACCCGTTGCCGACGCCGGCGATGAACAGCGGCGCCAGGAACTCCCAGTTCGTCAGGTCGGACGCGTCCGTGAGCTGCAGGACGAGCCAGGACCACACGAGCCCGATCGTGACGAGCGCCGTGCCGAGCACGAGGACGTTGCGTCCGAGCCGGCCCACGAGCCGGGCGCTCTGCGACGAGCCGGCGATCGAGCCCACGGCGAACGGGGTCGCGACGAGCCCGGACTCGAGCGCGGTGTGGCCGAGGCCGCTCTGCCAGAGGAGCGAGATCGTGAAGAAGATGCTCGTGAACGCGGCGAAGTACACCAGGGCGAGGATGACGCCGCCCGTGAACGCCCCGTGGCTGAACAGGTGCGGTGGGACGAGCGGTGCCGCGCCTCGGCGGCTGATCCGGAGCTCCCACAGCGCGAACAGGGCGATGAGCACGACACCGGCCGCGAGCGTCAGGTAGGTCCAGAGCGGCCACCCCTCGTCCTGGCCCTGGATGAGCGGGACGAGCAGCGCCACGAGGCCCGCGGAGACGAGCAGGAGTCCGACGAGGTCGACGCCCTTCGCGCCCTCGCGGACGTCGAGGTCGCGTCGGGCCGGCAGGAGCGCCACAGCCGCGATGAGGGTCGCGATCCCGATCGGCACGTTGACGTAGAACACGGTGCGCCATCCGTCGGTGTCCCCGAACGCCTGGATGAGCAGACCACCGAGGATCGGCCCGAGCGCCGTGGACACCCCGATGACGGCACCCATGATCGCGAACGCACGTCCGCGCGTCCGCGGCGGGAACAGCAGCTGGATGAGGGCGGTGACCGCGGGGACGAAGATGCCGCCCGCGAGACCCTGGACCACGCGGAACACGACCAGCCAGACGGCGTCCGAGGCGATGCCGCACGCGAAGCTCGCGGCGGTGAACAGCGCGAGCCCCGAGAAGAACACCCACTTGTGCCCGATGCGGTCGCCGACCCGTCCGGCCGGGATCAGCGTCAGCCCGAACGCGAGCGCGTACCCCGAGATGATCCACGACAGCGTCGCCTCGGACGCGTCGAGCGACTGGCGGATCGTCGGCAGGGCGACGTTCACGATGGTGGTGTCGAGCAGTGCGATGAACATGCCCGCGAGGAGCACGATCATCGCCTGCCAGGCGCGGCGGGGCACGGCGTCGGCGGACGGCTGCCGGGTGGTCGGTTCGGTCACGGGTCGCTCTCGGATCGAGGATGGGCGGTGCGCACCCGGCCCGGCGGGCGGGCGGTGCGGGGTCAGTCGGCGAAGATCTGCCCGACGGGCTCGCGCTTCTCGGCCTGGAATCGGTCCTCGGCGCGACCCAGCGCCCAGTATGCCGACAGGGACATCGCGCGGCGCTCGATTCCCCAGCCGTCCTGCAGGATCGCTCGGATCGCCTGCATGGCGCCGCGCTCACCGTGCGCGAACACCGCGACCGGCCGGGAGGGCCGCGACAGTCCGCGAACAGCGTCCGTGAGCAGCGCCCCGGCTTCGGCGACGGCTCCATCAGGCCCACGGCGGTGGAGCCACCGCACCACGACCCCGTCCGGGGCCGCGAGCGGGAGTTCGTCCTCGGGGCCGTCCACCTCGACGAACGCGCGTCCCGAGGCGGCGGCGGGCAGGGCCTCCAGGACGGCGGCCACGGCGGGCAAGGCGGAGTCGTCGGCCACGAGGAGGTGCCAGGTCGCCGGGTCGGCGGTGGGGGAGTAGCCGCCTCCGGGACCGGACAGCGCGAGGGTGTCGCCCGGCCGTGCGGACGCGGCCCAGACGCCGGCGACGCCCGCGTCGCCGTGCACGACGAAGTCGATCGTGATGGTGCGGGCGACCGGGTCGACGGCGCGGACGGTGTAGGTCCGGCGCACCGGCATGTCCTCGGGCGCGAGTCGGCCGCGGAGCGCGTCGAGGTCGTACGGCGGGGTGAGGCCGAGGTCCGGACGCGCGAACAGGAGCTTGACGTACTTGTCGGCGGCGGCCAGCCGGTCGGGCGACGCCCCGGCGACGAAGTCGTCGAACGCGGGGCAGCCGAGGTGCACGCGGACCAGGTGCGGACCGAGGCGCTCGGTCCGGTCGACCACGAACACGTGCTGGGCTCGGGCTGGCCGCGGCTGGGGTCCGGCGGCAGCGGGTGCGGGGGGATTCGTCATCACCTGCAGTCTCCCAGCACATCCGCGGCGTGACCGGGCATTTCTCGGTCGATTCTCGGAGCCGCCGTGCGCGGGTACGGCCACTGAGGAGAACCCGCGCGTTCTCACAACCCGCCCCCGGCCCGCTCATGGGATCGACACAGCCTGAGACCGTTCGATCATCCCACGACCACCGGCAGGGCGCTGGCGTCGCAGCGGATCGGAGACCCCATGGCGATCGGGACGGTTGGGCGGGCAGCGCCCACACGGCGCCCCACCGAGCGGCAGCTCCGCCGGCGGCACCGGACGCGCCAGGTCACCGTCGACCTGCTCGTCGTCGCGGTGTGGGTGTCGGCCGCCATGGCGCTCGCGCTCTGGCTCACGGCGGTCCCGGTGCGGTGGGACGGCATCGGTGTCGTCGTCACCGACCTCGGGATCGCGGCTGGCCTCGTCGGGACCGACCTCGTGCTCGTGATGATCGTGCTCGCGGCCCGCATCCCGTGGATCGACCGCGTGGTGGGACACGACAGCGCGATGGCCGTGCACCGGTCCCTCGGCAAGCCGTCCCTGTACCTGTTGCTGGCCCACGCGGTGCTGCTCGTCGTCGGGTACGCGCTCGAGGCGCACGTCGATGTCCTCGCCGAGGGGTGGACGCTCGTCACCACGTACGACGTCTTCCTCTCGCTGCTCGCGATCCTGGCGATGATCGCGGTGGTCGTGACGAGCGTCGTCGCGGTCCGACGGTACCTGCCGTACGAGGGCTGGCACGCCGTCCACCTCCTCAGCTACGTCGCGGTGCTCATCGCTCTGCCACACCAGCTGTCGCTCGGCGGCATGCTCGCGCACGGCTCGTGGCAGCGCACGTACTGGATCCTCCTGTACGCGACGGCGATCGGCGCGATCGGCTGGTTCCGGTTCACCCTGCCCGCGATCCGGAGCGTCCGGCACCGCATGGTGGTCGAGCACGTCGAGCGCATCGCGCCCGACGTCGTGTCGCTCTGGATCCGCGGACGTCGGCTCGACCGACTCGGGGCGCGCGGCGGACAGTTCCTCATCTGGCGGTTCTGGTCCGGCGAGACCTGGTGGCACGCCCATCCGCTGTCGCTGTCGGCGGCTCCGTCGAGCACGCGGCTGCGGATCACCGTCCGGTCCCTCGGTGCCGGGAGCGGTCGACTCGCGACGCTCCCGCCCGGAACGCGCGTGTCGTTCGCCGGACCGTACGGTGTCTTCACCGACCGTGTCCGGGCAGGCGACCGGATCGCCGTCGCTGCCTCCGGCATCGGCGTCACCCCGATCCGCGCGTTCCTCGACCACCTCGACGTGCCCCGGGGCGCCGTGACGATCCTCCTCCGCGCCCGGAGCGAGCGCGAGACGTACCTGTGGGACGAGGTGTTCCAGTGGGCGACCGACCACGGCGCCCGCGTGTACACGAGCATCGGACCGCGTGGCCCGGGTTCCAACGGGTGGCTCGCGGCCGCTGACACGGCGCGCGGGGTCAGTGCGGGCACCGTCTGGCCGGGCATCGCGGACAGCGACCTGTACATCTGCGGACCGGACGGCTGGTCGGACCTCGTCGAGGCGGACGCCCGACGCGCGGGTCTGCCCGCGGACCGGCTGCACCGCGAACGATTCGACTGGTGAGGAGAGGGTGGTCATGAGGAAACGGGCACTCATCGGCGGGGTCCTCGCGTCGGTCGCCGTGGTCCTGGGGTCCTGGGAGGTCGGGCAGCCACACACGACGACCACCACGACCACCCCGGCGGCCAGTGGCGACGACGGCGGTTCGTCGTCCGGCTCGTCGTCGTCCGGTTCGTCGTCGTCCGGCTCGACGTCGTCCGGCTCGACGAGCACGGCGACGTTCACCGACGGGACCTTCACCGGCTCCACGGTGTCGACCCAGTACGGCGACGTCCAGGTGCAGGTCACGGTGTCGGGCGGCAAGATCACGGCCGTGACACCCCTCCACCTCACCGACGCCGAGCAGCGCTCCGTCATGATCAGTGAGCAGGCGGCACCGCTCCTCGAGGACGAGGTCCTCAGTGCCCAGTCCGCCGACGTCGACACCATCAGCGGCGCGACCTACACGAGCGACGCGTACCTGCAGTCACTGCAGGCGGCGCTCGACGAGGCGCGATGACGTCGATCGGGTCGGTGACACCGACCGGGGACGGCGCCGGCGTCAGACGCATCGACGCGCCCGACGGCGTGCGACTCGTCGTGCCGACGATGGGCACGATGGCGTCGATCCGGGTCGACGGACCCCGCGGCGACACCCGCGGCCTGGAGGGCCGGATCACCGCCGTCGTCGACCGGCTCGACCGCGAGTTCAGTCGCTGGGACCCACGCTCCCCGGCGAGCGCCGTCGCCCACGGCCGACTCCGCCTCGGCGACACGAGCGCGGAGCACCGAGCCGTGTACGCGCTCGCGATCGACTGGCGGAACCGCTCGGGAGGCGCGTTCGATCCCCATCGACCCGACGGCACCGTGGACCTCGCGGGCATCGTGAAGGCGCTCGCGATCGAGCGGGTCGGCGCCGTGCTCGACGACCTCGACGCCGTGGGGTGGGTGTGCAACATCGGTGGTGACGTCCTCGTCGCCGGCACGACCATGACCGGGCGCCCCTGGACCGCGGGGATCGTCGACCCCGCCGACCGATCGTCGCTCATCCGTCGCGTGCGGCTCCTCGCCCGGCACCGCGCCGTCGCGACCTCGGGGACCGCGGAGCGTGGCGCACACATCTGGTCTCCGCTCGGCGACCAGTCGACGAGCGAGCGGTTCGTCCAGGCGAGCGTGGTCGCGGCCGACATCGTGACCGCGGACGTCCTCGCCACGGCCGTGATGGCCGGTGGTGCGACCGCCGCCGCGCTCGCCGCGTCCGAGCACGGGTGCGTGGTCCTCGCGGTGCGGCCCGACGGCACGACCGCGACGTGGGGGCTCGACCGACAGCTGCAGACCCGGCGCGGTGCCCACGCCGCCTAAGGGGGTACCGGGCGCGAGCACCGCGCGGGCGTCGCTTCCGCTGAAGGAGGGGCGACGGGAACGATCCTGTTCGTCCCGGACCAAGGAACCGCCAAGGAACCGAGCGACGCCCGTTCCGGCAGTTCGTGCTCTCGGAGCGGACGCACCGAGCCGTCATACGGGTGCCACAGGCGGGAGCGGTGTCATCGATCCAAGCGCTTCGCGGCGCTGCACACGCCCGGAGGTCCGGGAGCACCACGATCAGGAAGACCAGCCATGACGAGCACGAACGACACGGACCGACGCCCCGACTGGGAGCACACGCCCGCTCCCGGGGTGGACCAGCGCCCGGCGCCCGATCCGATGCCCCGGGGGCCCGGCGGGGAGCGGCGTGGCGGCGTCCCGGGATGGAGCGAGGTGCCGTCGGTGCGCGTGCCGCCCGTGATGTTGCCGCCGACCGCGGTCAGGTCGTCGCGGCGCTGGTTCTGGCCGGCCGTCGTCGCTGCGGTCGCGGTCGTGGCCCTGTTCGTCGGTGGCGTCGGCGGGTACGTCATCGGGCATCGGTCGTCCGGCACGACGACGCAGCAGTTCCCGAGCGGCGGGACCGGCGGGTACGGCTCGCCGGGTGGTGGGACGGGGGAGTTCCCGGGCGGAACCGGGTCGGGTAGCGGCTCGGGCACCGGCACCGGCACCGGCACCGGCACCGGCAGCGGCACCGGCACCGGCACCGGCAGCGGCACCGGAACCGGAACCGGAACCGGAACCGGCACGGGCGCGGGCACCAGCACCGGAACCGGAACGGGTGCCGACGCCGGTGACGCCGGCACGTCCTCCTGACCGCGCCGGCGGCCGCCTCGGGTCAGACGACCGACCAGCCGCCGTCGCTCGGCAGGACCGCGCCGTTCACGTTCGCGGCGTCGTCGCTGAGCAGCCAGGTGATCGCAGCCGCGAGCCGCTCCGCCTCGGCGGGCTGGGGCACGGTGACCTGCATGATCGGTCCGATACGCCCGGCGGCGAAGTCCGATCGCATCGGGGCCTCGATGTTCGTCATGACCGCTCCGGGCGCGACGGCGTTCGCCCGGACGCCGCTCGGGCCGTAGAAGAACGCGACGCTCTTGGTGAGGCCGACGACGGCGTGCTTCGACGTCGTGTAGGCGACGCCGGCGGCCGAACCGCGGAACGCCGCCTCCGATGCCACGTTGACGATCGAGCCCGCGCCGGCGGGGATCATGAGCCCGAGCACCGCGCGCGTCAGACGCATGGGCCCCGTCACGTTGACGCCCATGACGCGGTCCCACGTCGCGTCGTCGACCTCGGCCGGCGGCAGGAACGCGTCCATGATGCCGGCGACGTTCGCCAGGCCGTGCACGGATCCGTCGGCGGCCGCGATGACGGCGTCGATCGTCGGGGCCTGCGCCACGTCGCCGACCACGGTGACGACGTCGTGCCCGGCCAGCTCGCCGCGCAGGGCGTCGAGTCGGTCGGCGACGACGTCGGTGGCGACGACGCGGGCGCCCTCCTGCACCAGCCGGGTGGCGGTGGCCCGGCCGATGCCGGAACCGGCGCCGGTCACGATGACGGTCCTCCCGTCGAATCGTCCCGGGGTGATGGTCTGCGTCATGATTGCTCCTCGTCGAACACGGGCCGCGGGTCGGCCCGGAAGCAGTTATAGCACCCAGTGCCAAAAGGAGGCCCGGTGGCAGCAGCGAGAACGGGCCGTCCCGTCGAGGTGGACCCCGACCGCGTCGCCGAGGTCGCGCTCCGGCTGTTCGCCGAGCGCGGCTTCGATGCGGTGACCATGGACGACGTCGCGGTGGCGGCTGGCGTCAGTCGGCGCACCCTCTTCCGGGTGTTCCGGACCAAGGACGACCTCGTCTGGGGCGGGACCGCCGAGGCGGCCGACCGGATCGCCGCCGAGCTCGCCGCGCTGCCGGACAGGGCCGACCCCTACGAGGCGATGCGGACGGCGTACGTGGCCGCGCTCACCTTCCCGTCCTCGCTCATCCCCGTGACGCGGGCGCGACTGCGTCTCATCGCGGACCACGAGCGATTGTCGGCCGGTGCGGTGACCCGGCTCGGCGCGGGCCGTGACCTCGTCGTCGGGGAGCTGCGCCGGCGGCTCGGACCGGACGCGTCGCCGCTGCTCCTCGAGGTCCGTACCAGCGCGATCGCCGCCGCGGTGTTCGCCGCGATGACCTTCTGGGCCCGGCAGGACGGCGGCGATCCCGCGACCGTCGTGGACCGCGCCCTCGCCGGTCTCGTCCGGGACTGGTCGGCGGACGACTGAGGTCCGACCGGACCCGGACGTGACCACCGGCCGACAGCGTCGGTCAGCAGTCCGTCGGCGTCCTCGGTCAGCAGTCCGTCGGCGTCAGATCGCGGCGAGCAACGCCGCACCGACCGCCCCACCGTCGTCGTCGAGCGCGGTCGCGCGGAGGTCGAGGTCGAGGCCGTGCAGCGCCACGGCTCGGACGGTCCGGACGGTCGCGTCGCGGTAGGCGTCGAGGAACCGCGCACCACCGCCGCCGATGACGACGCGCGTGGGTCGGAGGACCGTCACGAGGGTGCGGAGACCGAGCCCGACGCGCTGTCCGTACCGGTCGAACACGGCCTGCGCCGTCGGGACCCCGTCGAGCGCCGCCGCCGCCAGTCGGTCGAGCCCGCCGACGTCCTCGACGCCGGCCAGCCGCTGGAGCGCCCAACGCGATGCCGTCTGCTCCCAACACCGCGTCCGTCCGCAGTAACACGGAGCCGGCTCCTCGTCGGGCACGTCGAGGTGTCCCGCCTCGGGTTGGAACCCGTCCGCTCCGAGCACGGGTGACCCGTGCCGGACGACGGCCACGCCGATACCGGTCCCGATCGTCACGTGGAGCAGGTCGGCCGCCCCACGGCCCGCACCGACGGTCGCTTCCGCGACCGCGGCGGCAACCGCGTCGCTCTCGACGACGCAGGGTGCACCGCTGGCCGCGGTGACGAGCGGGGCGAGCGCGATGTCCGAGAACCCGGGCAGCGTGTGCGGGTTGCGGACGATGCCGTCCGCGTCGACGGGGCCGGAGGCGCCGATCCCGACGCCCGAGATCGTCGCGGGCCCGACCTGCCCGCCGGCACCCGCGGTGACGACGGCGATCCCGTCGGCGAGGAACGCCGTGGCGGCACCCGCGTCGACCGCGACCGGCGTGCGCACGGTGTGCCGTGCGACCACGACGCCCTCTGCGTCGATCGCGGCGAACCGGGTCCCGGTGCCGCCGATGTCGATGCCGACGCGGACGGAGGCGGGGAGGTCGGGCACGGCGCTCACAGTGCCGTGGTCACCTTGGAGCCGTACGCGAACGCTCCGGGGACCACCCCTGCCGCGCGCGCGAACGCGACGGCGAGGAACTCGGCGACGACCGCGCCCGTGACGAGTCCCTCGACCGGGCCGCTGCGCGGAGCGGGGACCGCGGTCGCGCCGTCCACCGCGCTGGTCCCGACGGTGAGCACGCGAGCCCCCGTGGCCACGAGGTCCGCGCCGAGCCGCTGGAGCGCGACGCCGCCCTCGGACTCGTCGACCCCGTAGAGCACGGTCGTCAGTCCCGGCCCGGCGAGTTCGAACGGCCCGTGCCGGAACTGCCCGCCGACGTGGCCCTCCGCGGCCACCTTCGAGGACTCCTTCGTGATGAGACCGCTGAGGAGCGCGGTCGCGGCGTCGTCGCCCCGGCCGACCATGGCCACACGGCGCCCGGGTTCGGCGACCGTCGCGCGGGCGAACCCGCCGAGGTCGACCCGCGACAGCATGTCCTCGACGGTGTCGGCGATCCTCGTCAGGTCGTCGGCGAGTCCCGCCGTGTCGCCACCGCCGAGTGCGAGCGCGACCGCGCGCTGCACGGCCAGCGTGTTGACGTAGCTCTTCGTGCTCACGGTCGCCTCGGGTCCGCTGTTCAGCGCCAGGTGGACGTCGGCACGGACGGCGAGCGGACTCGTGGCGTCGTCCGCGATCCCGACGACCGCGCCCGGCCTGATCGATCCAGCGCCGATGCGGTCGAGCAGCTCGACGACCTCGCCGCTCGCCCCGGACTGCGAGGTCGCGACGACGAGGGTCGACGGGGTCACGAGCTCGGGGGTGTCGAGCAGCTGTCCGGTGTCGACGCTCCATGCGGGCACGCCGGCCGCGACGAGTGCGCGCCACGTGGGGATGCCGGCGAAGTGCGACGAACCCATACCGGTGAGCACGACGCGGTCCCACGGTCGGTCGGTGACGCGCTCGATGCCGGCGGCGGGTCCGGCGGCGGCGAGGCGCCGCAAGGCCGCGGGCTGTTCCAGGATGTCGGCTTCGAAGGGGGTGATCTCGGTCATGTGGAGCTTCCTGATCGTGCCGCGGCGGCGCGCGGCGGTGGGGACCGGGCCGGCGAGGGGGGACGGCGACCCGGGGTCGGAAGGGGGACGGGCCTCCCGGACGACCGCCGGCGGGCCGGGGTCGGGCAGGCGCGGTCCGCTACTTGACGGCGCCCTGCGTCGCGCCGGCAGTGAAGTACCGCTGGCCGGCGAGGAACACGGCGAGCACCGGGATGATGAACAGCGTCGACGCCGCCAGGAGCAGGTTGTAGGCGGTGAAGTGCTGGCTCTGGTACTGCTGCAGTCCGAGCGAGAGCGTGTCGAGCGAGGCGTCGTTGAGGAAGATGAGCGGGCCGACGAACGCCGTCCAGCTGCTCAACGCCGTCATGATCGTGATGGTCACGAGCACCGGTCGGGCGAGCGGCATGAGGATCTGCACGAGGATGCGGAAGCTGCCCGCACCGTCGACCTTCGCGGCCTCGACGATCTCGCCGGGGATCTGCTGCAGGAACTGGCGGAGCAGGAAGATCGCGAGGGCCGAGGAGAACGCCGGCGTGACGAACTGCGCGGCGAACGGCGGCAGGAGGAGCGGGGCGAGCGTCCCGATCATCCCGAGCTGCTTGAAGATGAGGTACCAGGGCACCATGATCGCCGGGAACGGCAGCATCATGCTGAACAGCACGACGCCGAACACGGGCGCCTTGGCACGCCACTGCAAGACGGCGAACGCGTACGCCGCGGGAACGCACGCCAGGAGTGTCCCGATCACCGTGACGACGGTCACGACGGCGCTGTTGCGCAGGTACGTCCAGAAGTCGATGGACGTGATCGCGTCGGCGAAGTTGCCCGGGTGCCACGTGTGCGGGAGCAGCTGCGGGGGACTGGCCGTGACGCTCGTGGTGTCCTTGAACGCGCCGGTGACCATCCACAGGACCGGGATCAGGAACAGGATCGCGAGCACGATCCCCGCGGTGAGTCGTGCGCCGGACGTGAACCGGCGGGACGTCCGGGAGGCCCGGGGTGCGGCCGTCGGTCGGGGCGCGACGAGGAGGTCGGTTGCCATGGTCAGCGCTCCAGACGACGGTTGATGGCGAAGAATACGACGATCACGAGGCTCGAGGCGAGGAGCAGCAGCACGCTCATCGCGGCTGCGCTTCCCATCCGGAGGAACGTGAACGCCTGCTGGTAGAGATAGACCGCGTACGTCAGCGTGGACTGTCCGGGGGCGCCGAGGTCCGACGGGTTGACGACGAACGCCTGCTCGAAGAACTGGAAGTAGAACAGCGTGGCGATGACGACGTTGTAGAGCAGCACGGGCCGCAGGGTCGGGAACACGACGCTCCAGAACGTTCGGAACCGTCCGGCTCCGTCGAGCGAGGCCGCTTCGAGCACGTCCTCGGGCACCTCGTGCAGCGCGGCGACGAACGTGATCATGACCTGGCCGACCGAGCCCCAGAGCACCATCATGACGAGCCCGAGCTTCGCGTGGGCCGGGTCGCTGAGCCACCCGATCGGAGCGAGTCCGACGGCGCGGAGACCCGCGTCGAGGAGTCCGTACTCGGGGTTGAGGATGAAGGTCCAGACGATCCCCGTCGCGACCGGCGGGACCACGGCGGGCATGAACACGACGGCGCGCAGCACGGTGTTCGTGCGGCCCTGCTCCGCCAGGAGCACCGCCGAGCCGAGGCCCATGGCCGTGCCGGCGACGACCCCGATGACGGTCATGTACAGCGTGTTCGTGACCGACTTGATGAACACCGGGTCGTGGAACAGCGTCGTGTAGTTCTGCAGGCCCACCCACTCCGGGCTCGAGAACAGGTCGTACCGCGTGAAGCTCCAGTACACCGCGAGCACGGTCGGCAGGGCGACGAGGACGACCGTGCCGACGAACCAGGGTGCGAGGTACCAGACCACGCGGCGTCCGTCGCTGTGGATGCCGCGGCGGCGACGGGCCCGCGCGGGAGCGGGGACGCGCTGCCCGGCCACCTCGGACTCGGGACGTGGGGCGATGGAGGCGATGCCGCTCACCGTCCCGTCACCGCCTCGAGCGCTGCCGTCGCGCTCTGGCCGTTGAGGAGCGCGTTGTCCTGCGCCTCGCAGAGCTGCGTGCCGTAGTTCGAGCTCGTCGCGGTCTGGGTCCAGCTCCGTGCGTTGGCGCTCTTCGCGATGCCGATGTACTTCGCGAACTGCGGGTCGGACGCGAGCGCGAACGACGGCGTGTCCTTGAGCTGCGGGATGTTGCCGACGGTGTCCGAGAAGCTGGCGGTCTCCGACGCGTTCGTCGTCTCCCACTTGATGAAGTCGAACGCGGCCTTCGGGTGCTCCGCGCCGGTCGGGATCACCTGGGCGTTCGCGTCGACGTACGTGCTGCCGGCGCGGGACGGCGCGGTCGAGGAGGCGGGCAGCGGCACGACCCGGAGGTCACCGGCAGCTGCGGACCGGTTGTCCGAGGCGTACTGGACGGACCAGGGGCCGTCGAACATCATCGCCAGCTTGCCGGACTCGAGCGGGTCGCCGCTCGTGAGGTACGAGCCTGCGCTCGAGATGAAGTTCTGCACGTTCGCGACTCCGTAGCGCTTGAAGAACGACTGCTCCCACGTCAGGGCCGCGACGTTCGCGGCGCGCGTCGGCGTCGCGGTGCCGCCGGACGACGTCCAGCCGCCGCCGAACGCGTAGCCGTAGGAGATGAGGGGACAGGTCTGGCCCTGGTCGGGGCCCGGGTAGGTCGGCAGGAATCCCATCTGCGTGATCGTGCCGTCCGCGTTCCGCTCGGTGAGCTTCGCGGCGTCGGTGGCGAGTTCCTGGAGCGTCGTCGGCGGCTTCGTGATCCCGGCCTCCGCCAGCAGCTTCGTGTTGTAGATGAGGCCGGAGGTGAACACCTGGAACGGGAGACCGTAGGTCTTGCCGTTCGAGGTCATCGCGCGCATCGCGCTGGGGATGTACGTGCTCGTGTCGAGGCCGGAGGCCCTGATGTACCGGTCCAGTGGCTGCAGGGCGCCGGCCGCGGCCCACCCGCCGAGCGGCAGCGAGTTGCCCAGGTCGACGATGTCGGGCGCGTCCCCACCGGTGATCGACGCGAGGATCTTCGCGTTGTTCGTCACGGGGGTCTCGGTGATCTCGACGCGCGGATGCAGCGACTCGTACCGCTCGATGAGTCGGTCGAGGACGGCCTGCTCGTGTCCACCGCCCCACTGCTGGTACATGGTCAGGTGGATGCGGCCGTCCGACGCGTCGGACGACGACGCACCGCTGCTGCATGCGGTGAGCGCGAGCAGGCCGATGGCCGCGGAGGCCACCGACGCCGCCAGTCGGCGCCTCGGCGGGGTGGTTCGGGGACTGGAACGCATCGGGGTCTCCTCGTCGATGACCGTGGGAACGAACACATGTAGAGTTCGAATGAACAAGTAACGGAAACATAGCGTTCCGTGATCGAACAGCACAACCGTTGAAACACACTGTTCACATGTTCGATCTCGGTCTCGACCTCGATAGAGTGCGAGCGTGAAGAGCGGGAGCGGGAGCGGGAGCGGGAGCGGCAGCGTCCGCGGCGGTGCATCGAAGGAGCAGCGCCACGGGGCGATCCTCGAGGTGCTGCGCCGAGACGGCCGACTCGACGTGGCGGCCCTCGGCGCACTGCTCTCCGTGACGGAGATGACGGTCCGGCGCGACCTCGACGAACTCGCCGCGGAAGGGCTCGTCAAGCGCGTCCGCGGCGGTGCGACCCTCCCCGTCGGGAGCGGCTACGAGCCGCCGTTCGCGGCACGCGCGAAGACCAACGTCGAGGTCAAACGAGCGATCGCCGCGCGGGTCGCGGGGCTCGTCGCGGACGGAGACACGGTCCTCCTGGACGGGGGCTCGACGGGCCTCGCCGTCGCCGAGGCGCTCGCGGACCGGGTCGTCACCGTGTGTCCGCTCTCCCTGCGGATCGCGGCGCAGCTCGCGTCCTCGCCGACCGTGCGGCTCCGGATGCCGGGCGGCGCGGTGCGGCACGGCGAGCAGTCGTTCATCGGCCCCGACACGCTCGACTACCTCGGCCTCCACCGCTTCGACCACTTCGTCATGACGGCGAGCGCGGTGTCGTTCGAGGCGGGGTTCATGGAGTGGGACCCGGACGACGCCGCGGTGAAGCGCAAGGGGTGTGCCGTCAGCGACGCCGTGATCGCAGCGGCCGACTCGAGCAAGTTCGGCCGGACCGGGTTCGCCGTGATCGGACCGGTCGACGTCGCCGACACGGTCGTGACCGACGACCGCCTCGGCCGGGAGGACCGGGACCGGCTCGCGCAGGCCGGTCCCGTCGTGGAACTGGTCGCCGCGGCCGCTGCCGGCTAGGAGCGGTCCTCGCGGCGGCGGACCTGTGCCCGCGGGTCGCGTCCCGTGACCGGGTACGGACCGGTGACGCCCTCCCGGAGCGACGCGATGCGGAGGATCCGGTCGCGCTGGAGGAACCACCCGACCACGAGCAGCGGGATGATCACCACGAGCGACGCGATCGTGAGCGTGCCGATCGGCCAGTCGATCGCCATGAGCACGAGCACGGACACCAGGAACGCGAGCGTCAGCCAGGACGTCACCGGGGCGCCGGGGAGCCGGAAGGTCGGCTCCTTCGCCAGGCCCTGCTTGGCCCAGACCCGGAGTCGCATCTGGCAGAGCATGATCGTGCCCCACGCGGTGACGATCCCGAGCGCCGACACGTTGAGGACGATCTCGAACGCCTGGCTCGGCACGAACAGGTTGAGCACGACACCGGCGAGCGTGAAGCAGGCCGTGAGCAGGATGCCCGCGAACGGCACCCCGCCCTTCGACATCTTCGTCGTCCACTTCGGCGCGGAGCCGTTCATGCCCATCGAGTGCAGCGCCCGGCCCGTGGAGTACAGCCCTGCGTTCAGAGACGACAGCGCTGCGGTGAGCACGACGAAGTTCATGACGGATCCGACGACGTGCCCGACCTGCGGGTTGCCGATGGACGAGAAGAACGTGACGAAGGGGCTGACGCCCTCCTCGTAGGACGTGTACGGCAGGAGCAGCGACAGCAGGATGATCGAGCCGACGTAGAACACCGCGATCCGGAGCACGACCGAGTTGATCGCCCGGGGGATCACCTTCTCGGTGTCCTGCGTCTCGCCGGACGCCGTGCCGACGAGCTCGATCGCAGCGTAGGCGAACACGACGCCCTGCACGACGAGCACCGCGGGCAGGAGCCCGGTCGGGAACAGCCCGCCGTGGTCGCCCCAGATCGAGAAGCCGGTGTGGACGCTCGCGCCGCCGGTCTGCACCGGGAACGCGAAGAACAGCCAGATGAGTGCGATCACGAGGAACGCCACGAGCGCAGCGACCTTGATGAGCGCGAACCAGAACTCGAGTTCGCCGAACACCTTGACCGCCACGAGGTTCGCGGCGAGCACGACGAGCAGGGCCACCAGGGCGAGCGCCCACTGCGGGATCGCGCGCGTGCCCGCCCAGTAGTGCAGGTACAGGGCGACGGCGGTGGTGTCGACGATCGACGTCATGGCCCAGTTGAGGAAGTACATCCACCCGGCCGCGTACGCGAACTTCTCGCCGTAGAACTCGCGCGCGTACGAGATGAACGAGCCGGACGACGGACGGTGCAGCACGAGCTCGCCGAGCGCGCGGAGGATGAAGAACGCGAAGATCCCCGCGATCAGGTAGACGACCGCCAGCGCGGGTCCGGCGGAGTGCAGCCGTCCGCCGGCGCCGAGGAACAGACCCGTGCCGATCGCTCCGCCGATGGCGATCATCTGGAGCTGCCGGGGCTTCAGGCCGTGCTGGAACCCCTCCTGCTCGTGGGCGAAGTCGTTGCCGGACGCCCGTCCGGTGTCGTTCGCTGGTGGCCGTCCGGTGTCGCTGTGGTCCTGCGCGGTCATCCCGCCACCGTACCGACGAGCTGCCGGACGTGCTCCCGGACCAGGGGGGCAGCGACGGTTGCGCGACGGTCGTCGTCCAGCCGTCGCCACGTGTCAGCGTGGTTCCATGGACGGATGGCACCGCTCATCCGTCTCCTCGTCGCCGTCGGGTTCGCGCTGCTCCTGACCGCGGCGACGGCGCTCGTCCTCCACCTGGTGTTCCGAGCCCTCGCACGCCGAGGCCGATGGGCGGCCGTGCTGTCGCGCCGCACGAAGCACCCGACCCGGACGGTGCTGCTCGTCGCGTTCCTCTGGACCGCGTTCGCGTCCTCCATCCGGCCGGACGCCCGGCTGTACCCGTGGCGGGACGACGTCACCCACGGGTTCCTCATCGTGACCATCGCGGCGGGTGCCTGGCTGGCGTGCGAGCTCGCGATCTTCCTCGAGGACCTCGGTCTGCACCGCTACCGCGTGGACGTCCCGGACAACCGCGTCGCGCGGCGGATCCGCACGCAGGTGCTCATCATCCGGCGGCTCACCGTCGTCGTGGTCGTCGTCATCGCCGTCGGCTCCATCCTCCTGACGTTCCGGGGGATCGAGGCGGCCGGCGCGAGCGTGCTCGCGAGCGCGGGCCTCATCAGTGTCATCGCCGGCATCGCGGCGCAGTCCACCCTCGGCAACGTGTTCGCGGGCATGCAGCTCGCGTTCTCGGGCGCGGTCCGGGTCGACGACGTCGTGGTGGTCGAGCAGCAGTGGGGCCGGATCGAGGAGATCACGCTCACCTACGTCGTCGTGCACCTGTGGGACGACCGGCGCTTCATGCTGCCCTCGACGTACTTCACGACGACGCCGTTCGAGAACTGGACCAGGACGAGCAGCGAGCTCCTCGGGAGCGTCGACTTCGACCTCGACTGGCGGGTGAGCCCGGGCCAGATGCGGACGGAGCTCGACCGGATCCTGGTGACGACGGACCTCTGGGACGGGCGCACCAAGGTCCTGCAGGTCACCGACGCGGTGAACGGACTCGTGCACGTGCGGATCCTCGTGACGGCGCACGACGCACCCGGCCTGTTCGACCTCCGCTGCTACGTCCGCGAGGAGATGATCGCCTGGATCCAGCGCACGCACCCCGATGCGCTGCCGCTGCAACGGGTCATGATGGTCGACCCGACGCCGGACCGACCGCGGTCGCGGCGCGAGCCGTCCACCGCCACGAGCTCCGCCCTGTTCGGGGGCGACGAGGGCAGCGACCGCGCCGCGCTCTTCACGGGACCGATCCAGACCTCCGGCATCCGGCCGGACCAGATCCCGCCCGCCGACGCCGCGTGGCAGCGCACCCGGCGGGCGCCCCACGACCCGCGGGACGCTAGCGGACCTGCTGCCGGCCCTTGATCATCCGGTCGTCCTCGATGACGGTGCCGACCGCGACGATCGTCGTGGCGAGCCACGCGACCCACGTCAGGGCGAGGCGCCAGTCGCGCGGTCCCTTCCGCGTCGTCTGCAGGACGCTCCACCCGCTGAAGAGCGCGCTGAGCACCGATCCGTTGAACAAGAACTTCCGCACGTGTGCCTCCTGGTGTCGTTCCAGGCCACGCTACCCGTGGGTATGGTGGAGCGCCGTCCGCAGCGGACGGTGATCAGGACGAACCAGGAGGCCCCGTGCGTCAGGCCGCGATCGGGGCGCTGCTCCTCGTCGCCGGAGCGGTGTGCGTCGTGGTCGGTGTCCTGCCCGTGCCCACGCTCCTCGCGCTGGCCGACCGGGTGGTCCCGGTCCTGGCGTTCGTGCTGGGCCTCACGATCGTCGCCGAACTCGCGGCGGACGCGGGCGTGTTCGACCGGCTGGCCGACCTCGCGGCCCGGGTCGGGCGTGGCCGGACCCTCGGGCTCTGGGCAGCCGTCGTCGTGCTCGCGGTCGTGTGCACGGTGTTCCTCTCGATCGACACGACCGCGGTGCTCCTGACGCCCATCGTCATCGCCCTCGCTCGGCGGGTCCAGCTGCCGCCGATGCCCTTCGCGCTCACGACCGTGTGGCTGGCGAACACCGCGTCGTTGCTCCTACCGGTGTCGAACCTCACGAACCTGCTCGCCGTCTCGCGCATCGGACTGGCGGGGCCGCCGGCGTTCGCGGGGCTCATGGCGCTGCCGGCGCTCGCGGGGGTCCTCGTGCCGTGCGTCGTGCTGCTCGTCGTGTTCCGTCACCGGCTGCGCGGCGGGTACGCGCCCCCGCCCGTGCGCCGACCGGAGGACCGCGTGTTCTTCGTCGCGGCCTCCGCGGTCCTCGCGGCCCTCGTCGTGGCGCTGACCGCCGGCGTCACCGTGTGGGTCGCGGCGCTCGCCGCGGCCGCGGTCCTCATCGTGGTCGCCGCCGTCCGCCGACCCGACGTGCTCCGCCCCGCTCGTGTTCCGTGGCAGCCGCTCATCCTCGCAGCGGGGTTGTTCGTCGCCGTCGAGACACTGCATGCAGCCGGCTCGACCGATCCGCTCGTCCGGGCGCTGCACGGCGGTGACGGCTTCGGGTCCCTGCTGGGGCTCGCGGGCGCGGGTGCGCTGGCGGCGAACGGGATCGACAACCTCCCCGCGTACCTCGTGCTCGAGCCGGCGGCGGGCAACGCGGCCGTGCGGTACGCGGCGCTCCTCGTCGGGGTGAACGCCGGGTGCCTCGTGACGCCGTGGGCGTCGCTCGCCACGCTGCTCTGGCACGCACGGCTCCGCGCCGAGGGCATCGCGCTGTCGTGGGGTCGCTACGCGGCGCTCGGGTGCGTCGTCGCCCCGCTCACCGTCGTGGCGGGCGTCGCGGCGGTCCTCGTCGCCCGCTGAGCGCCGGTGGCACCCCCGGCGTGGGCCGGTCGTGCCGTCGTCGGCGTCAGAGCCAGTCGCGCCGACGGAACACGGTGTACAGCGCGACCGAGGACACGACGATGAGCACGGCGGACGCGACGAGCCCGGACCAGGCGCCCTCGCCGGGGAACTTGATGTTCTGCCCGAACCACCCGGTGATGGCGGTCGGGATCGCGATGATCGCCGCCCAACTCGTCACCTTCTTCATGACCAGGTTCATGCGGTTCGACGCGAGGTTGAGGTTCGTCTCGAGCACGCTCGACACCGACTCACGGAGCTGGTCGACCTGCTCCGTGGCCGACGTGATGTGGTCTGCCACGTCTCGGTAGTACGGTCGCAGTCCGTCGCTGACCTGCGTCGCGTCACCACGGACGAGGGTCTGGATCACCTCGCGCTGCGGCCCGACGAGCCGCCGCAGGGTCCCGAGCGCCTTCCGCAGCGCGAACGACCGCCGCTGGATGTGGGACGTCTGCGCGGACACCTCGAACAGGTCGTCCTCCAGGTGGTCGATGAGGTCCTCGAGCTGTTCGACGGTCGCGGTGGCGTGGTCCGCGAGCACGTCGAGGACGCCCCACACGAGGAACGCGGCACCGTGGCCGGCCAGGTCGTCGTTGGCGTCCCAGCGGCGCACGAACTCCTGCGCGTCGAAGCCCGGCGCGTGCATGGTGACGACGGCGCGTTCGGTGACGAACGCCTTGACCTCGTGCGTCACCAGGTCGGTGCCGCCGCGCGAGCACGTCACGTCGTACGCCACCAGGAACAGGGCGCCGTGGTACCGGTCGAGCTTCGGCCGTTGCCCCGGCTCGAGTGCGTCCTCGCTCGCGAGCGCGTGGATGCCGAGTTCGTCCTCGATGCGCGCCAGCTCGTCGGCCGTCGGGTCCGTGAAGTCGACCCACACCACCTCGTCAGGACGCTCGAGGTGGTCGGACACGTCCTCCACCGGGAAGTCCTCGGCCGCGACCGTCCCGTTCCGCCACATCCGCGTCCGCACCATGCCGGTCATCGTACTGAGGCCCACGTGCGGCCCGGTGCCTGGCGCGTCCGGGCCCACGGCGAGACCCGTGTCGACCGGGAGGCCCTCGTCGGTCGCCGGGACGGGGCAGGCTGGGCGCATGGCGGTGTTCACGAAACGGCGGTCCGACGCTCCCGACGGCTTCTTCGCGGCGGAGGCGGCGGGACTGACGTGGCTCGGTGCCGCTGGCGGCGTCGCGGTCGCGGCCGTGCTCGACGTCGGACGGCGCCACATCGACCTCGAGGAGCTGTCCGACGTCCGGCCGTCGCCCGGTGCCGCTCGCCGGTTCGGCCACGACCTCGCCCGCACGCACGACGCCCGCGCTGAGGCGTTCGGCGCGCCGCCCGAGGGGTGGGACGGCCCGACCTTCATAGGCAAGCGGCCGCAGTCCTGCCGGCCGTCGTCGTCGTGGGGGCGCTTCTACGCGGAGCAGCGCGTTGCACCGTTCCTCGACCTGGCACGCGCGGCGGGCAGTGTCACGGATGACGAGCACGCCGCCGTCGGCAGGGTGCTCGAGGCCGTCGCGGACGGGGCGCTCGACGACGACGACGTGCCCGCGCGACTGCACGGCGACCTCTGGAACGGCAACCTCGTCTTCACGCCGGGCGGCGTCGTGCTCATCGACCCCGCGGCGCACGGCGGACACCGCGAGACCGACCTCGCGATGCTCGACCTCTTCGGCTGCCCGCACCTCGACGAGGTCGTGGCGGGGTACCAGGAGCACCGGCCCCTCCGTCCCGGCTGGCGGGAGCGGATCCCGCTGCACCAGCTGCACCCGCTCGCGGTGCACGCGGCCGGCTACGGGCGGTCGTACGGGCACGCGCTCGTCGACGCCGCGCGGCGGACGGCCGCGCTGCTGCGGTGACGTCCCTCGCCCCTCGTCCGCCCCGCCGCCGCCCCGGCTCCATCGGCCCGACGTCCGCCCCGGGCAGCCTGGATGCCCGCTGCTAGCCTGGACCGGCCCGCCGCCGCGACGGGTGCCGAGCGCCTCCCGCGCCCGTGCGACGTCCGGCGCCTCCCGTCGCCGGTCGGCGGGACCAGAACGGAGAGCCCGCACCAATGTCTGCAGTCCCCCCGGAAGCCGAGCCCACCGACACGACGCCGACCCCCGACCGGACGGCCTCGACGGACCGGTTCGGCTTCGTCGTGGTGTCGAACCGCCTCCCCGTGGACCGCGTGGTCGACGAGGACGGGACCGAGGGCTGGCGGCACTCCCCGGGCGGTCTCGTCACCGCGCTCGAACCGGTGATGCGCGCGAACGACGGCGCGTGGGTCGGTTGGGCGGGCCAGCCCGACGTCGACCTCGACCCCTTCGAGAACGACGGCATCCACATCGTGCCGGTGCCGCTGTCCGACGCCGAGATCGAGGAGTACTACGAGGGCTTCAGCAACGACACCCTCTGGCCGCTGTACCACGACGTCATCGAGCAGCCGACGTACCACCGCGACTGGTGGAACGCGTACCGGCGCGTGAACCAGCGGTTCGCCGAGGCCGCGGCGGCGGTCGCCGACCAGGACGCCGTCGTGTGGGTGCAGGACTACCAGCTGCAGCTCGTCCCGCAGCTCATCCGCGAACTCCGTCCCGACGTCACGATCGGCTTCTTCAACCACATCCCGTTCCCGCCGGTCGGGATCTACGCGCAGCTGCCCTGGCGGTCGCAGATCATCGACGGCCTACTCGGCGCCGACGTCATCGGGTTCCAGCGGTACGACGACGCCTCGAACTTCCTCCGCGCCGTGCGCCACATCAAGGGCCACACGACCAAGGGTGCGATCGTCGACGTCCCGGTGGACGACCCGGACGCCCCGCGCTCGCGACGGGGCATCACCGTCCGGCACGTCGAGGCACGGCACTTCCCGATCTCGATCGACGCCGAGAGCTACGAGGACATCGCCCGACGGCCCGAGGTCCAGGCCCGTGCCCGCGAGATCCGCGAAGGACTCGGCAACCCGAAGACGGTCCTGCTCGGCGTCGACCGACTCGACTACACCAAGGGCATCGGACACCGCATCAAGGCCTTCGGCGAGCTCCTCGAGGACGGCCGCATCGACGTCGAGGACGCCACCCTCGTGCAGGTCGCGAGCCCGAGCCGCGAGCGCGTCGACACCTACAAGGCACTCCGCGACGAGATCGAGCTCACGGTCGGTCGCATCAACGGCGACCTCGGCACGATCAGCCACCAGCCGATCAGCTACCTCCACCACGGCTACCCGCGCGAGGAGATGGTGGCGCTCTACCTCGCCGCCGACGTCATGCTCGTCACGGCGCTCCGCGACGGCATGAACCTGGTCGCCAAGGAGTACGTGGCGAGCCGGTTCGACAACCAGGGCGTGCTCATCCTGTCCGAGTTCGCCGGTGCCGCCGACGAGCTCCGTCAGGCCCTGCTCGTCAACCCGCACGACATCGGCGCGCTCAAGGACGCCATCGTGCGCGCGATGCAGATGCCACAGCGCGAGCGCGCGACCCGCATGCGCGCCCTGCGCAAGCGCGTGCGGGACAACGACGTCGCGCGGTGGTCGCGGTCCTTCATCGAGGCACTCGATCGGCACGCGCCGGGCGGCGGCATCGACCCCGAGGCGACCGACCCCGGTGACGAGCACGTCGACGAACTCGCGCAGACCACGCCGGTGGACGCGCGTGATGCCTGAGGCTCCCTCGCTCGACAGCGCGATCGAGCGGCTGGGCGGGGCGCGGTCACTGCTCGTCGCCCTCGACTTCGACGGCACCCTCGCGCCCTTCGCGGACGATCCGGCAGCGGTGGCGGCCCTGCCGGGCTCCTGGGCCGCGGCGCTCACCCTCGACCGCGCACGCGACACCCACGTCGTCCTCGTCTCGGGCCGCCCGCTCGCGGGGTTGGCGCGGGTGACGCACGCTCCCGACGGCATGTCCCTCGTCGGGTCGCACGGCGTCGAGTGGCGGGTGGACGGCCACGACGAGGCCGCGCTGTCGCCCGACGAACTCGCGGCCGTGGATCGGATCGGCGCGCTCCTCGATGCGGTCGCCGAACGCCATCCCGGTGTCCACATCGAGCACAAGCCCGCGGGCCTCGGGGTGCACACGCGTCGCGTCGGTCCGGACGAGGCCCGAGCGGCCGTGGAGGACGCCCGGGCGACGGTGCTCGCGGCGTTCCCCGACGTCCACGTGCGCGACGGTAAGGACATCCTCGAGTTCGCGGTGCGCGACGTCACGAAGGGCGACGCCGTCGAGCGGCTGCGTGCGCTCCTCGACGCCGACCGCGTCCTGTTCGCGGGCGACGACGTCACCGACGAGGACGGCTTCCGGGCGCTCGACCAGGACGCCGGTGACGTCGGCATCAAGGTCGGGCCGGGGGAGACCCGCGCGGCGCACCGCGTCGCCGACCCTGCTGCCCTGACGCCCGTGCTGCAGGCGCTGGCGCGCGCCCGCGCCTTCCGCTGACGCTCCCGTCCGCTCGCGCTCGGCCCCGCGTCCGGTTGGTGTACCAACTGCATCTAGACTCGCTCCATGCCTGATATCGACGTCAAGCCCCGCAGCCGTGCTGTCACCGACGGGATCGAAGCCACCACCTCGCGTGGCATGCTCCGGGCGGTCGGCATGGGCGACGCGGACTGGGACAAGCCCCAGATCGGCATCGCCTCGTCCTGGAACGAGATCACCCCCTGCAACCTCTCCCTCGACCGTCTGGCGCAGGGGGCGAAGGAGGGCGTGCACGGCGGCGGCGGGTACCCGCTGCAGTTCGGCACGATCTCGGTGTCCGACGGCATCTCGATGGGCCACGAGGGCATGCACTTCTCGCTCGTCTCGCGCGAGGTCATCGCCGACAGCGTCGAGACCGTGGTGAACGCGGAGCGCCTCGACGGCACGGTCCTCCTCGCCGGCTGCGACAAGTCGCTCCCCGGCATGCTCATGGCGGCGGCCCGGCTCGACCTGGCGAGCGTGTTCCTCTACGCCGGTTCCGTCATGCCCGGCTACGTCAAGCAGGCCGACGGCTCGGAGAAGCAGGTCACGATCATCGACTCCTTCGAGGGTGTGGGGGCCTGCAAGGCGGGCACCATGACCGAGGAAGAGCTGAAGAAGATCGAGTGTGCGATCGTCCCGGGCGAGGGCGCCTGTGGCGGGATGTACACCGCCAACACGATGGCGTCCCTCGCCGAGGCCCTCGGCATGAGCCTCCCCGGGTCGGCTGCGCCGCCGTCGGCCGACCGTCGTCGGGACTACTACGCGCACCGCTCCGGCGAGGCCGTGGTCGAGATGCTCCGCCTCGGCATCACCGCACGGCAGATCCTCACCCGTGAGGCCTTCGAGAACGCGATCACCGTGCTCATGGCGCTCGGCGGCTCGACGAACGCCGTCCTGCACCTGCTCGCGATCGCGCACGAGGCCGAGGTCGAGCTGACCCTCGACGACTTCAACCGCATCGGCGCGAATGTCCCGCACATCGCCGACATGAAGCCCTTCGGCCAGTACGTGATGGTGGACGTCGACCGCAACGGCGGCATCCCCGTCGTGATGAAGGCGCTCCTCGACGCGGGTCTGCTGCACGGGGACTGCCTGACGGTCACGGGGAAGACCCTCGCCGAGAACCTCGCCGAGATCGATCCGCCGGAGCTCGACGGCAAGGTCATGCGCAAGCTCGACGACCCGATCCACGCCACGGGTGGCCTGACGATCCTCCAGGGCTCGTTCGCGCCCGAGGGCGCGGTCGTCAAGACGGCCGGCTTCGACGCCGAGGTCTTCCAGGGCCCCGCCCGCGTGTTCGACCGGGAGCGCGCCGCCATGGACGCCCTGACCGAGGGCCGGATCGGCAAGGGCGACGTCGTCGTCATCCGCTACGAGGGCCCGAAGGGCGGCCCGGGCATGCGCGAGATGCTCGCGATCACCGCCGCCATCAAGGGCGCGGGGCTCGGCAAGGATGTACTACTCTTGACCGACGGACGATTCTCGGGCGGCACAACCGGCCTGTGCATCGGCCACATTGCACCGGAGGCAGTGGACGCAGGTCCCATCGCCTTCGTGCGCGATGGCGACCAGATCCGCGTCGACATCGCCGCTCGCACGCTCGACCTACTGGTCGACCCTGCCGAGCTGGAGGCCCGCCACGACGGCTGGGCACCGCTTCCCCCGCGGTACACCCGCGGTGTCCTCGCGAAGTACGCGAAGCTCGTCCGGTCCGCCGCCCAGGGCGCGGTCACGGGCTGAGCGCCGACCTCCACCCTCGCACCACGACGGCGGCGCCGTCCCCGCGGACCGCGCCGCTCCACACCAGAGGAAGTGCCATGCCCACGGAAGCCACTCCGCTCTCCGCCGCGGGGACGCGGCGCGCACCCGAGGTCCTGACCGGCTCCGGCGCGGTCCTGCGGTCCCTCGAACACCTCGGCATCACCGACGTCTTCGGGCTGCCGGGCGGCGCGATCATCCCGTTCTACGACGAGCTCATGGCCTCGACGGCCATCCGCCACGTCCTCGTCCGCCACGAGCAGGGCGCCGGCCACGCGGCCGAGGGCTACGCGGCGGCGTCCGGGAGGGTCGGGGTCGCGATCGCGACGTCTGGTCCGGGCGCGACGAACCTCGTCACCGCCATCGCGGACGCCTACATGGACTCCGTTCCGTTCATCGCGATCACCGGTCAGGTGTTCTCGACGCTCATGGGGACGGACGCCTTCCAGGAGGCCGACATCGTCGGCATCACGATGCCGATCACGAAGCACTCGTTCCTCGTCACGAAGCCCGAGGACATCCCGAGCACGCTGGCGGCGGCCTACCAGATCGCGACGACGGGACGTCCCGGTCCGGTGCTCGTCGACATCACGAAGGACGCCCAGCAGAACTCGGCGCTGTTCGTCTGGCCCCCGCGGGTCGACCTGCCGGGGTACCGCCCGGTGACCAAGGCGCACGGCAAGCAGATCGCGGCCGCGGCGCAGCTCATCGCCGAGTCGAGCAAGCCCGTGTTCTACGTGGGCGGCGGCGTCATCCGGTCCGGTGCGTCGGCGGAGTTGCTGCGACTCGCCGAGGCCACGCACGTCCCGGTGGTCACGACCCTCATGGCTCGCGGGGCGTTCCCCGACTCCCACCCGCAGCACCTCGGGATGCCGGGCATGCACGGCACGGTCCCGGCGGTGCTCGGACTGCAGGAGAGCGACCTCATCGTCGCGCTCGGGGCCCGGTTCGACGACCGCGTCACGGGCAAGATCGACGAGTTCGCGCCGGACGCCAAGGTGGTGCACGTCGACATCGACCCCGCCGAGATCTCGAAGATCCGGTTCGCCGACGTCCCGATCGTGGGCGACGCGAAAGAGGTCCTCACCGACCTCCTGGCGGCGTGGCAGGACGTCCCCGTCGCCGACCGCGCGTCCCTCGACGCCTGGTGGGAGCGCCTCGGACGGCTCCGTGAGCAGTTCCCGCTCGGGTACGCCGCCCCGCAGGACGGCCTCCTCGCGCCACAGGCCGTCATCCGCCGCATCGGCGAGCTCACCGGGCCGGAAGGCGTGTACGTGGCCGGGGTCGGTCAGCACCAGATGTGGTCGGCGCAGTTCATCCAGTACGAGCGCCCCCACGCCTGGCTCAACTCGGGCGGCGCGGGGACGATGGGCTACTCGGTCCCCGCCGCCATGGGCGCGAAGGTCTCGCAGCCCGACCGCGTCGTGTGGGCGATCGACGGCGACGGCTGTTTCCAGATGACGAACCAGGAGCTCGCGACCTGCGTCATCAACGACATCCCGATCAAGGTCGCGATCATCAACAACTCGTCGCTCGGCATGGTGCGACAGTGGCAGACGCTGTTCTACGACGGCCGGCACTCCTTCACCGACCTCGAGACGGGGCACGCGTCCCGACGGGTACCGGACTTCGTCAAGCTCGCCGACGCCTACGGTGCGCTCGGCATCCGCGTCGAGCGCGAGGACGAGATCGACGACGCGATCCGGCTCGCCCTCGCCACGAACGACCGGCCCGTGGTCATCGACTTCGTCGTCAGCCGCGACTCCATGGTGTGGCCGATGGTGCCGCAGGGGGTCAGCAACTCCGCGATCCAGCACGCACGCGACCTCGCCCCGAGCTGGGACGACGAGGACGCCGACATGACCGGGAGGCCCGCATGAGCCACGTCCTGTCCCTCCTCGTCGAGGACAAGCCGGGTCTGCTCACGCGCGTCGCCGGCCTGTTCGCGCGGCGCGGGTTCAACATCGAGTCCCTCGCGGTGGGATCCACCGAGGTCGAGGGGTTGTCCCGCATCACCGTCGTGGTCGACGTCGAGGACCTGCCGCTCGAACAGGTGACGAAGCAGTTGAACAAGCTCGTCAACGTCATCAAGATCGTCGAGCTCGAGTTCTCGCAGTCCGTGCAGCGGGAGCACATGCTCGTCAAGGTCCGGGTGGACAACCAGACGCGCTCCCAGGTACTCGAGGCCGTCAACCTGTTCCGGGCGCGCGTCGTCGACGTCGCGACCGATTCCCTGGTGATCGAGGTCACGGGTGACCCCGGCAAGATCCAGGCGATCCTGCGCGTGCTGGAGCCGTACGGCATCAAGGAGCTCGCGCGGGCGGGCCTCCTCGGCATGGGCCGAGGCCCGAAGAGCATCACCGACCGCGTCCCCCGCGCGTAGTCGACATGACCCCGGGGCGGCACACCGCGGACCCCCGGACCGGACACACCGAACCGACAAGGAGAACCACCACCGTGACTGACATCGTCTACGACGCCGACGCCGACCTCTCGCTCATCCAGGGCAAGAAGGTCGCGGTCATCGGCTACGGCTCGCAGGGCCACGCGCACGCGCTCAACCTCCGCGACTCGGGCGTCGAGGTCGTCATCGGCCTGCAGGAGGGCTCCAAGAGCCGCAGCAAGGCCGAGGAGGCCGGGTTCACCGTGCACACCCCGGCCGAGGCGACCGCCTGGGGCGACGTCATCGTCATCCTGACGCCGGACCAGGTGCAGCGGCACGTCTACGCGGACGAGATCCAGCCGAACCTGACCGACGGCAAGGCGCTCGTGTTCGGGCACGGCTTCAACATCCGCTTCGGCTACATCCAGGCCCCCGAGGGCGTCGACGTCGTGCTCGTCGCGCCGAAGGGCCCGGGCCACACGGTGCGCCGCGAGTACGAGGCCGGCCGGGGCGTGCCCGTGATCGTCGCGGTCGAGGTCGACGCCTCGGGCCAGGCGTGGGACCTCGCCTGGAGCTACAGCAAGGCCATCGGCGGTCTGCGGTCCGGCGGCATCAAGACGACGTTCACGGAGGAGACCGAGACCGACCTGTTCGGCGAACAGGCCGTCCTCTGCGGTGGCACCTCGCAGCTCATCCAGTACGGGTTCGAGACCCTCGTCGAGGCGGGCTACCAGCCCCAGATCGCCTACTTCGAGGTCCTGCACGAACTCAAGCTCATCGTCGACCTCATCTGGGAGGGCGGGCTCACCAAGCAGCGCTGGTCCATCTCGGACACGGCCGAGTTCGGGGACTACGTCTCGGGCCCGCGCGTGATCGACCCGCACGTCAAGGAGAACATGAAGGCGGTCCTCGCCGACATCCAGGACGGCACCTTCGCCAAGCGCTTCATCGAGGACCAGGACGCCGGTGCGCCGGAGTTCACGGCGCTGCGCGAGAAGGGCGAGGGGCACCCGATCGAGGCGACCGGTCGCGAGCTGCGCAAGCTCTTCGCGTGGAAGCAGACCGACAGCGACTACGTCGACGGCTCGGCCGCCCGCTAGGCTCCTGCCAGCACTCGACGAGGAGGCGACGGTGCGCACCACGCGCACCGTCGCCTCGCGACGTGACCCGAACGACATGCAGCTCCTCTCCTCCAGCACCCCCGCGCACGCCGCCCTCCGGCCGGCGTCCTCGGCGCACCGATCGCACCCGCTGGGTCGTCCGTCGTGGTCGGTCGCGGCCTCCCGGCATGGGAAGATGCTCGGATGGCGGTGACGAGACGGGCGGTCCACATCGGCGCCGGCAAGATCGGGCGCGGATTCGTGGGCCAGTTCCTCGCAGCCAGCGGGTACGACCTCACCTTCGTCGACGTCGACGACCGCGTCGTCCGCGCCCTGAACGAGTCCGGCCGCTTCGTCGTCCACGAGGTCGGTGACGACCCCATCGACCGCGTGGTCGAGGGCTTCGCCGCCCTCAACAGCAAGCGCGAGCGCGACCGCGTGGTCGAGGCGATCGCCGGCGCGGACGTCGTCACGACCGCGGTCGGCGCGCGGACACTGCCCCTCGTGGCGCCGTTCATCGCCGAGGGACTGGCCGCGCGGCCGGCCGGAGCGGGCGTGGTCACCGTCGTGGCATGCGAGAACGCCATCAACGCCACCGACTCGTTGCACGCGAGCGTCCGGCGATCGCCCGCCCTCGAGGACCACGACATCGACGCGGTGTTCGCGAACTGCGCGATCGACCGCATCGTGCCGGAGCAGACCGGCGTGCTCGGACAGTCCGGCGGCCTCGACGTCGTCCTCGAGCCCTTCTACGAGTGGGTCATCGAGCGGACGCCGTTCTCCGGCGTCGACGCCGAGCCCCCGGCGATCCAGGGCGTCACGTGGGTGGACGACCTGCAGCCGTTCGTGGAGCGCAAGCTCTACACGGTGAACACCGCCCACGCGACCGCGGCCTACCACGGCTTCGTCCGCGGGATCCGGCTCATCCGCGAGGCCCTCGAGGACGACCTGGTCCGGGCCGAGGTCGACGGCGTCCTCGACGAGACCACCGCGTTGCTCGTCGCGAAGCACGGTTTCGACCCGGAGGAGCACCGCCGGTACGTCCAGGCGAACCTCGTCCGCATCGCCAACCCGCTCCTCCCGGACACGACGGCGCGGGTCGGACGCAACCCGCTCCGCAAGCTCGGGCGTCGTGAGCGCTTCATCGGTCCCGCCGCTCAGCTCGCGGAACGCGGCATGCCGGTCGACCACCTGCTCGGCGCCGTCCGGGTCGCCCTCGAGTTCGACGACCCCGACGACCCGGAGTCGTTCGAGCTGCACGCGCTGCTGCGGTCGGGGGCGACCGCCCACGCCCTCACCGAGATCCTCACGGGACTCATGGAGAGCCACCCCCTGTTCCCGGCGGTCCGTTCGGTGGTCGCTTCTACACTGGAGTCATGACCACCCCGAAGGACGTCGGGTCCCCGCCGGACGGCGGTGCGGACCACGACGACGCCGAGGCCCTGAGCTGGGGTGCGGAGCAGGACGCCACCTACGTCGACGCACCGGCCAACGAACTGCGCACACCGAGGGCGCCGCGGGCCCGCACCGGTGACGAGCCCCTCGCGTCCGGATCGCTCGTCGGTCTGGGCGTCCTCGGTGGGGTGTACCTGCTGTACACGGTGGCGTGGCTCGTCAGTGCGGGCGCGTTGCCGGTCGATCCCGGCACGTCCGCGGCGGCCGTCTTCTCCGAGGGCCTCCGGGTCCTCGCGATCATGGCCCCGGCCCTGTGGTTCGCGGCCACCCTGTGGCTCGGGCAGGGCCGGCGTCCGCGGACGCGGGTCCTCTGGCTCGTCGCGGGGGCGCTCGTGCTGTTCCCGTGGCCGTTCGTCCTGACGAGGAGCTTCGGGTGAGCGCGGTGCCCTCGGACGACACGTCGTCGTCGGCCGTTCCGGACACCACGGGCGTGACGCTCGGCAAGGTCGTCGTGTGGGTCGTCGCCGCCGTCCTGTTCGCGTACGTGCTGTGGCAGGCGATCGGCAACTTCGTGGGCGTGACGACCACCCTCTCGGCGAACAACGCGTTCCTCCGGCGCAACGGGGGCGATGCACTGCAGACGAGCGTGCCCTGGGTGGCCCTCGTCATCGACGTCGCCATCGCACCCGTCCTGTACGCGGTGGCGTGGTTCGTCACTCGGCGCACGGACCTCGTCCGGACGGTCGTCGTGTTCCTCGCGGCGTTCTGCGCGGTCGCGGCGCTCTGGTTCGACGTCCTCCAGTACGTCTCCGCGACGCTGCGCGTGGGCGGCTGACACCCGTCGTAACGCGTTCGGCCCGTCGATAGCATGGGATGCGCGTCGTCCCGCGTCGCGACCCCACCGCCCCCTCCCCGAAGGAACCCACCTGTGGCAAAGCCGGTCGTCCTGATCGCCGAAGAACTCTCACCAGCGACCGTCGAGGCTCTCGGGCCCGACTTCGACGTCCGGAACGTGGACGGCACCGACCGCCCCGCGCTCCTCGCCGCGCTGGCCGACGCGAACGCGATCCTCGTCCGATCCGCCACCAAGGTCGACGCCGAGGCGATCGCTGCTGCGCCGCACCTGCAGGTCGTCGCCCGCGCCGGGGTGGGTCTCGACAACGTCGACATCAAGGCCGCCACGGCTGCCGGGGTCATGGTGGTGAACGCGCCGACGTCGAACATCATCTCGGCGGCCGAGCTCACGGTCGGTCACATCCTCAGCCTCGCCCGGCACATCCCAGCGGCCCACGCATCGCTGTCGCAGGGGGCGTGGAAGCGTTCCGCCTACACGGGTGTCGAGCTCTACGAGAAGACCGTCGGCATCATCGGCCTCGGTCGCATCGGCGCCCTCATCACCGCACGGCTGCAGGCCTTCGGCGTCTCCGTGATCGCCTACGACCCGTACGTCACCCCGGCCCGCGCGCAGCAGCTCGGCGTCGAGCTCGTGTCGCTCGAGGACCTCCTCCGCCGGAGCGACTTCGTGACGATCCACATGCCGAAGACCCCCGAGACCGTCGGGATGATCTCGGACGATCAGCTCGCCCTCATGAAGCCGACCGCGTTCGTCGTCAACGTCGCCCGCGGCGGCCTGATCGACGAGGCCGCCCTGCGGCGCGCGCTCACCGCGAACACCATCGCCGGCGCTGGCCTCGACGTCTTCGTCACCGAGCCGCCGACCGACGACGCCCTGACCGCGCTGCCGAACGTCGTCGTCACACCGCACCTCGGGGCCTCGACGGACGAGGCCCAGGAGAAGGCGGGCGTCTCGGTCGCGAAGAGCGTCCGACTCGCACTCGGCGGCGAGCTGGTGCCGGACGCGGTCAACGTCGCCGGCGGTGTCATCGACCCCTACGTGCGACCCGGCATCCCACTCGTGGAGCAGCTCGGGCAGGTGTTCGCGAGCCTCGCCGACACCTCGATCACGAGTGTCGACGTCGAGGTGCACGGCGAGCTCGCCGGGTTCGACGTGAGCGTCCTCCGGCTCGCGGCGCTCAAGGGCATCTTCACGAACATCGTCAGCGAGCAGGTGAGCTACGTGAACGCGCCGCTCCTCGCCGAGCAGCGCGGGATCACGGTGCGGCTCATCACGGACCCCGCCACCGCCGAGTACCGCAACGTGCTGACCATCCGCGGCGCCCAGTCCGACGGTCCGGCGATCAGCGTCTCGGGGACCCTGACGGGTCCGAAGCAAGTGGCCAAGCTCGTCGAGGTCAACGGCTACGACATCGAGGTCCCGCTCGCGCAGCACCACGTCGTCATGGTCTACACAGACCGTCCGGGGATCGTCGCGGTGTACGGCAAGGAGTTCGGGGAGGCGGGCATCAACATCGCGGCGATGCAGATCGCCCGGCGTGCCGCTGGCGGCCAGGCGCTGAGCGTCCTCACCGTGGACTCGCCCGTGCCGAGCCCGATCCTCGAGCGCGTCCGTGCCGCGATCGACGCCGAGTCGCTGCGCGAGATCGACATCACCCTGTGACCGCGGTCGCACGACCAGGAGGCCCCGCATGACGGACACCATCGACCTCGCCGTGATCCGTGGCGACGGCATCGGCCCCGAGGTCGTCGAGGAGGCCCTCAAGGTCCTCGACGCCGCGGTCGGGCCCGACGCGGTCCGACGGACCGAGTACACCCTCGGGGCCGGGCACTACCTCGAGACGGGGGAGGTCCTGACCGACGACGACCTCGCCGCGATCGCCCGGCACGACGCGATCCTGCTCGGCGCGGTCGGGGGTGACCCCCGCGATCCGCGGCTCGCGGGCGGGATCATCGAGCGCGGTCTCCTCCTGCGCCTCCGGTTCGCCTTCGACCACTACGTGAACCTCCGACCGACGCGCGTCTACCCGGACGTCGCCTCCCCCCTCGCCGATCCCGGCGAGGTCGACTTCGTCGTGGTCCGCGAGGGCACCGAGGGGCCGTACGTCGGCAACGGCGGAGTGATCCGCAAGGGCACCCCGGCCGAGATCGCGACCGAGGTGAGCCTCAACACCGCGTTCGGCGTGGAGCGCGTCGTGCGGTACGCGTTCGACCTCGCCCGTCGTCGCCCTCGCCACCACCTGACGCTCGTGCACAAGAGCAACGTCCTCGTGCACGCGGGCGACCTCTGGCAGCGGACCGTGGCCTCCGTCGGGGCCGAGTACCCCGAGGTCACCGTGGACTACCAGCACGTCGACGCCGTGACCATCCACATGGTCCAGCGGCCCGGTGTGTTCGACGTCATCGTCACGGACAACCTCTTCGGCGACATCATCACCGACCTCGCCGGCGCGATCAGCGGCGGCATCGGTCTGGCGGCCTCGGGCAACATCAACCCGGACGGCACCTTCCCCAGCATGTTCGAACCGGTCCACGGGTCCGCGCCCGACATCGCGGGTCAGCAGCGGGCCGACCCCACGGCCGCGATCCTGTCCGTCGCGTTGCTGCTCGACCACCACGGTCGGACGGCCGAGGCCGAGACCATCACGCGGGCGGTCGAGGCGGACATCGCGGGCCGCGGCGCGACGTCGCGCTCCACGGCCGAGATCGGCGACGCGATCGTCGCGGCCGTCGCGCGTACCACCGCGGCCTGACCCCGGCGTCCGCCGAACCGACCGCTCCGTCCCCAGGAGAGACCATGACCAGCACGACACCCACCAGCACCGACACGGCGTTCGCGACGGCGTTCCGGACGGTCCCCTCCGCCGACCGCCGCGCGGCGGCCGAACGGGCGGCCATCCTCGCCGACCCGGGGTTCGGCAAGTTCTTCACGGACCACATGGCGACCATCCGCTGGTCGGTCGAGTCCGGCTGGCACGACGCGAGCGTCCATCCGTACGGGCCCCTCGTGCTCGACCCGAGCGCGAGCGTGCTCCACTACGCGCAAGAGATCTTCGAGGGCCTCAAGGCGTACCGGCACGCCGACGGTTCGGTCTGGGGGTTCCGACCCGAGGCGAACGCTCGTCGGTTCCAGCGGTCCGCCGAACGCCTGGCGCTGCCGGAACTCCCGGTCGAGGACTTCGTGTCGGCCATCCGGCACCTCGTCGCGACGGACGTCGAGTGGGTGCCGTCGGCGGACGAGACGAGCCTGTACCTCCGGCCGTTCATGATCGCGACCGAGGCCTTCCTCGGGGTGCGCGCCGCGCAGCAGGTGGAATTCCACGTGATCGCCTCGCCGGCCGGGGCGTACTTCACCTCGGGTCCCAAGCCGGTCTCGATCTGGCTGTCGACGCAGTACGGCCGCGCGGGCAAGGGCGGCACGGGAGCGGCGAAGACCGGTGGGAACTACGCGTCGTCGCTCCTGCCGCAGCAAGAGGCCTACGCGCATGGCTGTCAGCAGGTGATGTTCCTGGACTCGGTCGAGGGGCGGTACCTCGAGGAACTCGGCGGGATGAACGTCGTGCTCGTCCGGTCCGACGGCACGCTCGTCACCCCGGACTCCGACAGCATCCTCGAGGGCATCACGCGGGACTCGATCCTGCAGCTCGCGGAGGACCGCGGCCTGCGCGTCGAGCGCCGTCGCGTCGCCCTCGACGAGTGGCGCGACGGGGTCGCCGACGGCACGATCACCGAGGCCTTCGCGTGCGGAACGGCTGCCGTCGTGACCCCGATCGCCGAGTTGCGGGGCGAGGACATCACGATCGGGTCCCCGACCCAGGGTGCCGGCGAGCTCACGATGTCCCTGCGACAGGAGCTCACCGACATCCAGTACGGGCGACGCCCCGACCCGCACGGGTGGATGGTGCAGCTCACCGAATCGGGCGCGGCGTCCGTCGGCGACGCGGGCGACGATGCCCTCCGCTCCGCGGAGTCCGGGACCGACGAGGCAGCGGCTCAGTAGGGTCGACACGTGAAGATCGCACGGTTCAGCACCCCGGGGGAGGACCCCCGTTACGGCATCCTCGACGAGCGAGCGCTCGTGGTCCTGGCGGGCGACCCGCTGTACCAGGGGTTCGAGACGACGGGGGAGCGGGTGGACCTGCGGACCGCGACGCTCCTCGCTCCGGTGATCCCGAGGTCGAAGGTCATCGGGGTCGGGCTCAACTACGCCGAGCACGTGTCCGAGATGGATGAGCGCGCGGGGGAGGACCCCATCGTGTTCCTCAAGCCGAACACGGCCATCATCGGCCCGAACGACCAGATCCGCTTGCCGCAGGACGTGGGGCGGGTCGACCACGAGGGCGAGCTCGCCGTCGTGATCGGGTCCCTGGCGAAGAACGTCCGTCGCGAGGACTTCGCGGACGTCGTGCTCGGGTACACCGTGGCCAACGACGTGACCGCCCGTGATCTCCAAGCCCGCGACGGACAGTGGACCCGGGCGAAGGGCTTCGACACGTTCTGCCCGATCGGCCCGGTCATCGAGACGGACCTCGATCCGTCCGACGTCCGGTTGGAGACCCGCGTGGACGGCGACATCCGGCAGGCGGCGTCCACCTCGGAGATGATACACGACATCCCGAGTCTCATCGAGTTCGTGTCCTCGATCTGGACCCTGCTGCCCGGGGACCTCATCCTCACCGGGACCCCCGCGGGCGTGGGCCCCATCAACGACGGCGAGATCGTCGAGGTCACGGTGTCCGGTATCGGCTCGCTGACCAACCCGGTCCTCGCGCGACGCTGACCCGCGGACGCAGCCGAACCGAGCCCCGACGCCGCCGAACCGAGCCCCGACGCCGGCCGACCCGGCCCGCGACCCCGACACCGCCACGGTGCCGGGGTCGCGGCGTTCGCGGCTCCGCAGACCACGATCGGGGCGCGGAACCAGGAGCGGACAGCCCGGCGGTTGCATGCGACAACTTCGCGACACGCCCGGGATGTGGGGTGGTTTGCTGGGTGGTGGGGTGGTGCGTAAAGTAATCACTCGTCACCCCAAAGGTGCGGCGGAGCGGCCGGGACAGTGTCCCGGAGCG